>CAKRDD010000012.1 GCA_934309345.1 uncultured Mediterraneibacter sp. | reverse complement strand
TGACTGTATGTAGTTTTGAAGGTACATGGAATATAGACAGGAATGAGAAGCAGTGCGAAAGCGCTGTTTTTTTCTTTCTAAAAATTTGTTTTTCTTGACATAGAAAAGATTTTGCTATATGTATATAGAAGATATAGCAGCGAGGATTAAGGAAATGATACAAGCAAAAATCATAATAGCAGATATAGAGAAAATATCATATGATGAAGAAAACATCCTTTCACAGATAACGCAAAGATATGTGGAAAAATATCATAAACATAAGCGGGAAACAGATAAAAAGCAGGAATTAATAGCAGGATATCTTTTAAAAGAGTATTTAAATGTAGAGAAAGACGAGCAACTTCTAATTAATAAAGAAGGAAAACCTGCGCTTCGAAATGGTGATGTTTATTTCAATTTATCTCACAGTGGGAAATATGTAGTACTTGCAGTTGCGGATCAGGAAATAGGTGTTGATATTGAGCGTATACGTCCATATCACGAAGCAACAGCAAGAAAAGTATTTTCACAGGAAATAAGAAACCAGTTGTCAAAGTTTTCGGGAGAAGATAAAGATCGATTGTTTACGCGTCGATGGACGGAATTAGAAGCTAAATTAAAGGTGAAGGGAATTGGATTTAGTACAGGATGGGGAAATGAAAAAGACAAGGAATATTTTATAGAGACCAGATGCTTTGATGATTATTTTGTTAGTGTTGCTACAAAGGAAAAAATGTCAGTAGAAATGGAATGGTTTACCAGGACGGAAAAGGAAGTAGAAAAAACATGATAAAACCTATTATTTTTGCATGTGCATTAAGGAGGAGTTTTGTATGGATTTCAAGTATTGCAAATTAGAAATTTTTATTCCGGAAACACATATTAAACAGCTACAGAAAGCGTTACAGTCAGTGGATGCCGGTCACATAGGAAATTATGATTCCTGTATGTCCTGTTCACAGCTTACCAGTTATTGGAGACCGTTAGACGGAACATCTCCTTATATTGGAAATACGGGTGAAATCAGTTGTGAACCTGAAGTAAAAATTGAGGTAACTGTATTTACAGAGAAAGTAGACGAAACAATTCAGGCAATTAAGAAAGTCCATCCATATGAAGAACCTGTGATTAATGCAATTCCAATTTACAGAACAAGTTTTTAATATATTAGGAAAGTGCTTTCCTAATATATTAAAAACGCTCCGCTAAGGATGCGCACTGCGGCGTACAATGTAGATGTCGCAAGCGGTCTACGTTTCCACTTCGGTCCTTGCTAAACAAGCGCCACTGGCGCAAGAATGTGCAAGGCACATTCTTTGTTATAGGTATGCACAAGGTACAAGTTAAATCCATAGGATATTTATAAGACAGGTTGCAGTTGCGATTGGAGCTTATAGGACAAGGGAAACAGCAACGGATAACGGAGTGGAGAGTATGAGGCTCTGTGAATTAAAAGAAAAAGAGGTAGTGAATATCTGTAATGGAAAATGCCTTGGAGGTGTAGTAGATCTGCAGATAAATGTATGTTCCGGTGCGATAGAAGCATTGATTGTTCCGGGACCGGGAAAGTTCTGCGGATTCTTTGGAACAGATAGTGAATATGTGATACCATTTGCATGTATAAAGAAGATTGGACCGGATATTATTCTTGTGGAAATTAAAGAAGAAAAGTTTTTGCAAAAATATTAGACATTGTGTATAATGAAGGCAATAAGATACGTGGAAAGGCGGAGTGGATTATATGAAGTGTCCATATTGTGGCAATCCAGATACAAGAGTGATTGATTCCAGACCAGCAGAGGATAATAGTTCTATCAGAAGAAGACGTTCCTGTGATGAATGTGGTAAGCGTTTTACAACTTATGAAAAGGTAGAGACAATTCCACTGATTGTAATTAAGAAAGATAATAACCGTGAACAGTATGAAAGAGCGAAGATAGAGAATGGAGTTCTGAATGCATGCTACAAGCGTCCGGTTCCGGCTGAGGAGATTCAGAAGACAATTGATGCGATCGAACTGGCAATTTTTAACCGTGAAGAGAAAGAAATCCCAAGCAGTGAGATTGGTGAGATTGTTATGGAGAATCTGAAGACATTGGATCCGGTTGCATATGTCAGATTTGCATCTGTTTACAGAGAGTTCAAAGATGCGAATACATTTATGGATGAATTGAAGAAATTTCTAAAATAATAAAAATCGGTTATACTCTGTTTATGGGTATAGCCGATTTCAATTTACGCGAGCAACGAGCCAAAGTCCGTGCTTGCACGAGACCTTGGCGACTGCCGCGATAACTTGAGAAACTCGCGAAGCGTGTTTCTCATAGTTTACTGTCAGTATATTACACGGGAGGCGTAGATGAGAACTTATAAATTAACAATTGCCTACGACGGAACTGCATATCAGGGGTGGCAGAGACAGTCGAATACAGAGAATACTCTGCAGGGAATTCTGGAGCAGACAATTTCGTCAGCGGCAGGTTATCCAGTGGAGATTGATGGTTCAGGCAGAACAGATGCAGGAGTTCATGCAAATGGGCAGACTGCAACAGTAGTTCTTTCCGGTCAGGCGGAGGATGGATTTTTTACAGAAAAGATAAATTCAAGATTACCTGGAGATATTCGGATTTTAGATGCAGAGCTTGTGAGGAATGGATTTCATGCGAGAAAAAGTGCAGTCGGAAAAAGATACATTTATCAGCTTGATCTGGCAGAGAAACCAGACGTGTTTACAAGGCGGTATACATATCATTTTCCGCAGCAACTGGATTTGGAAGCAATGCGAAAAGCAGCAAAGCTGCTGACTGGTACTTATGAGTTTGCCGGATATACGGATAAAAAGGATGAAAAGTCCACAAAAAGAACAATTTATGCTATAATGATTTGCGGACAAGGAAGCAAAGTCAATATTCATTATGAAGGAACAGGGTTTCTTTATCATATGGTAAGAATTCTGACAGGAACTTTGCTGGAAGTTGGAACCGGAGCGCGAAGTATCGAGAGCGTGAAGGAACCGCTGAAAACAAAAGATAGAAGCCAGGCCGGATTTCTGGCACCTGCAAGGGGATTATTTCTTGATGAGGTGTTTTATTAATCTGGTTTTGGAAGGTTGCCGGTTACTTACAGACAAGGTGTCAGGCAGGTGGTGAACGGCAGCACTCTTGAAAGGGAGGATGCGGCAGATTGAAATTAATATCATGGAATGTAAATGGTATTCGTGCCTGTGTACAGAAAGGATTTCTTGATTTCTTTCATGAGGCAGATGCGGATATCTTCTGTATTCAAGAGACGAAGATGCAGGAAGGACAGCTGAACCTGGAATTGGAAGGTTATCATCAGTATTGGAATTATGCGGTGAAGAAAGGATATTCCGGAACGGCTGTATTTACAAAGAAAGAACCGATGTCGGTGCGTTATGGAATTGGGATCGAGGAACATGATCAGGAGGGGCGTGTGATCACCTGTGAGTTTGAAGATTTTTATTTTGTTACAGTGTATACACCGAATTCTCAGAATGAGCTGGCAAGGTTAGATTACAGAATGAAGTGGGAGGATGACTTCCGCAGTTATCTGAAAAAATTAGAAGAGACGAAACCGGTGATCGTGACAGGAGACATGAACGTGGCCCACAAGGAGATCGATTTGAAGAATCCGAAGACAAATCGTAAGAATGCCGGTTTCACAGATGAGGAAAGACAGAAGTTTACTGAACTTTTGGATGCCGGATTTATTGATACGTTCCGGTATTTTTATCCGGATCAGACAGGGATCTATTCCTGGTGGTCTTATCGTTTCAGTGCCAGGGCAAAGAATGCAGGCTGGCGTATAGATTACTTCTGTGTCTCAGAAAGTTTAAAGGACAGACTGGACGATGCGAAGATACTTACAGATATTATGGGATCAGATCATTGCCCGGTTGAATTGGATTTGAAATAATAGAAAGAGGAGAAGAGAACAATGACAAAGATTGACATTATTTCAGGATTTCTTGGAGCAGGAAAGACAACTTTAATTAAGAAACTTCTTTCCGATGCATATAAGGGAGAACAGGTTGTACTGATTGAGAATGAATTTGGAGAGATCGGTATTGATGGTGGATTTTTGAAGGAAGCAGGAATTGAGATCCGCGAGATGAATTCCGGCTGCATCTGTTGTTCACTGGTTGGAGATTTTGGAAAATCTCTTCATGAAGTTGTAGATACATATCATCCAGATCGTATTTTGATCGAGCCATCAGGTGTTGGAAAGCTTTCTGATGTAATCAAGGCTGTACAGGATGTTCAGGACGAAATCGATGCAGAACTGAACAGTTTTACAACAGTTGTAGATGTGACAAAGTGTAAGATTTACCGTAAGAATTTCGGTGAATTTTTCAGCAATCAGATTGAATATGCAGGCGCAGTTATTTTAAGCCGTACAGATAAAGCGAAACCGGAGAAGATTCAGGAAAGCGTTGCTTTGTTAAGAGAATTGAATGAAAAAGCTCCGATCATCACAACACCGATCGAGCAGCTTCCAGGCGAAAAAATTCTTGAGACAATGGAATCAAGCAAATCTCTGGAAGAGGAATTGCTTGCAGAGGTAGCAGAAGAGGCCCATGAGCATGAGCACCATCATCACGATCATGAAGAGCATGAACACGAGCACCATCACCATGATCACGAAGAGCACGAGCACCATCACCACGATCACGAAGAGTGTGAACACGAGCATCACCATGATCACGAGCACCATCATCATGACGGAGAGTGTAGCTGCGGCTGTGGACACCATCATCATCACGATCATGAGGGTCATCATCATGCAGATGAGGTATTTACAAGCTGGGGTAAAGAGACAATTCATACTTATACAAAGGATGAAGTCAGCGCAATTCTGAAGACTCTTGAAGAGGATGGCTCTTACGGAAATGTACTCCGTGCAAAAGGAATGGTAGCAGGAGCAGATGGAGAGTGGATCTACTTTGATATGGTTCCGGAGGAGCATGAAGTAAGAACAGGAGCACCGGAATACACAGGAAGAATCTGTGTGATCGGAGCAGAGCTTAACGAAGACAAGCTTGCAGAATTATTTAAGCTGAAATAAAAAGAATAAGCAAAGCAGTACCACATAGGGGACTGCGTAGCATTATGTAATAACAGATGTCTTCTGCAAAAGGGAGACGGAATGGAGATAGATATGATGAAAGAGCCAGATGTTATGGTTTATCTGATGACAGGTTTTCTGGACAGTGGTAAAACTCAGTTCCTGAATTTTACACTATCTCAGGATTACTTTCAGATTGATGGAAAGACACTTCTGATTCTCTGTGAAGAGGGTGAAGAAGAGTATGATCCAATGGAAATGCTGAAGTATGGTGTCGTTATTGAGACTGTAGAAGAGAAAGAAGATCTGACAGAAGAATGGCTGGAAGAGATGAATAAGAAGCATGAGCCGGAACGTGTTGTTATTGAATATAATGGCATGTGGCAGGTGAGCGAATTTGAGAAGATGAAGCTTCCGGCAGGATGGGCTATCGAGCAGAAGATCACAACAGTAGATGCAAGTACTTTCCAGATGTATCTGACAAATTTAAAGCCACTGTTTGTCGAGATGGTAAAAGGAGCAGAGCTTGTACTGTTTAACCGTTGTGAAGATAAGAAACCGTTAGCAGGATACCGCAGAAGTGTTAAGGTTGTAAGTCCACAGGCAGAAGTTATCTTTGAGGATGAGAACGGTGAAGTAGACAATATTTTTGAAGATGAAGTACCGTATGATCTCAAAGCACCTGTGATTGAAATTCCAAGAGAAGATTATGGTATCTGGTATATTGATATGCAGGAGCATCCGGAGCGCTATAAAGGAAAAGTTGTAGAGTTTGTTGCAAAGGTCATGAAACCGAAGGCATTTCCATCTAAAGTATTCTATCCGGGACGTATGGCAATGACTTGTTGTGCAGACGACACATCTTTCCTTGGATATGTCTGCAGAAGTGCTTATGCAACAAAGTTAAATGCAGGAGACTGGGTGAAGATCCGTGCAAAAGTACGTTATGCGAATCTGTCTGTATATGGTGGAGAAGGACCGGTACTTGAGGCGGAGAATATTGAGTCAGCAGAACCAATCGAAGAGTTAGTATATTTTAATTAAAAGAAATATTTCAGTAAGAAAGATTATGAACTGGAATAGAAAGAAAATAAATGAGTAGTAGGAGGACTTTATGGCAAAGAAATATGATGTGATCGCATTAGGAGAGCTTCTGATCGACTTTACGATGAATGGACAGAGCGAACAGGGAAACAATATGTTCGAGGCCTGCCCGGGAGGTGCACCGTGTAATGTACTGGCACTTCTGAATAAGATGGGAAAGAAGACAGCTTTTATAGGAAAGGTTGGAAAAGATCAGTTTGGCACCCTGTTAAGAGAAACGATTACGGAAGCCGGGATCGATGCATCAAATCTGGTGGTTGATGAAAATGTAAATACAACACTTGCGTTTGTACATACATTTCCGGATGGGGACAGAGAATTTTCTTTCTACCGTAATCCAGGAGCAGATATGATGCTCACTGCAGATGAAGTGAATCCGGAAGTAGTAAAAGATACAAAAATCTTTCATTTTGGAACACTTTCTATGACACACGATGGAGTGCGCGAGGCAACAAAGAAAGCGGTAGAAACAGCGAATGAGAATGGTTGTCTTGTATCCTTTGACCCGAACCTGAGACCGCCCCTGTGGAGCTCTCTTGATCTTGCAAAAGAGCAGATGGAGTATGGATTTGGTAAATGTGATATCCTGAAGATTTCTGATAACGAGATTCAGTTTGTATCCGGTAAGGAAGATTATGACGAGGGAATTGCATATCTGCAGGAGAAATATAACATTCCGTTGATTCTTCTGACTATGGGAAAAGACGGAAGCAGAGCTTATTATAAAGGTATGCGTGTAGAGAGACCGGGATTTTCAGTGAAAGCAATTGAGACAACAGGAGCCGGAGATACTTTCTGTGGAAGTTCTCTGAATTATCTGGTTGATCATGATTTTGATAATCTGACAGAGGAACAGTTAGGTGAGATGCTGACATTTGCGAATGCGGCAGCAGCACTTGTAACAACAAAGAAGGGTGCGATCAAAGCAATGCCTGTAAAAGAAGAAGTGCTTGAACTGATCCGGAAATAATTAAAAATACTGTAAAATGACCAATTGACAAGAAAACAGTCAGTCGATATAATGTAACACAGAAACAAGGGCGTTTCCAACTTGGGTGGAGAACGCCCTTTTATCGTATGAGTCTATGATAAAGGAGGTTGCAAAGTAATGCATAACTATACAAGAGACGATATTTTTCGAATTGTAGAGGAAGAAGATGTCGCTTTCATCCGACTGCAGTTTACAGATATTTTCGGAACAATGAAAAATATGGCAGTTACAGTCGGACAGCTTGAGAAAGCAATGGATAATCGCTGCATGTTTGATGTTTCTTCTCTGGAAGGTGTTACAGATGAAGAGGAGCCGGATATGTATCTGTATCCGGATCTGAGTACATTTGAGATTTTTCCATGGAGACCACAGCAGGGGAAGGTTGCAAGATTAATTTGTGATGTATATAAGAAGGATGGAACACCATATGAGGGTGATCCGCGTTATGTGCTTAGAAAAGCGGTAGCAGAAGCGAAAGAGATGGGATATACGATGAATGTCGGCCCGGAATGTGAGTTCTTCCTTTTCCATACAGATGATGATGGCAGACCGACAACTGTAACTCATGAGCAGGGCGGATATTTTGATGTAGGACCATTGGATCTCGGAGAAAATGCGAGAAGAGACATGATCTTAACATTAGAAGACATGGGATTTGAGATTATTTCTTCACATCATGAGATCGCACCGGCGCAGCATGAGATTGATTTCCATTATGATGAGGCTATGATTACAGCGGATAATCTGATGACATTTAAGATGGTTGTCAAGACTATTGCAAAACGTCATGGTCTGCATGCAACATTTATGCCGAAACCGAAAAGCGAGACTTATGGATCGGGAATGCATATCAATTTGTCTTTATATAAAAATGATGGAACAAATGCACTTTATAATGCAGAGGATGAAAATGGACTTAGTCAGGAAGGATATTATTTTATCGGTGGCCTGATGAAGCATATGAAAGCGATCACTTGCATTACAAATCCGACGATCAATTCATATAAGCGTTTTGTGCCGGGATATGAAGCACCGGTTTATATGGGATGGTCTGCCAGGACAAGAGGTCCGTTGATTCGTGTATCTATGGAGAAAGAAAATAATTCAAGGCTGGAGCTTCGCAGTCCGGATGCAACAGCCAATCCGTATCTGGCACTTGCAGTACTTCTGAAAGCGGGACTGGATGGAATTAAGAATCAGATCATGCCTCCGAAGAATATTGATGAGAATATTCAGAAGATGACACAGGAAAGACGAGATGAGCTTCAAGTAGAAGAACTGCCGAGAAATCTTGGGGATGCAACGGCAGAACTTGAGAAAGATGAGTTGCTGATCAATGTATTAGGAAAAAATCTTGCAGAAAAGATCATCAAAGCGAATAAGAAAGAATATAAAGAATATTGTATGCAGGTGACAGACTGGGAAATCGACCATTATCTTTACAGGCTGTAGACTGGATTGTTTGATAGATAATAAGATTGAGAAAAATTATAGTTAGCGGAAGAGGTGAGCAGATATGAGTAATATTATTGTTGTTTTCTCAACGAGGGAAAATGCAGTAAATATCCGTAATAGTTTAGTTCGTGCGGGTATTGAAGTATCTGCGGTATGTTTGACAGGCGCCAAGGCTTTGCAGTATGCTGATAATTGGAATGATGGAATTGTTGTATGTGGTTATCGTTTTCAGGATATGCAGTATACAGATTTGCGAGAATCTCTTCCGGACGCTTTTGAGATGCTTCTGGTAGCATCACCGACAAAGTGGATGGATGATCTGCCGGAAGGGGTTGTAGGGCTTCCACTTCCAATAAAAGTATATGATCTGGTAAATACTGTTGAGATGATCCAGCAGACGCAGAGCAGAAAGCGAAGAAAGCGTAGAGAAACGATACGAAAGAGGGATGATTCTCAGAAAAAGATAATCGATCAGGCGAAAGCACTTCTGATGGAACGAAACAACATGTCAGAAGAGGAAGCACATCGTTATCTGCAGAAGAGCAGTATGGAAAGTGGGACCAATATGCTCGAAACAGCACAGATGGTGCTGACAATTATGAATGAATAAGATGTTATTAATGGCTGCTGTTTACAGTATCTGCGAACAACAACGAATAAGAGGACTGTCAGAAATGACAGCGGAACGGAGAGAAGAATGAAATTTACGAAAATGCAGGGAATCGGAAATGATTATGTGTATGTAAACTGTTTTGAGGAGAAAGTGGAAGATCCATCAGCGTTGGCAATTAAAGTCAGTGATCGACATTTTGGAATTGGATCAGACGGACTGATTCTGATCTGCCCTTCCAAAGTGGCAGATTGTGAGATGGCGATGTATAATGCAGATGGATCCAGAGGAGAAATGTGTGGAAATGGAGTTCGCTGCGTTGGAAAATACATGTATGATTATGGCCTGACAGATAAAACAGAGATTACAGTTGAGACTTTGGCAGGAATCAAGACACTTCAGCTTTTTGTAGAAAATGGAAAAGTTGCAAAGGTTAAGGTCGATATGGGAAGTCCGATCCTGACACCGGCAGAAATCCCGGTTGTAGCAGATGGTGATAAAGTTGTAGATGAATCAATTCTTGTGGATGGAAAAGAATATCATATGACTTGCGTGTCTATGGGAAATCCACATGCAGTTGTTTATGTAGATGATGTAGACAATTTCCCAATTGAAGAGATCGGACCAAAATTTGAAAACCATGAGAGGTTTCCAAGACGTGTAAATACAGAATTTGTAAAAGTGCTGGACAGACATACAGTACAGATGCGCGTGTGGGAGAGAGGATCAGCAGAGACACTTGCCTGTGGAACAGGAGCATGTGCTGTAGCAGTTTCCTGTATTCTGAATGGATTGACAGAGGATGAAGTCACAGTGAAACTTCTTGGTGGTGATCTGGAGATTCAGTGGGATCAGGAGCAGAATACGGTTTATATGACAGGACCGGCGACGGTTGTGTTTGATGGTGAGTGGAAGTAAAGAATTTTATAAATTAATTTAAGTGACAATGCTTGACTGAATTTTCGTTTTTGGATTTGCGGTCAAGCTTGTTTTATAGATAATGGATGGAACTACTATACACCCAACAAATTGCATTTCGTGCAAGTAGAGATTATGCAACAAAAAAAGAGATTACAATCTGTAATCTCTTTAACCATCGGAGTGACAAGATTCGAACTTGCGACCTCTACGTCCCGAACGTAGCGCTCTACCAAACTGAGCCACACTCCGATAAAATAGGGAACTTGCATAAGCAAATTCCCAGCTACGGAAAAGGGACTTGAACCCCTACTAACAGAGTCAGAGTCTGCTGTGCTGCCAATTACACCATTCCGCATTACTTGAGTTTTGTTTGTTGCTCGTTTCAAACAACATGGTTATTATATCAAAGCTACAGAAAAATGCAACCCCTTTTTTAACATTTTTGCGTTAGACTTTTCAAGAAAATTATCTTAAAAATCAGAAAATTAAGACAACTCAATATTTCAAACGAAAAAAGGGTATCGGTAGCAACAAAAAACGCTGTTTTTGAGCTCGATACCCTTTTTAAATATTGAATTGTCTGATTATAAACAGGTAGTTTCTCTACCAAATATCAAATTAATGAGAAGAACTTTACAAGAACAGTTCTGCGATAAATACGACTACGCAGCAAATAACTGCAACTGGCAGCAGTCCGGCACCGCACCATGCGGCAATGATTCCAACAACCAGAGCAAGAGCACCCGAGACAGGTGACTGTGTGGCATGAAGAATTGCCGGGAATGTCATCACAGCCAGTGTGACATAAGGTACATAGTATAGAAAAGATTGAAGAAATCGGTTCTTCAAAGGTTTTCGGATCAAGGTCATCGGCAATACACGGATCAGATAAGAGATACCACCCATGATAAGAATATAAATATAAATGTTATGTGTCATAATTTTATTCCTTTTATCAATTTGTTGGAGTTGTGTTTTCATCTTCTGTTGGTATTGGGAAGAAGAATGCTGCTCCGGCTGAAAGTGCAACGGTCAGGATGATTGTTCTGGTACCATCTGACAGGGTAGAGATCCAAGGCAGACAAGTTGCTGCAAAGCTTAAGATAAATGCAAGGATAACCAGTCCTGCAACGACCTTATTCTGCTTCGAAGGAGGAATGATGATAGCAATAAACATTCCAAAGAGAGCAACACTGAATGCGCTGACCATACGCGGTGACATGATATTTCCAGCAATGACACCGAGCATAGTTCCAAAGGCCCAGCCTGGAAGCGGAGTTACCATTGCGCCATACGTATAGTAAGGATTTAAAGTACCAGGTCTGCTGATCGCAATTCCAAAAAGCTCATCTGTGATATCGTAACTCATCAGCAAGCGATGTCCTAGCGAAAGATCAGGACTTAAACGTTGACTCATTGCACAACTCATCAGAAGATAACGTGCGTTTGTGATTAGTGTGACGATTGCGACCTCAATATAAGGAGAGTTTGCAGCAATTACGGTAAGTCCGGCATACTCTCCGGCAGAGGCATTATTTAACAGACTCATAAGGAATCCCTGAAATGCATTCAGGCCGATATTTCTTGCAGCGATACCAATAGAAAAGGAAACCGCAAGATATCCGAGGCCTATCGGGATTCCATCGCGAAAGCCACGGCGGAATGCCTGGCTATTAGATTCTTTCATAATAATAAACCACCTTAGTTACAAATTTTGTCTCTGAGGGATATTGTAACATTTTTGTGAAGGAATTCAAAGTCGGAAATCTATATGATTCAATCAATTTAATCAATTTGCAACATTTCTTGACGCATTTGAACAAGTGTGATAGAATGACCCCGTTGTAACATATAATTTAATACAGATGCGTGAGGTGTCAGTCGGATTGAAAATGTAGCGATGATCATAAAGGATTAGGAAAGCTACATGGAAGATCGGGACTGGTGAAAAGGGAAACAGGTGAGAATCCTGTACGAACTCGTCACCGTATTTCGTGAGCTTGTGCTTTGATACCACTGGGAGACCGGGAAGGTGAAGTAGAAGCGCTTGAACGATCAGCCGGGAGACCTGCCTTTCGCAGTACAGGAATGAAGAATTCATGCCACGAGGAATTGGCCGTACGAAAGAAAATGGTTTAGACTGCAGTAATTATTTATAGATAGATTGTAAATGATCACGGTTTTTCTTTGCGTACCCTCGTTTTATGCGGGGGTATCTTTGTGTCTGGGTTTGCAGGAGCAGATCTTGACGAAAGCTGAATGCCTGATAAGGGCAGATTTGCGGCGGATACATTTCATTTCTGAAGAAGAGAAGAAATCAGGGAGGATAATGATGAAGAAAAAAGTATTAATGGTTTTACTTGCAGCAATACTTAGTGTATCTATGATCACAGGATGTGGATCAAAGAGTGACAGCAATGCTGACACAACAAAGACAGAGTCTGCACAGGACAGTGACCAGGAAGCCGCAGATAAGGTGGCAAAACTGATTGATGACATCTACGTTCAGGAAAGAACAGATAAGACAGATGAGCAGTGTACAGAAGCAAAAGAAGCATGGGATGCACTGACAGATGCACAGAAAGAACTGGTTGAGGGTGAGAACGCGGATCCGGATTATTTCGGAAGAGATACAGGAGATGCATCTAAGGATGATCCGCTTAATGCTGATGAGATTGGTGAAAATGAAATCCTTGTAGTAAGCTTCGGAACATCTTTCAATGACAGCCGTGCAACAGATATCGGTGGTATTGAGAAAGCGATCCAGGCAGCAAATCCGGACTGGTCAGTAAGAAGAGCATTTACAGCACAGATCATTATCAATCATGTACAGGCCCGTGATGGAGAGAAGATCGACAATGTGGATCAGGCATTGCAGAGAGCAGTAGACAATGGCGTGAAGAACCTCGTTGTACAGCCGACACATCTGATGCATGGTGCAGAGTATGATGAACTTACAGCAGCAGTAGAAGAGTATAAAGATAAATTCGAATCTGTTAAGATTGCAGAGCCACTCCTCGGAGAAGTTGGAGCTGATGCAACTGTTATCAATGCAGACAAGGCAGCAGTAGCAGAAGCAATCACAGCAGAGGCAGTGAAGGATGCAGGATTTGACAGTCTGGATGCAGTGAAAGAAGACGGAACAGCATTTGTATTCATGGGACATGGTACATCTCATACTGCAAAGGTAAGTTATTCTCAGATGCAGACACAGATGGAACAGCTTGGATATGACAATGTATTTATCGGAACTGTAGAGGGCGAGCCGGAAGATACATCCTGCGAGGCAGTGATCGAGAAACTGAAAGAAGCAGGATATAAGAAAGTAATCCTTCGTCCGCTGATGGTTGTTGCAGGAGACCATGCGAATAACGATATGGCCGGAGATGATGACGATTCCTGGAAGAGCCAGTTCGAGGCATCAGGAGCATTTGACAGCATTGATACTCAGATTGCAGGCTTAGGAGAGATCCAGGCAATCCAGCAGCTGTATGTGGCACATACACAGGCTGCAATTGATGCAGAGTAATTTGTAAGAAGATAGGATAAGGTCATGCATGTTCAGAGAAAAGGGAAATGCATGACCTTTTCTGAATTGATGAAAGGAAGTATTTAAATGAAAAAGAAGTTATTGATGGTATTGGTTTCTGTTTCTATGATCGCATCTGCATTTACAGGCTGTGGAAATAGTGCAGAAACGACAGACAGTGGAAAAGCACAGACAGAACAGGCTGATACAAAAGAGGATTCGGAAGATAAGGCAGAGGATGAGCAGGCAGCACTGGAAGACGGAACATATACAGCAGAATTCCAGACAGACAGTACGATGTTCCATGTGAATGAAGCAATGGACGGTAAGGGAACACTGACAGTAGAGGATGGAAAGATGACGATCCATATCAGTCTGGTGTCCAAGAATATTGTGAATTTGTTCGTAGGAACTGCAGAAGATGCTCAGAAAGATGGTGCAGAATTGCTTCAGCCTACAACAGATACGATCAATTACAGCGATGGAACATCTGACGAAGTGTATGGATTCGATGTTCCGGTTCCGGCACTGGACAAAGAATTTGATCTTGCATTGATTGGGAAAAAGGGAACCTGGTATGATCACAAGGTTAGCGTGACCAATCCGGTGAAAGTGGAAGAATAAAAGAAATAAAACAACGTGGCCCGGTGCATCACACCGGGCCATAATCTATGTAAACTATTCGTTATTTTTGGTCGAAGTCCGGCAATCATAAAAGATAGATTACTAATACAACCACCGTCTTCTTTTATTTATGATACTTTTGTAATTCATCTGTATCAACTTGATGATGTTATTATATGAAACGATTGTGAACACCTCGTGTCATGAAAGCAAAAGAAAAGTAAAATTTATTAAGAGAATATAATCTGAAGCGAAAGAAAGGTTTAAAATGATTAATTATCAACATTCTGTCGATAATTTACCTACAGGAATACTGGAAATTTTTCACGATACATGATATGATAGAAGACAGTAAAAAAGGAAGGATGAAAATAATGGATATCAAAGAAAAGATTCATGCAACAACAGAAGAATTGTTAAGTAATATGGAAAGACTTGTAGCGATAGATTCACAGCTTGGCACACCGGCAGAGGGGATGCCATTTGGAGAAGGCCCGGCGAAAGTTCTTCACGAAGCACTGCAGATCGCAGATGAACTGGGATTCAAGACAGTGAATCTGGATAATTACTGCGGATATGCAGAGATGGGAGAAGGCGAAGAGATCGTTGGTATCGCAGGACATCTGGATATTGTACCGGCAGGCGGTGACTGGACATATGATCCATTTAAGCTGACAAGAGAAGGAGACTACGTTTACGGACGTGGAACAACAGATGATAAAGGACCTGTTATGGAAGCACTTTATGCCATGAAGTTTCTTCGCGATTCAGGTGTGAAGCTCAACAAGAGAGTTCGTCTGATCATGGGATGTAATGAGGAAAATGGTTCCAGATGTATGGAGCATTATAATGAAGTGGCAGAAGAGTTATCCTGTGGATTTACACCGGATGCAAACTATCCATGTATTCATGGAGAGAAAGGTATGCTGGGAATGCTGGCAACTTCCAAGAATACAAAGATCATTTCTATCAATGGTGGATTCGTGTTCAATGCCGTATGTGATGCATGTACAGCAGAGATTCCAGCAGAAGAAGGTCTGAAAGACAGACTGGAAGCAGCTTTCGCAGAGACAAAACTTCAGGAATACAAAGTGACAGAGGAAGATGGAAAGATCACTATTTATGCAAAGGGAGTATCTGCACATGCAAGTACACCGGCATTTGGAATTAATGCTGCAGGTGTCATCTTCGAGTGTCTTGCAAAAGCCGGATTCGAAGATGATTTCGTAGAGTTCTATAATTCTCATATCGGTACAGCGAGTGACGGTTCAGGAATTGGGCTGAAATGTGCAGATGAGTTTGGAGAGCTTACATTCTGTAACGGAATCGTTAAGAAAGAAGACGGTGTGATCTCTGCTACGATCGATATCAGATTCCCGGTAACATATTCTGTAGAAGATATGCTTAAGATGTGTGAAGGAAAGTTAGAAGACGAGAACGGACGCATTGAGATCCACACAACTACAAAACCATTGTTCTTCCCGAAGGAGTCTCCACTTGTAGAGGCACTGTACAAAGCTTATACAGATGTGACAGGAGATACAGAGAACAAGCCGTTAGTAATCGGTGGAGGAACTTATGCGAAGTCCTTGAAGAACATTATCGCATTCGGACCGGAGAAGCCGGGTGTAGATTACCGTATCCACGGTGCGGATGAGTATACACTTGTATCAGAGGTTGAAGAAGCTGTGTTGATCTATATGGAAGCAATCAAGAACCTTCTTGCAATTTAATAGATGCTGTGGTAACATACCACACAGGGAATGAAGTTCTCCCTAAGTAGAATATACTTAAACCGCTTATAAAGCTGATGACTTCTGCGAATAAACTAACGCAGAAGGTGTCAGCTTTTTCTGTGTTTATAAGGAGGAATTAATATGTTATTAAGTATTGCTTTGATCTTGCTTGTAGGAATGTCTATGGGCTGGATCTGTAAGAAAATCAAACTGCCAAGTTTGCTTGGAATGATGATCACGGGGATGATACTCGGTCCATATGTACTGAATCTGTTGGATGACAGTATTCTTGGAATCTCAGCCGAGCTTCGAAAGATCACGCTGATTATCATCCTTACAAGAGCCGGTCTTGGTCTGGATCTTTCAGGACTTAAAAAGATCGGAAGACCGGCTGTGATGATGTGTTTTGTTCCGGCAACATTTGAGATTGTTGGAATTGTACTGCTGGCTCCGAAGCTGATGGGATTATCTATACTTGAAGCTGCAATCATGGGAGCTGTGCTTGCAGCGGTTTCACCGGCTGTTGTAGTACCGAGAATGGTGAAGCTGATGGAGGAAGGCTATGGCGTGAAACAGGGGATTCCGCAGCTGATTCTTGCGGGCGCATCTGTGGATGACGTCTATGTCATCGTGCTGTTTTCAACATTTACAGGAATGATGCAGGGACAGAGTACATCTATACTCAGTTTTATCAATATTCCAGTTTCTATTTTCCTTGGAATTGGGATTGGATTATTAATAGGGACATGTCTTGCGTATTATTTTAAGAAGGTGCATATAAGAGATACCTCGAAAGTGTTGATCATTTTGAGTATTTCTCTGTTGCTTGTTGTTATGGAAGACAGTTTGAATACGGCAATTACATTTTCAGCATTGATCGCGATCATGTTCATTGGAATCGGTTTGCAGAAAAAGAGAGAAGTTGTTGCGAAGAGGATTTCTGTGAAATATGGAAAGCTGTGGGTGGCAGCAGAAGTATTCCTGTTCGTGCTTGTAGGAGCAACAGTGAATGTCGGATATCTTGGAAAAATCGGTGTGAAAGCGTTAGTTGTTATCGTGGGTGCACTGGTGTTCCGTATGCTTGGTGTATTCGTCTGCCTTCTTGGAACAAGTCTCAAGAAGACAGAACGATTATTTGCCATGATGGCCTATACACCGAAGGCAACAGTTCAGGCCGCAATCGGCGGAATCCCGCTTACGATGGGATTTGCATGCGGAGATACCGTTCTTACTGTGGCTGTTTTAGCAATTGTGCTGACCGCTCCACTGGGGGCATTTGCGATTGATTTCTTATATAAGAAATTATTGGAAAAATAGAATATGGTTCACAACAGTTCGTGTAGAAAAAACGACCATTTATGAAAGCAGACCTTAACGGTCTGCTTTTTGTGTTATGATAAGTTCAGTAAAAAAGATACTTGTGGCGTGGAAAATGCAAAGCAATCACAGGTACTGCGAAGGGTAACAAAGCAACATAGTATAAAATAAAAGGTAGGTTTCAAAATGAGTCTGAAATATGAAAAGCTGATCAGAAAGATGACACTGGCAGAGAAAGCAGTTATGATGTCAGGAAAGAACACATGGGAGACCGTTGATTTTGAAAAATATGGAATTCCGTCTATGGTAATGTCTGATGGACCTCACGGGTTGAGAAGACAGGCGGGTGCAGGAGATCATTTGGGATTGAATGCCAGTCTTCCGGCAACCTGTTTTCCGACAGCGGCAGGAGTGGCAAACAGCTGGGACGAAGCACTTGGAGAAGAGATCGGAGAAGCACTTGCAGAAGAGGCAGTGACAATGGGAGTCAATGTGATCCTCGGACCTGGACTTAATATCAAGAGAAGTCCTCTGTGTGGAAGAAACTTCGAGTATTTTTCAGAGGATCCGTATCATGCAGGAAAGATGGCAGCAGCATATGTCCGTGGAATCCAGAGCAAGGGTATTGCAGCTTGTCCAAAGCATTTCGCAGCAAACAGTCAGGAGCTGCGCCGTATGGCAAATGATTCTGTTGTGGATGAAAGAACGTTCCGTGAGATTTATACAACCGGATTCGAGATTGCGGTCAAAGAAGGCAAGTCGAAGTCTATCATGTCTTCTTATAATGAAGTAAATGGAATTTATGCAAATGAAAACAGCCATATGCTGCAGGAAATTCTTGTAGATGAGTGGGGATTTGACGGATTTGTTGTGTCTGACTGGGGCGGAAGTAACGATCATGCACTTGGCGTGAAGAACGGAAGCCATCTTGAGATGCCGGGAACTGGAAAATCAGGAATGTATGATATCATTCATGCGGTTGAGAACGGTGATCTTGAAGAAGCGGTACTGGATCAGAGACTGGATGAACTTTTAAGTGTGATCTTCTCAACACATCAGGCAACAGAAGATGCGAAAGGAAAGACATTTGATGTGGAAGCGCATCACAATCTCGCGAGAAAAGCAGCCGAGGAAAGTATTGTCCTTCTGAAAAATGAGGATCAGATCCTTCCGCTGAAACCGGGAACAAAAGTTGCAGTGATCGGTGATTTCGCGAAAGTTCCAAGATATCAGGGAGCAGGTTCATCACTTGTAAACTCTGCAAAACAGCCGGAAGCAATCCTTGACGTGATCGGATCCACAGATCTAGATGTTGTTGCATATGAGCAGGGATATATCCGTAACAGAAAACCGAATCAGAAGCTGACAAAGGCAGCAGTAGAGCTTGCGAAGAAAGCAGATATCGTTCTTTTCTTTGGAGGACTTGATGAAATCAGTGAGTCCGAAGGACTTGACCGTACACATATGTCCATGCCGGCTGCACAGGAGACACTGCTGAACGAACTCACAACAGTAAATAAGAATATAATCGTAGTCCTTTCCGCAGGTTCCGCAATTGAGATGCCATGGTATCCATACGTGAAAGGAATCGTGCACGGCTATCTCGGCGGACAGGCAGGCGCATCAGCAATGCTGAATGTTCTGACAGGAAAAGTAAATCCATCCGGTAAGCTGAACGAAACTTATCCGATGCACTATGAAGACACACCGGCATATGCATATTATCCAAGCAAAGAAAGAAGCAGTGAGTACAGAGAGTCTCTCTATGTCGGATACCGTTATTATACAACTGTTGGAAAATCAACTCGTTTCCCATTCGGTTACGGACTGAGCTATACAACATTTGAATATAAAGATTTGAAAATAGATGCAGAAGGTGCGACATTTACAATTAAGAATACAGGTGATGTGGCAGGAACGGAGATCGCACAGCTGTATGTTGGGAAATCTTCCGAGACTGTCTTTCGACCGGTTCATGAGCTGAAAGGATTTAAAAGAGTAGAGCTTCAGCCGGGAGAAGAAAAGGAAGTAAGAATCGGATTCGATGATAAGACATTCCGTTTTTATGATACAAGAACAGATAGCTGGGAGATTGAAAGCGGTACTTATCAGATCATGATTGGTGAAAACGCACAGCATATGGTACTGGAAGGTTCTCTGGAAGTAAAGGGTACTGTTGAAAACGGCGGGTATAAGAAAGAAGAGCTGCCGGAATATTTCAGTGGGAAGATTAAAGATATTTCAGATGAAGAATTCCGTGTCCTGTATGGAAGAGAGATTCCGGATGGAAGCTGGAGCGGTGAGATCCGAATGAACGATGCAGTTTGCCAGCTGTATTACGGAAAAGGAATTCTTGGAAAACTGCTCTGCGCTGTCTTAAAACTGCTTTTGAAGATCAGTGACTGGAAGGGAAAACCGAACCTGAATGTTTTATTCAACTACAATATGCCAATTCGTGGATATGCGAAAATGACAGGCGGTATTGTGACGATGAAAATGGCAGAGGCATTGACAGAGATGGCAAACGGACATAGGATCAAGGGAACAGCACATCTGATTAAAGCGGCAATCAACAGAGACTAGGAAAATCTCATTATATGACTTGTGACAGATTAAGAATTCCTTTATTATAAGAGAAGGTAAATCATAGAACACAGGACTACAGAAAACATATGAGGAGAGGATTCCAATGATCAAAATTGCGATTGTAGAAGATGAAGCAATGTATGCAAAACAGCTGGAAGAATTTCTGCATCAGTATGAGGCGGAAAATCACGAAGCATTCGAGATCACAATCTATTCAGACGGAGATCAGATTGTAAATAAATACAAATCCCAATTTGATATTATCCTTATGGATGTTGAGATGAAATTTATGGACGGGATGTCTGCTGCAGAAGAAATCCGCAAGATGGACAGTGAAGTTGTGATCATCTTTATTACGAACATGGCACAGTATGCGATCAGAGGCTATGCGGTAGATGCACTGGATTATGTATTAAAGCCAGTATCTTATTTCGCATTTTCACAGAGACTGAACCGTGCGATCGAACGCATGAAAAAGCGAGAGGCAAAGGTCATTATGGTAAATATAAAAGGCGGTATGGTGCGCATCAATATCGCAAATATTTACTATATAGAAAGTCAGGGGCATACATTGATCCTTCACACGATTCTTGGAGATTATGAGACAACAGGGAAAATGAAAGAGATGGATGAAAAGCTTTCGGGAATGAATTTCTGTAGAGGGAATAAAGGATATCTGATCAATCTGCAGCACGTAGACCGGATCCAGGACAGCTGTGCAGTTGTGAAAGGTGAAGAACTGGTGTTAAGCCGTGCACGTAAAAAAGAATTCATGGAAGCTTTGACCAGATATTGGGGAGAGGTGATAAAATGATCGATCATCTGATGCCGGATATCCCAAGACTCTATTCGGCAATCGCAGAGTGGATGGCATGTATGATATTTATCCTGCCGTTTCAAAAGAGATTTTCAAAAGTGAAGACAGGAATCATTATGGCAGTAATGCTTGTTGTGCAGAGTGGATTCATGGTCCTGACGGAAGATGTCAGTCTGTTCTTCTGGCTTCCGTGTATGATCGGAGCTGTGCTTCTTATGTTATTTTTCATTTACGCATCGTGTTCCATCGAAGTGACAGGTGCAGTTTATGGAGTATTGATCGCATTTGTTGTGGCAGAATTCATGGCTTCAATCGAATGGCAGGTTGTCTGCTACTTTGGTATAGCACAATCGGGAGTATGGTGGAAAGAATGGTCAGCTCTCATTTTGGGATACGGATTGATCAGTGTGATTCTGTACAAGATCTTTCATGTACATTTCCCGGAAGACGGACAGATGGAGATTGGCTGGAAAGAATGTTTGTCAGCATTTTTGATCGCAATATCCGTGTTTGCTGTCAGCAACATCAGTTATCTCACGGTAAATACACCATTTTCCGGAAGGTATTCATTTGAGATAGCAAATATCCGTACAATCGTAGATCTTGCTGGAATTGCAATTCTGTATGCACATCTTATGCAGTGCTGCGAGATGCGGGCAAGAAAAGAGTTGGAAGCAGTTCAGAACGTACTTCAGAATCAATACACACAGTATATGCAATCAAAAGAAAGCATTGAGCTGATCAATTATAAATATCATGATCTGAAACATCAGATTGCAGTATTGAGAAGCGAGGAAGATCCTAAGAAAAGAGAAGCCTTTCTGGATCAAATGGAAGCAGAGATCCGTCAATATGAAGCACAGAATAAAACCGGAAATAAAGTTCTCGATACTGTGCTGACAAGTAAAAGTCTGTATTGTAATAAGAATGGGATTACATTTACCTGTGTGGCAGACGGAACACTGTTAGACTTTATGGATGTTATGGACATCTGCAGTATCTTTGGAAATGCGCTCGATAATGCGATCGAATGCGAGATGAAGATACCGGACAAGGAGAAGAGACTGATCCATGTCACAGTGTCCAGACAGAAGGCATTTCTGATTCTTAAGTTCGAAAATTACTGCGAGGAAAAACTGCAGTATCAGGATGGAAATATTGCGACGACAAAGAAAGATAAAAAGTATCATGGATACGGAATGAAGAGCATCCGTTATACAGTGAATAAATACGGCGGAGCAGTTACAATTGATACAAAAGAAAACTGGTTTGATCTGAAGATTCTGATTCCGATCAAAGAAGAGCAGGAGAATTAAGATCGTATACAGTTCATGATTAGCTTAAGAAAAACAGCTTGCAGTTTATGCAGAAAAAGTGCAGGTTATGTAAGTGCAAGAGATGGGAATGCAATCCATGTTACGATATAGATACGAAGTCCGAGGAAGGACAAGAGAATCTAGAATCTTAGAAGAATGGAGAATCTAAAATGAATAAGTTAAACAACATGTGGAATCGTTTTGCAGAGAAACATCCGAGCGCTTCAAAATGGATAAGAGAAGGCGGATTGTTTGTAATCGTCAGTAATCTGATCACTGTACTTAAATATGTAATGTTACTGTTCCTGCCACTGGCATTCGCAGGACTTCCGAACATTGATTTCGGTTTTCCGGGAATCGACATTACATTATTCGGTGAGACATTTAAATGGAACATTATCGGATATGACGCCGCACATGGCGGTCTTCCGTATTTCTGTGCATACATGATCGCAATGCTCGTTGGTGAGTGTATCAACTTCCCAATCCAGAGAAGCTTTGTGTTCCGCAGCAAGGGCAACATCTGGTATCAGGCATTCTGGTATCTGATCGCATTCTGTATTGTTACATGTATTGTAAACTCAATCAATTGTATCTGGGTTGCAGTTGCCGGAATGTTTGTACCGGGATGGCTTTACAATATCGGAACAACCGTGCTGAACGGAGGAGTATCGATGGTGGTATTCTTCTTCGTGAATAAGATCATTTTCCCGGAAGGAGAAGCAAAATAGAGTAGAAAAAAGAAGAACAGGACAGTGTGCGTTAGCGTGCTGCCCTGTTCTTTTAACATGAAAATCATTTTCAAATCCATCTTGACAATAAATTTTTTTGCGCTAAAATAAAAAAATGATTTTTGATAGATTAGAGATGGAAGTAAAGTAATGTTGGAATTTGTAAAACAGAGCAAGAAAAGAAAATTATATTGTATCCTTGGCATATTGTATCTGCTGTGTATTATCTTTGTTGCAAATGATGCATGGTTGTATAGCACACCCATTGCAAAACTGACAAAGGTCGAAACCAGTGTCTCAGGAGAAGAGACAGGAACCAGAGGAACGAAGGAGAAAAAATATAAGCAGAACATCCAGGGAGTAATCCTAAATGGAGAAAACAAGGGAAAGACAATAAGTTTTACGAATGAGTACACGTATACCGGAATGATGAAACAGCCATATCATAGAGGAGATAAGGTGCTGCTCAATGGAACAAGCAAGAGAATGGAATCCGGAATTCGTGGACTGAAACGAGATACAGAGCTTATGATACTTGTAGGATTCTTAATGTTTGTATTAATTACCATTGCAGGAAGACAGGGTGCGCTTACGATAGTGACCGTTATTTTCAATGTTGCTGTTTTTGCAATTGGTTTTTGGAAAGCGGGAGATACATCAAATGTGCTGGAAATGTGCAGCAGGCTGGTGATCCTTTTTGCGGTTATTACATTGGTTGGATTGAATGGGATTCATAAAAAGACATGGGCAGCACTTTTTACAACATTGATTGTTCTTGTAATGATCATGGGAATCTTTGATGTTGTAATCCATCATGCAGAAGATCTTGATTATTCGACCATGGAGTATCTCGGAAGTATTGATAATCCGGATGAAATTTTCCATGCAGAGATCCTGATTTCAGGATTAGGAGCAATCATGGATGTGGCGGTCGCCATTGCTGCATCCTTGAGTGAAATTGTTGAAAAGAAGCCGGAAGTGACATTTTTGGAACTATTTAAATCAGGAAGAGAAATTGGATATGACATTATGGGAACAATGATAAATGTGCTACTGTTTGTCTTTGGCTGTGGACTGATTCCAATGTGTCTGATTCGAATGAATAATGATGTGAGCTTAATTACTATTATTAAGCTGCACATTCCATGCGAATTATGCAGATTCCTGGTGGAAAGTATAGGAATTGTTCTGGCAATACCGATTTCTATTTTGGTTACTTCTATAATAATGAAGACTACAGGAATGTTTCATAGACAGAAGAAAGCAAGAAAGGTGCAGGGAGAAGAAAAATGCTGATAACACTTGGATTGATTTTACTGATTTTAATTATGGTTGTTGGTGGAGACAGAGGTGTCGTTTCGCTTATCGCCCTGTGTGGAAATCTGTTGATCCTAAGTCTTGCAATCTGGCTTATGGCATCAGGAGTTCCTGTTCTTCTCGTTACAGTTTGTGTTGGCGTTGTTATTTCCTGTATTACATTGTTCTATCAAAATGGTAGAAATGGAAAGACATGGAGTGCATTTCTGGCAACTATGATCACAATGCTGTTGCTGTTTTTCTTCATATATATCGTTGTATGGAGAAGTGAGGCGGGAGGTCTTAACGAGATACAACAGGTTGGAGAAGATGTATTTTATTATAATATGAACCTGAATATCAGTATGAGAAATGTTGCTGTCTCTGTTATACTTCTCAGTACTCTTGGAGCTGTTCTTGATATGGCACTGACAGTTACCACATCTGTTTATGAAGTGAAAAGCCATAAAGAAGATATGACTTTTAAAGAACTGATTCACAGCGGAATGCAGATAGGAAAAGAAGTGACCGGAACAACGGTGAATACACTTCTGTTTGCATATTTAGGAGAATCACTTCTGCTTTTTTCCTATCTGCGGATGCAGGGATATTCGTTTGAACTACTGTTGAATTCTAAAATCATGTTTGAAAATTGTGCCTCAATGATCTTCGGAGCAATCGCCTGCGTGGTTGTAATGCCGGTGGCAGCGGTTGCAGGGGGCTATTTTTTTCGATTTAAATAAACAAAAAATCCAACGTTCAACATAATTCCAACTGCTGTAGAAACCGGTGCAGCAAGACCGATCTTTGTCAGGCTGGCATTCGGCTGGATACTCATGATGTATGCTATTGGCAGACGGACCAGCAGTGTCTGGATGAGTCCCTGTGTCATAACCCAGAGCGTCTTATCATTTCCATTAAAATAACCGATCATACTGAAGAGGACGGCTGTTAAAATCGTTTCCGGTGCGAATCCTTTCAAGTAAGCAAAGCCATTCTGAATAACGTCGGCATCCGTAGAGAAGAATCCGGACAGGACATCTCCCTTAAGAAATACAAGAGCGAAGACGAAACATCCGACAACCAGGCCGACTCCGATTCCGGTGAACATAGATTTCTTTGCACGCTTTGTTTTTCCGGCGCCGACATTCTGAGAGACGAAAGAAGCCATGGACTGCATGAGTGCGCTAGGTACCAGCATTGCAAAATTTACGATTTTGCAGGCAACGCCGTAACCAGAAGAAGCCTCCAGTCCGAGCCGGTTTACAAAAGCGCAGAGTGCGAGGAATGACATCTGTGTCAGGAATTCCTGGAGTGCAAGAGGGAGTCCAATAATGAGGAATTTCTTGCACTGTGGATTCAGACAGAAGTCTTTCTTTCTAATCTTGAATGGTAGTTCTTTTTTGATAAGAAGAACTACTGCGAAGACAACACTGATTGCCTGAGCGAAAACAGTTGCAATCGCAGCACCGGCTGCGTTCATGTGGAAACCTGCAACAAGTATCAAGTCACCAAAAACGTTTATGATGCATGCGACAAGTACAAAAAGCAGAGGAGACTTGCTGTCTCCGAGTCCACGGAAAATCGCAGAAAGCAGGTTGTAGGCGACGATGAAGAAGATTCCGCCACCGCAGATACGGATGTAAACAGTAGTCAATTCGACAGCTTCTGTTGGCGCCTGCATCAGGATTGCGATTGGATGCGCAAAACAAACCATAACGATGAACAATCCAACTGAAATCGCTGTAAATACAATTGCAGCACCGCCGATGACGGAGCCAATCTGTTCTGGTTTCTTTTCGCCGAGATAACGCGCAATCAGAACCGTGATACCCATAGCAAACTGGACAACTACGAAAGTAACCAGATTCAGAACCTGGCTTCCGGTAGAAACAGCAGAAAGCCCGGAGGTAGAACCAAATCTTCCAACGACCAGAAGGTCAACCGCTCCATATGCTGCCTGAAGGATCAGTGCGCCAAGTACCGGCATCATAAATGCCACCAGTTTCTTTAAAATGCTTCCTTGTGTAAAATCAGCAGTTTTATCTGTCATTTTGAATGCTCCTTTCACACATGATGTCGTAAAATTTCTGAATTGTCCGGATCATACAGTCGGCTTCAGTGTCAGATATAGCATCAAGGTAAGGAAGTAGCTCATTAAAATAATTTTCATTATACTTTTCAGATAGCTCCTTGCCATGTTCTGTCAAAGACAAGTATGTGACACGTCCATCATCTGGGGAGGCTGTCTTTTGTACCAATCCTTTTTTCTCCATCTCTTTTATCGTTCTTGTGACACCCGGGCGCGGGATATTCAGAACATCACTCAGATCAGAAACTCTTACATGGTTGTCCTGTTTCTGAAGCTCCTGGATCGTATCCATATAGCGGATGTGAGATGACACGATACCTTCCGGAAGCGGAGGGAGCATCTCACGAATTCGTTTTGCCTGATAACATGCATCGAGCATGCGTTTGATTTTTTTAGTTGTCATAATAAAACCCCTATATAGTTACCAAGGTTAATTATCATAGATAATTATATGAGGATTTAAAGTATTGTCAAGAGAAAATGATGATTGTAATGATAATTTGAGGAAAATGTGGAGAGAAGTCTTGATATGTTCGCAAATTAATAAAAGACAAGAAAACGTACAAGATAACACGTAAGTTATGGTAAAACAAATAAAAATTAGATATAATATAGTAAGAAAACATATAAGATAACAAGTAAGTTACAAGAAATTAAATAAAAATATGCGAGGAGGTGGTAGCACAGATGGGAAGTTATCTGAATCCGGGAAACAGCGGTTTTTCGAATATGAGAAATGACGTTTATGTCGATAAAACAGAAATGATAAGTCTGATTAATCAAACAATCAATACGCCACGGAATCTGACATGTATCAGCAGACCACGGCGTTTTGGGAAATCTTTTGCTGCCAAAATGTTGTGTGCATATTATGATAAGACTTGTGATTCCAAGGAATTGTTTGATGATCTTAAAATTGCAAAAGATGATGAATATTTAAAATATCTGAATCAGTATGATGTGATCTATCTGGATATGGCGAGTGTTCTTGGTGTGACATCACCGGAAGATGCAGTCTCCTATGTGAAACGAAATATAACAGAAGAAGTTTTAGATATTTATCTGGAAGTGAAAGAAGCAGAAGCACTGTTTGATACATTAGCGAATCTGGTGACTTATACAGGAAATAAAATCATTATGATTATCGATGAGTGGGATGCACCGATTCGTGAGAATGGTGGAAATGCAGGAATCCAGAGAGAGTATCTATTATTTTTACGGTCATTATTTAAAAATAGTGGAACAACGGATAAGATTTTTGCGGCGGTATATATGACAGGAATTCTGCCAATCAAAAAAGACGGTTCACAGTCTGCAATTTCTGACTTCGAAGAATTTACAATGGTAAAACCAAGAAAGTTTGCGCCATATGTAGGTTTTACAGAACAGGAAGTAAAGAACCTGTGCAGCGAATATCAAATAGATTTTTCGAAGATGAAGCTATGGTATGATGGATATTCATTCCCAAATGCAAAATCAATTTATAATCCGAATTCTGTAATGAAAGCACTTAGAAATGATGATTTCGATTCCTACTGGACGCAGACATCGGCAGCAGAGAGTTTGATGGAATATATTAGTCTTGATTATGACGGACTTTCCAAGACAATCGCTGAACTGATCGGTGGTATTGAAGTAGAAGTTGATACGAGTGGATTTTCGAATGATCTTGTAACATTCAGAGAGAAAGATGATGTACTGACATTGTTGATTCATCTGGGATATCTGGCTTATGACAAAGAAACGGAAAAAGTGCATATTCCAAATGAAGAAATCAAGCGGGAATTTTCAAGGACGATCAGGGGAGTCAGACGGAACGAGACAATTCAGCGGGTGCGTGAAAGTGACCAGATGATTTCAGATACAGTACATATGAATGCGGATGCAGTAGCAGCACAGATTGAGAAGATCCATACAGAGGAGACAACGGCTCTTTTCTACAATAATGAGCAGGCATTACGAAGCGTGATCAAGCTTGCATATTTTAGTTATCGCGATTATTATCTGAAGTTCGAAGAACTTCCGTCAGGCAATGGCTATGCAGATATTGTATATTTTCCAAAGAAAACGTCGAATCTTCCGGCATTAGTAGTTGAAATGAAGTGGGATAAATCAGCGGAAGGAGCAATTACACAGATTAAGAAACGGAACTACCCGGCGGCAATCAAAGATTTTGGCGGTGAGATTTTGCTGGTTGGAATAAATTATGATAAAGATGCTCCGGTGGGCGAACGGAAGCATACATGTGTGATAGAAAAATATCAAATGTGATACATCAGAATGGAATGGAAAAGAGAGGAAAAAGAAAATGAATCTGCTACAAGTAATCTTACCTGTGATCATCATGCTTATCATTGGCATGATCTGCAGAGAGAAAAAACTGATCAGTGAGGAAGGGATTGAGGGATTTCAGACACTGGTAATGAACTTTACTCTGCCAATCTCACTGTTCTACACATTTTACAGGGCGAGCATAAAAGTGGACACGGTGATATTTCCCATTACACTTTTCGTGGTGACAGCCGGAGGAATCTTCGTTGGAAAATTTATATGTAAACTAGTAAAGGAAAACGATGCTTATTTTCCATTTACTATGACAGGATATGAAGCGGGAATGTTGGGGTATGCACTGTTTGGTATTCTGCTTGGAAGTGATAAGATCACGGAGTTCGCATTGATGGATATCGGACATGTACTTGCAATCTTTACAGTATATATTGCTATGCTCAAAGGTGTTGGAGGTACTCGTCAGACAGCCAAAGAGGTGATAAAAGGAATCTTGTCAACGCCGGTACTTCTTGCAGTATTGACAGGAGTTGTTCTCAGTGTGACAGGAATCGGCGGATGGATTGAAAGCAGCAGCGTCGGTCCTGTACTCGGTGGAGTGTGTGAATTTATTGCGGCACCGACCAGTGCAGTGATCCTTGTGGTGATCGGATATCGTATGAACTTTATCGGAGTTGCATGGAAGAAGATCTCCAAAGTGATCGTACTTCGTCTGGTGCAACAGGGAATCATGGCAGCACTTGTATTTGCATTCTTCAAGACATTAGGGGGAATCTTTGCTGAGCCGTTGACCTTGATCTCCGTCATTGTTATGTTGATTTTGCCACCACCGTTTATCGTACCTCTGTATGTTGAAGGAGAAGAGAAAAAAGAATTCTACTCATCAGCGATTTCTGTATACACGATGGTATCAATTATAGGATTTATGATTTTATCCGCAGTAGTTTTGCGGTGATATGTTAGATGAAAACGAAGGGTTCGGCAAGATGCCGAACCCTTTCACTGTATGTTAATTCTATTTATTATCCACCAACAGCATATTAAGTTGTTCTAACCGTTTAAGATCCTTCTTTGTAAAAAGCAACTGATGGCGGAAGTTCTCTGTGTGTTCCTGTGGTTTTAAAGTGACTACGCATTTAAATGCACAAGGCATAAGGTCTGCACTGGAGATACCGCACAAGAGTCCCATTGTGAAATCTCGAAGTTCCAGAGGGTTGAAGATGTACAGAAGGTCTTCTTCCAGTGGGTTATATTGATTTACGAAAGAAAAGCGGATTAGCATATCACTATAAAGAACTCGTCCGGTGTAGAAAATTTCGCATAAAGAAACTTTTTCGGTTTGCATTTATCTGAAATTTATATAGAATATAGCTATTGGGCTTGATATTCAAGCCCTTTAAATAACTTTATGAATGTGGGGATTTTGACATGAAAGAAAAAAGAAGTAGCTTTTCCGGGTCGATAGGCTTCGTCTTAGCGGCAGCCGGAAGTGCTGTAGGTGTTGGTAATATCTGGAGATTCCCGTACCTCTGTGCGAAAGACGGAGGCGGATTGTTTCTCTTAGTTTATCTTGTACTTGTATTGACTTTTGGATTCGTATTGCTGACAACAGATGTTGCGATTGGAAGAAAGACTAAGAAAAATGCATTGAAAGCCTTTGAGGAGCTTAACCCGAAGTGGAAGTTTCTGGGACGTTTGACATTCCTCGTTCCAGTACTGATCATGACATATTATTCCGTTATCGGTGGTTGGATCACAAAATATCTGTTTGTATACCTTGTTTCTGATGGAATAGAAGCTGCGGTAGATGGATATTTCACATCCTTTATTACATCAGATATTGCACCGATCGTATTTATGCTGATCTTCCTTGCGCTGACAGCATGGATCGTATTTCGCGGTGTAGAGAAGGGAATTGAGAAATTCTCCAAAATTATTATGCCGGGATTGATCCTTCTGATCGTGATCATTGCAATCTTCTGTCTGACATTGACAAATACAGCGCCAGACGGAACTGTTCGTACAGGTATGCAGGGACTGGCTGTTTATCTGAAACCGGATTTCCACGGATTGACAGTGAAGCGTTTCCTCGAGATTCTTCTGGATGCGATGAGCCAGCTGTTCTTCTCTCTGAGTGTATCCATGGGAATTATGATCACATATGGTTCTTATGTGAAAAATGACATTGATTTGAATAAAGCGACAAATCAGATTGAGATTTTTGACACAGGTGTGGCAATTCTTGCCGGAATGATGATCATCCCAGCAGTATTTGTTTTCCTTGGAAATGACGGAATGGCTTCCGGCCCGAGTTTGATCTTCATCTCACTGCCGAAGGTATTTGATGCTATGGGAGTATTCGGACGTCCTGCAGCGATTGCATTCTTCCTAATGATGGGATTCGCAGCACTGACATCCTGCGTATCTGTCATGGAGACACTGGTTGCAAACGGTATGGAATTGTATCACAAACCACGTAAGAAAATGTGTGGAGTAGTTGGTATTTACTCCGTTATTACAGCGGTTTTGATCTGTCTTGGATATAACAAACTCTACTTCGAATTGAAGCTTCCGAACGGATCCGTAGGACAGCTGCTCGATGTTATGGACTATATCAGCAACAGCTTTCTGATGCCGTTTATTTCACTTCTGACAAGTATCCTGATCGGCTGGGTAATCGGACCGGATTGGATCATAGGAGAAGTAGAACGCAACGGAGAGAAATTCAAACGTGCAGGTATGTACCGCTTTATGATCCGTTATGTTGTTCCGGTCGTAATGCTTGTCCTGTTCCTTGTATCCACAGGATTCGCAGATTTAATTGCATAAATTACTGGATATTAAATGTTTGCGAATCCGGAAAGAAGACGTTACATTTTACGTTTCAACATTTCCGGATTTGCAGCATATTCCAGAGCTGTTTCCGTAGTGATTCGGTTTCCCTTGTATAGAGTCAATAGACCAGAATCCATAGAAACAAAAAACCACCCGCTATTGGTCCTGATTATGATATACTAGACGTAATGAGTTGGTAGTGAGAGTGGAGCAAGCTGGTCTGCTTTCCATCAGCGATACGATTATATTAAAACAAAGGAGGACTTACTCGATGAGAGAAGTAAAAGCAGTAAAGATTAATGCAGCAGATTTTGCACCGTACGGAACATTTTGCAGTATGACAGAACCAGAGGGATATCCACTGGAGGGAGAGATTCATAAATTCTATCCGGACCGCATCTCAGGAACCTGTGTTGGAACAATGGCATTTTCACCGATTGAAGTTCGCAAGGACGAAAGAATTGTCAAGATGGCGGAATATCATACAACTACATGGGAAGGGATTGTTGCTCTCGATGACGACATGCTTATCCATGTTGCACCTGCTTCCGGCGGAACACCGGTTCCGGAACTTGCGAAGGCTTTCCTTGTACCAAAGGGATGCATGGTAAAGATCAATGCAGCGATCTGGCATTTGTGTCCACTTCCGGCGAATAATGAGGTACTTCATGCAATGATCGTACTTCCGGAATGTACTTATGCAAATGATTGTACGGTTGTTGAATTTGAAGAGAAAGATTGGTTTAAGATAATATTATAAAGATGAAACAGATTGATTTTGACCACGGAACAGTTACAGGAAATATTTTGGGAGCAGCGTTACCGATGCTTGTGGCTCAGATACTGAGTCTTTTGTACAACATTGTGGATCGGATTTATATTGCCAGGATTCCGTCCGTGGGAACAACAGCGCTTGGAGCAGTGGGATTGTGCTTTCCAATCATTGTGATCATCACTGCATTCAGCAATTTATTTGGAAGTGGCGGAGCCCCGATATTTTCAATCAACAGAGGAAAAGGAAATATAAAAAGAGCGGAAACGATCATGAATACATCATTTTCAATGCTGTGTATTTGTGGAGTGGTATTGATGGTGATCGGAATGCTGTTCGCAAGTCCGATTCTGGTGTTGTTCGGGGCGTCGGAAGAAGGGCTGTCTTACGCATATCCATACATGATGATTTATTTGATCGGAACAGTCCCATCTATGATTGCAACGGGGATGAACCCATTTATTAATGCGCAGGGATATGCAACTTCAGGAATGTTATCGGTTACAATTGGAGCCGTTGCCAATCTGATTCTGGACCCATTGTTTATATTTGGATTGAATTTAGGCATAAAAGGAGCGGCAATCGCAACAATCATCTCCCAGACTTTATCGGCAGCATATGTATTTTATTTCTTGAGAAAGAAAGCGGAATTGAAAGTGCGGGTGCTGTCAAAAGGAGAATGGAAAGCATGTAGAGATGATGCGAAGAATATTGTGAGCCTTGGAAGTGCAGGGTTTATCATGCAGCTGACCAATAGTCTGGTAACAATATGCTGCAACAGTGTCTTGTCAGGAATTGGCGGTGATGTATATATCTCTGTTATGACGATCGTATCAAGTGTTCGTCAGATGGTGGAAACTCCGATCTATGCTATCAATGAAGGAACTTCTCCGATCTTGAGCTATAATTATGGAGCTCAGCGTCCGAAGAAAGTCAAGAAAGCTATCCGCGTATTGACTTGTATGATATTGATTTATACAGCAATTACGTGGAGCGTGATTATTTTCGAACCGGAATTTCTGATCGGAATTTTCAGCACAGACAGTGAATTACTTGCCGATTGCGTAGAAGCACTGAAACTTTATTTCGCAGCATTTATATTTATGGATCTGCAGTATGTTGGGCAGACGGTTTTCAAATCATTGAACAAAAAGAAGCAGGCAATTTTCTTCTCATTACTTAGAAAAGTATTTATCGTTGTGCCACTGACATATTTGTTCCCATATGCATTTCACATGGGGACGAGAGGGGTGTTCTTAGCAGAGCCAATCTCAAATGTAATCGGTGGAAGCTTGTGTTTTATTACAATGCTGGTAATGCTGAAAAGATCTATTTGACATAAGGAAAGCAGCAGACAATGAAAGAACTTGTTATCCGTTTACTGGAGAAAAAAATAGACATGAAAAAACATGACATGATATAATTAAAAATAACAGAAAACATTGAAGATGAAGAGGCAACAGTAAATGGAAAAGGGAAGTACCGTTTCTAAACAGATAAAAAGATACAGTTGGATCATTGGCTTACTTATTTTTATAACAGCACTTTTTGGGGGTTGTATTATTGTAAATAACATAGCGAAAGAAAAAAAGACAGCAGCTGCGTATACTGCAAAAAGTACAGTAAAGCGGATCAATGCACAATTAGATCAGTATGTTGAACTTTCAGAATTTCTTGAAAACGTGATTCTTGCAGGATATGATCTGAATCAGACTACATTCTCAGAATTGGCAGAAATGTTTCCGAATGAGGCAGGTGTTGTAAAAGCATTCGAACTCGCACCGGATGGGATTATTACTGATATTTTCCCAGAGCAGGGAAATGAGCAGGCTTTTGGAATGGATATGTTGACAGAGCATGAACGCAGTGGAGACGCAAAGCGTGCCAAAGAAACAGGAAAATATACTCTTGGAGGTCCATATGAATTAAAACAGGGTGGAACAGGAGCTTTGTTGTTCCATCCTGTTTACCAGGATAATATCATAGGAAATGACACCTTTTGGGGGTTTGTGATTACAGTCATCGACTGGGATAAATTTATAGATGAAATTGGCCTGGAACGGCTAAACGAAGCATCATACTGTTATGAGATATGGACGAACGATGAGAATACCGATGATCGGATTGTTCTGACTCAAAATCAGGAACATATGCCTGAGAATAGCCTTACGGTAGAGTGTGAGATTCCTAATTACACATGGTATGTGGATATCGTACCAAAGGAGGGATGGATTTCAATTTATCAATGGATTGCTGTTATTGTATCAGCCCTCATAATTGCCATGATGGGTGCTACTATTTTTGATCAGATCTGCAGCAAAAAACGTCGAGAGAAGCAGTATGCAGCTGAATTGAAAAAATCGGCAGAACAGGCAAAAGAAGCAAGTGAGGCAAAAACACGATTTCTGTTTAATATGAGTCATGACATCCGAACCCCGATGAATGCAATTATTGGATTTTCAGATCTTCTCGGAAAGAATCTTAAGAACGAGGAAAAAGCAAGAGAGTATTTAGGAAAGATCAAGTCCTCGGGCAATTTTCTGATGACGATTATTGATCAGGTGCTGGAAAGGGCTCGCATTGAAAGTGGAACAGCTGTGTTAAAAATGCAGGCAGAGAATTTGAGTGAAATGTTTTATTCTGTGAATACAGTATTTGAATCTGCTATCCAATCGAAGGAAATTCAATATTCGATAGATACAAATGTACAGCATAAATATGCGGTCTGTGATAAGACAAAACTTCAGGAAATATATTTAAATATAGTGAGTAATGCAATCAAATATACTCCAAACGGTCAGGCGATTCATGTAAATATTACGGAAACAGCATCAGATGATAAAAAAGCATGGTATGTATTCATCTGTGAAGATACCGGAATAGGGATGAAGCAGGAATACCTTCCACATATTTTTGATGAATTTTCAAGAGAACATACAGCGACAGAGAATAAAGTGGTCGGTACTGGTCTTGGACTTTCTATTGTGAAATCTTTTGTTGAACTGATGGGCGGAAAGATTTATGTAGAAAGCGAACAGGGGAAAGGAACAAAATTCACAGTGGAAATTCCACTGGAGATTGCATCAGAAGAGGATGTATACAAAAAGAAAGAGTCGGAACAGTCTGTTATATCTGATAAGAGTATTGGAAAGCGAATTCTTCTTGCGGAAGATAATGAATTAAATGCTGAAATTGCGATAGAACTGTTGAAAGAAGAGGGGATTTTGACTGCCTGGGCAAAAGATGGTCAGGAATGCTGTGATATGCTGGGACAAGCAGAGGATGGATATTATGCGCTGATTCTCATGGATATTCAGATGCCGAGGTTAAATGGATATGAAGCGACTGCAAAGATACGGCAGATGGAAAACCGGAAAAAAGCCGCCATACCGATTATTGCCATGACTGCGAATGCTTTTGCGGAAGATATACAGATGGCAAAAAATGCAGGAATGAACGGTCATATTGCAAAACCATTGGATGGGGAAAAAATGATCACTGTGTTAAAACAGTGTCTGGCAGATAACAGTGACGTCAAAATACAGGAAGATTTATAAAAAGGCATTCTTGAAAGAAATAACAGATGGTGTGGGATTTTAACATAATATAGCAAGAATTCTCCTTCCTCTGCAGGTGGGAGATGAATTGCGCAAAAAAGTGATCAGGCAGAAAAGTTGCTTCTTGCTACACAATTTCTTAAGTGATATACTGAACTAGAGAAAAAATAATCCGTGTGAAATTACAGTTTCGGTTTCATACGGATTTTTAGAAAATGATTAGTTAGTTAAAACTAACAAAGAAAGGAGATGCGTAAATGGAAATTTTTCCTGGTATACTGATTCCATTCATCGGAACAACGCTCGGTGCAGCATGTGTGCTTTTTATGAAAAAAACACTTAGAAAACAGGTGCAGCGTGCACTTGCAGGATTTGCCGCAGGGGTAATGGTTGCAGCATCCATCTGGAGTCTTTTGATTCCGGCGATTGAACAATCTGAAAATATGGGAGCTTTATCATTTTTCCCGGCAGTAGTCGGTTTTTGGATCGGCGTGTTGTTTTTGCTTACGCTGGATCATTTGATTCCACACCTTCATGTAGGAAGTGAACAGTCAGAAGGCCCTAAAAGCAAGCTTGGGCGTACAACGATGATGGTACTGGCGGTTACACTGCATAATATTCCTGAGGGGATGGCAGTTGGTGTAATGTATGCAGGTTTTCTTGCAGGAAATACACAGATTACGGCAGCGAGTGCGCTTGCTTTATCACTTGGAATTGCAATTCAGAATTTCCCGGAAGGAGCAATTATATCTTTGCCGCTTAGAGCCGAAGGAGAAAGTAAAGGGAAGGCATTTCTTGGAGGTGTGCTTTCGGGTGTGGTCGAACCGGTTGGAGCAGTACTTACAATCATTGCTGCGCAGCTGATAATCCCGGCATTACCATATTTACTGAGCTTTGCAGCAGGAGCAATGCTTTACGTTGTGGTTGAAGAACTGATTCCGGAAATGTCGCAAGGGGAGCATTCTAATATCGGTACAGTTTTCTTTGCGGTTGGGTTCAGTTTGATGATGGTTCTGGATGTGGCGTTGGGATGATAGGGGATCTTAAAAGATTTATTTGACATAAGAAAAAAGAAATGCTAGTATAATAAATAGAAAGGTGCTACCGATGACGGTTCGCCTGATAGTTTATATGGTTAAAAATAACCGCACAAGTTTCTTAGGCTGGGCGGTTATTTTTGCGTCTTGGAATCATGCTTTCCACGCACGTAACCAAGACTATAAAAAGTCGCACACAGTGAGATCACTGCGATCAGGTCAGTAATGGTCAGCATAGGCTAATTCTCCTTTCCAAGATTTCTCAAAAGAGATGATCTATGTAATCGGAGCTAAGTTTTACTCTCCGCGCAAAGCGAACCGCCATTCACGTCAGTGTGAAGGAAAATCATAAACCTTTCAAAGAAATCTATATTCATCTTTGGCATAAGCGAAAGATAAAGAAGCGAGAAATCCATGCCGGGTCATTCGCAAAATAACTGAGAAAGATCATATGTAAGGTAGAATTGAAAAGAAGTGGAAAAATCGGAAGTTGAAAGTGAACAGAGTATGCAATGAATGCCAGGTATTTGTATTGTCAATATAATGGTTCAGTTTTCTTTATTCCTTTTATAGACACCGCCTCTTGGCTGTAATGGCCGAGAGACGGTTCTTTTTTTCTGAAAAAGTGTTCAAATTTATTTGACAATCTACAGTTCTATTTTTTATTCATTTGTATCAACTTTTTTCTCCTCAGATATTGCCTGGATATAATGGGAAATAATCTGTTCCAGATGATTTAATTTGGTAGCAGGACAGGTTTCTATCAGACTGACTATAGAAGTATAATCATCAGAGCGTGAATCGGGCCCGAAGAGCAGATAATCTACGGAAACGTTAAGAGCTTCCGAGATTTTTAATAATGTATTTACAGACATGTTTTTTAGTCCCAATTCCAGATCATAGCAGAAGCGTGGAGTTATATCCGCCATTTCCGCCAGTATTTCTCTTGAATACCCATTTAACAGACGTTGTTTTTTGATGCGTTCGCCAACCAGCACAGAATTTGTATTCTTCATATTATAATGCACTCCTTTTTAATGCCTTAGTGTATATATGTCTCAACTATGAATACTAATTGGAGAAAAATTAAATAAATATGAACTATCAAGGGGTATAATATTGACAAATAGTTCATAAAAGGAATATAATTACAACGACAAAGTAGCATTAGTATTATTGCAAAAAAAGAACTGAAAAATACAGGATGGCATGACTCCAAAAGTTTTTTGCGCATAAGATACACGATAAGCCAGAGATAAAGTTTGATGCAAGTATACAAAATTATCTGGATAAAATCTCAAATGTTACATTGGAACAAAATTAATATAGTTCCGGTCACATTATAAAAAAGCAAATAATACGAGGAGGAGAAAAATGAAGAAGAAAATCAGCAAAATCGTTGCTGTCTTTCTGGCTGCAATCATGATTATTGCTGGCATTAGTCCTGTGCAGCCGGTGCAGGCGGCTGAAAAAATGAACTTTAATGTAAAAGTAAGTTCGGCAACTGTAAAACCGGGCGATACGATAACAGCAGAACTGTGGCTACCGGAAGGTGGAGATGTTGTATCATTTGTAGGAAATTTTACATATGATACAAAGATGTTTGAAATGCAAGGAAAAAAAGGAACGCAAGGTCCTGTATGCGATGAAGCAGATACTATTTTCTCAGCAGATCCGGGAAGTATTTCTATAATGCTGGGATTTGATGAACCCTATAATGCGGGGGGATTAGTATACTCGATTAAATTAAAGGTAAAAGAAACACCAGATGCAGGTGCGACAGGAGCAATTGGATTTGATTTCCGTGGTGGACAGGTTGGAAAAGATGCAAATAATCCGACTACAATTCCTACAGGAAATGCAAATGCAAACGTGAAGGTAACGGATAAAAATGGAAATACAGTAAAGAACGGAAAAGTAACACTTGACATTCCGGTAAATTCTATTTCCCTCGACAAGAGCGAACCATTCACATTATCAAAAGGATCAAAAGACAAATTAAATGTAATTGCCAATCCGACAGGTTCTCTGGAAGGAAAGACAATTGCATGGTCTACAAGCAACAAAGATGTAGTGAAAGTAGATCAGTCAGGTAACATTGAAGCAGTCGGAAAAGGAACTGCAACAATTACAGCAACAGTGGAAGGTAAGACAGCATCCGTAGAGGTAACTGTAAATAACCCACTGAAATCTATTTCTTTAAATAAAACAGAACTTGCACTCCGTAAAGGAAAAACAGAAAAACTTTCTGTAACATATAATCCGGAAGATGCAGACGAAAAAGATGTAACATGGACAAGCAGTAATCCGGCAGTCGCAACGGTAACAGCTGGAAAAGTAGATGCACTGAAAGATGGAACGGCAGTAATCACAGCAGCTGTTGGGGATAAGACCGCAATATGTACTGTAACTGTAAAAGAAGAACCGTTACAGAGCATCAGCTTGAATAAGACTTCTATTGAAGTAGCTAAAAGCGAAAACCAGACATTAGAGGTTAAGTACAATCCGGTAGATACAACAGACGATAAGACTGTAACATGGACAAGTGCTGACCCGAATGTGGCAACAGTTGAAGATGGAGTTGTAACAGGTGTAAGTGTAGGAACAACTACAATTACAGCAACTGTTGGCAATAAGACAGTAACATGTGATGTGACAGTTACATCACCACTGAAAGAGATCAAAGTAAATCCTTCAGAAGTAACAGTGTTAAAGAATCAGAACCAGACAGTGAATGTAGAATATCTGCCGGCTGACACAACAGATGATAAGACAATTACATGGAGCGTTGATAACTCCAAAGTTGCAGAGATCGCTGCAAATGGAGCAGAAGTAACGATTACAGGTAAGAAACAGGGAGAGACTGTTGTAACAGCAACTACAGCAAATGGTCTTACAAGTACCTGTAAAGTAGAAGTCAAAGAAGTACCAATCACAGAAATTAAATTAGATGTGACATCCAAAAAACTCGAACCTGGAGAGACACAGGAAGTAAATGTAGAATATCTGCCAGCGGACACAACAGATGAGAAGACGGTTACATGGAAGAGTTCGAATACAGATGTAGCAGCTGTCGATGAAAATGGTGTGATCACAGCAGTTGCAGGCGGACAGGCTGATATTACAGCGACTACAGCAAATGGTGTATCCGCAACATGCAGAATCACAGTTCCGATTCACTTAAATGGAATCTCATTAGAAAAGACAAGCCTGAATCTCAGAAAAGGACAGTCATCAGATGCATTATCTGTAGTATATGATCCTATCAATACAACAGATGAATTTCCTACAATCTGGAGCTCCAGTGATGAATCTGTAGCAACAGTGAATGCACAGGGTGTTGTTACAGGATTAAAAGAAGGAACTGCAACAATCAAAGTGCAGGTTGGAACATTCACAGCAACATGTGAAGTAACTGTATCAGAGATCCATGTAAATGAAATTAAAGTTGCAGAAGATACACCATCCACATTATACAAAGGACAGAGCCACAAACTGAATGTGAAAGTTCTGCCGGAAGATACAACAGATGATGTAGAACTGGTATATGAATCATCAGACGATGCAGTAGCAACTGTCAGTGCTGATGGAACTGTTACCGCAGTAAAAGAAGGAACTGCACAGATTACAATCAAGACAGCAGATGGAAGAGTCAGTACAGTATATGAAGTAACTGTAAAAGAGATTCCGCTTCAGAAGATTGTATTCCAGGAAGAAGTTACACCACTGGAAGAAGGAAAGACCGCTCAGCTTGCTATCCTGTATAATCCTGCAGATACAACAGATGCAAAGGATGCAACATGGAGCAGCTCAGACGAATCTGTAGCAACAATTAATCAAAATGGTTTACTTACGGCAGTAAAAGCAGGAAAAGCAACAATTACTGCAAAAGTAGGAGATAAAAAAGTTTCTTATGAATTAACCGTTACAGCTAAAAAAGTTGAAGATATCAATAACGGAAACAACAATGGAAATAACGGCGGAAACGGTAATGGAAGCAATAACAATAACAGTAATGTAAATAATAAGAATAATAACAAAGGAAATGCTGTTGCGAACAACAATGGTGGAAACAAGACCGCGAAAGTGAATAAGACAGCAAAAGCCGGAACGGTAAAAACGGGGGATACAAGTCATGTATTACCTGTAGCGCTGACATTACTTCTTTCTTTAGGTGTGATCGTTTTAGTAATGATGAACAGAAAAAAGAGAGTAAATAGATAGAAAGGCGTAAGGGAGCTCCTTGTCGGATAAGAACCGGCAGGGAGCTTTTTGCATAAAGAAATGAAGAAGATTATAAAGAATATAAAAATCATTGCAATAACAATGTTGTGCATGATCACAATGTTGAATGGTACGGTGTATGCAGCGGAAGGAACGGTATTCCAGGTAAAGGGTCAGGAAGGAAAAGCCGGAGAGATGGTAACTGTTCCAATCGAGATGCACAGTGGGGAAGATGTCGGAGGATTTGAACTGACGGTTTATTACGATAAAGACACACTGGAATTTGAAAGCTTAAGTAAGGGAAATTTAATTATTTCAGATGAGAGTAATGGATTATTTGATTATAACCACAAAGCGGACAATGCATCGATAAAGATTGTATATGTAGTAGCGGATACGATAAAAGCAGATGGCGTAATTGCAAATATCAAATTCAAATTAAAGAAAGATTGTGGAGAAGAGCTTCCTATCGGAATGGGGATTGAACAGGTTGTAGATAACAGTGCTTCGAGCAATGAGATTAGTGGAGAGGTGTCCGGAGTAAATGCAGATTTTCAAAAGCAGATAGACAGCCAGAATGGAACAACGACGGAAGTGGCAGATTCATCTTCCGCTACAGAACAACAGGCCGGAGCAGAAGTTGATAATACGGACAATGCCAAAATAGATGGTACACAGGATACAGCTTCTGCGGAAGATAATAAAAAGGAATCCAAAGACACGGCGGCAAAAAATAAAAATGCCGGGGCAGATGATAAAGAGGAAAAAGATAAGAAAGCTGTGAAGAAAGAAACGAAGGCGGCAGATAATAACAAGAATGTAAGGATAACAGTTGTTATTGCAGGAGTGATCGTAATTACAGGGATAGCGGCAATTCTGATAAAGAAGAAAAAGAAAAAACGGTGAGGAGGAGACCAGATGAAAGGGAAAAGAATAGTGGCCTTAGTTCTGGCTGGATGTATGACTTTCGGACAGACAGTATGGGCAGAAGGAACTGTGAAAGAGGAAGGCCAGAAAGAAACTGTAAATCAGACAGAGACTTCTGAACAGACAAAGCCAGAAGAACAGAGGACTGAGACAGAGAATGTAGGAGTGGAAAATAGCGAGAGTAAAGCATCTGTACAGGATAAAGACATAAAAGAAAGTACAGAACAAAATGCGGAAAACAGTGAAGTAGCTGCACAGAGTGAAGAACAGCAAAGTCAGGATAATAACGGAGTAGAAACAGAAAGTGCAGATGACATTATTGAATTCAAAGATGAGCAGTTAAAAGATGCAATTCTTCATGGATATCCATCTGTAGATACCAATTCAGATGGAGAAGTAAGCAAAGAAGAGATAAAATCATTACATGATTTATATGGGTCGCGCATGGGAATTAAAAATCTGGATGGATTAGAGTATGCAACGAATCTTGAGAATGCTTATTTCAATGAGAATTCGGAATTAAGTGATGTCCATGTATTATCAGAACTGGATAATCTGAAATATATTGATCTGAGAGAAACGAATGTATCTACAGATGATAAATGGAAATTAGCCAAGATCAATGACGAAATGCAGATCGCATATGCAGACCGTGTGAAGTGGATTACAAATGGTGATATTTTTGATGAGAATGAAGTGAATTTTGAAAAAACAGCTGGAGAAGACATCGTATCAATAAAAGGAAGATTTATGCTGGGAACAAAGGTTGGAACATCAACAGTAAAAGTTACTGCAGGAAATAATTCAAAGGAAATTCAGGTTGAAGTAAAGGGTGTCCCAGCAGAACAATATACAGGGGAAGACAGTGATTCTACAGTAAATGATTATGCAGGTTCTACGATACTGACCAGTAATGGAGAATTATGGACGGTTTATCCAGAAAAGAAAAGAGTGGCAAAAAATGTAAAGAGATATGTTAGCGGATATGTATATCTTGGAGATGAAGAGATTCCATATACATACCGTCTGCAGGACGATGACAGCTTGTGGGCAGATGATAAACAGCTGGCAGAAAATGTAGAGAAATTTTCTGGTCTGTATGTATTGGATAAGAAGGGAAACCTGACCAATATATGTAATACAGAGATGCCGGTACTTACCAATGTAACAGCTTGGGCAGAATACACGGACAGTCAGTATATTGAAACGGATGAAGGCGGATATTGGACAGATAACTACTGGGTATATTATCTGAAAGAGAATGGAACGCTGTGGAGAAGACTGGAAAACGGTGAAAAGATAACAGACCCGGAAAAAGTAGCAGATGGAATTAAAGAATTAGGAAACAGAGGATATTTGTCAAAAGCCGGAAAATATATTTCTTTTGATGGAGAAGATGAATTTACAGGTGTAGCTTCTATGCCGGTGACAGATGGAGCTTCTTCCGCTTATTATGTCGGAACGGACGGACATACATATTTTAAGGAATATGATAACCGGTATGATCTGGGGCAGGTAAATATCATAAAAACGGAGAGGATGATGGTAGATACAGAAACGCATGAATATGACGGTTATTACATAACAGATAAAAATGAATTATACCGGGTAAATGGCGGAACACCTGAATTAATTGCAGATCATGTGCAGGATATAAAGAATTATAATGATGGTTTATATCAGGGAACCGATGGTTTATGGAGAAGATTAAGTGATCATACCTGTGGAACAGTTGAGAATCCGATTCAAATTGGCGGAGCAGGATGGTATACCAATATATGGAGATTAGAAGATTATGGATCTGCCAATGACTATAATGTGAAGAAAAATGATATGCTGATTCTGAACCATGTAAAGAAGCTCATTATGTTAGGAGATCTGGATGATGAGAAGGTATACGCTATCCGTACAGATGGAACATTGTGGAATATCCAGGGTGTCCCGGAGCAGGTAATGGATTTAAATGTGCAAAAGCTTTTGAAAGGTGACGTAGATGGAGACGGGGAAGTGAATATTCAGGATCTCCGTACGATTCTCAGAGCGGTGTGTGAGAAAGAAGAATTAAATGCCGATCAGTTGACATGTGCAGATGTAAATGAAGATGGAAAGCTGGATATCCAGGATTTACGAAAAGTACTCCGATATGTATGTGGGAAAGAAGAAGCTTTATAAAGTGCTGAATGCGGGGAGAGTGACTCTCCGCATTTTTCAAAGGAGAAAGAGAATGAAGAAGAAAATTATAGGATTACTTTTTGTTGTTAGTCTGGTGTGTGGAATGCACAGTAAAGTTCATGCTGACCAGATAAATGACAGCATACAAGGGCAGGTACAGGTTGTAAGGGAAAAGTCATCCGGTACAGAGGGATTATATGCAGTTGAAATATCGGATGAAGAAGCAGAACAGATTGCAAATGCTAATCAGAAGAGTATGACAGCGGAATATTATGCCGGAAAAGATGAAAAAGCTTTCTTAAGCTGTGGTGGTGATTATGGGTATCGGGATATGGTGAAAAGATCTAATCTGGAGGGACGGCAATATCTCTACCGTGAATTAAAAAAGGCGAGCGAAACATTTACAACAGGAAATGAAAATGCTGAAGAATATCTGCTGAACAATACGTTCCCGATATATATAGTGGGAAAGATTAACGTTCAGCAATATCAGATGACTACAAAAGAAATGGTAGAAACATATTTCACATTCAGAAATGATAATCCACAATTCTTCTGGAGCGATAATATGGTAGTGTATTCGAGCGATTATCTGATGTTATTAAGCTATGGAGATTATGAACAGGCAGCAGACAGAAAAGATGCATTAAATGAAATTATAGATACACAGAAAAATGTATATCAGTCGGGTATCACTTCTACAGATTCTAAATATAAAAAAGTATTAAAGATTCATGATGCATTGATTAAAGATGTAGAGTATGACGAGAATGCATACAGCGGAGAAGAAGCGGAAATATCGCATTCCATTGCAGGCGCTATGACATCTGCAAAAACAGCGGTATGTGAAGGATATGCAAAAGTCATGCAGTTAATGATGAATTGTTATGATGTCGAAAATATGTATGTAACAGGTATAGCAAATGGTGGAGGACATGCTTGGAATATGGTTCGGATGAACGATGGAAAATATTACTGGCTGGATGCAACATGGGATGATCAGGAGTATGAAGATTTCCAACATTCTTATTTTCTTGTGGGAAACAGTAACTTTGAGGATCATACGGTGAATCTGCCGACGGACGAAGGCGGGGACTTCCTATATGAATTGCCTAAAGCAAATGATACTGATTATGAATATACAGATGATGAGAAAGATGAAGTTGTAAAGGGAGATGTAACGGGAGATGGCAAGGTAGATATACAAGATCTGCGTACCGTTCTCAGGGTAGTATGCGATAAAGAGACATTGAACGAAACAAAATTACTGGCTGCGGATGTGACAGGAGATGGCGAGGTAGATATACAAGATCTGCGCATGATTTTACGATATGTGTGTGGGAAGATTGATACATGGAATTAACAGAGGAAAGTGGGGAAAATTATGAGAAAAAGGAAATGTATGATTTTTATTGGAGTGGCTGCAATAGGGTTTGGAAGTATATTTTCCGGAAATACAAAAATTTATGCGGAAGATAATGGTAATGAAAAAATATCGAATCGGTTTTTAAACGAAAAGATTACGGTATTGTCAGAATATAATACAGAAGATCAGACAGATGTTGTGCTGTTGAAGAATGGAGAATTATGGCAGGTATATCCTAAAGTGGAAAAGATGATGGATGGAGTAAAAGCTGCAGAGACAGAATGGTTCTCCAATTCGGAGCAAAGAGTCTGGATTTTAAAAACAGATGGAACATTGTTGGAAGAAACAGTTCAGGGAGAAACAGAAATCGATAAAAATGTAAAGGAAATCATTCACAGTAACAGCAGGATTTACCTGAAAGAAGATGGAACCGTATGCGAAAGAGAAAAAGAAGAAGGTATAAAATGCTCTGTGATTACGGATGATGCAAGCCAGATATATTCCTGGGGATTCGTGAAAACGGATGGAAGCATCGGTGATTACTATGATGGCTGTATAATTCCGGCAGAGCAGGTGGAATATGTCAGTGACGCAGGATTTTATATTAAGAATGAGGGATTTTATACACGGTTACAAGTAGGTGCAGGTTCGTGTATCTCAGACAGATCGTCATTTGTAAATGTTGGGGATTATAAATTAAAGGAAACATCATCAGCAAAAGAATATTATACATATAGACTGGGAGTTACGGAAGATCAAAAAGTGTATGCGTTTGAGGAGCAATGGGATAATGACAATTCATATGCGGAAGCTACATTCTGTGGCGAAAATCCGAAAGATATAGATCCAAGCAACTGGATGACATCAGATGTAGACTGGATAGACCAAAACGGTTATTTTTATAAAAAAGCAGACAGACGAGTTACATCAAGAGAAAATCCATTGACTTTAACATATTTGAGTTACGGAAGAAGTTCTTATGATACTTCGATATATTTACAGGCTATTGCAGAAAATCAGGGTTATGTAATGCTGAAGGATGGAACAGAGATATTGGACAATGTTGTGGCTATGACTGGAAATATAGTACAAAATAAAAAATCTGTATTAGCAATCCAGATGGATGGAAAAGTATATGTGATGACGGATACGCTGACAGAATTAGGAACGATTGGTGGAACGGAAGAAGAGACAGTCAAAGGAGATGTGACAGGAGACGGCAAGGTAGATATACAGGATTTGCGTACAGTTCTCAGAGTAGTATGTGATAAGGAGACACTGAATGGAACAAAAGAACTGGCTGCGGATGTGACAGAAGATGGCAAGATAGATATACAGGATCTACGTATGATTTTACGGTATGTATGTGGGAAGATTGATAACTGGAATTAGGCCGGATATATAACAGAAGATAGGGAGAGACATATGAGAAGAGGAAAAATAAAACAATGGATAACAATTTCTGTAATCGGTTTTGCAATCCTGGCATTACATGGAACAGAGGTTAGGGCAGAAGAAATAAATAAACAGCTGCCAAAGGAACCAGATATATTAAGAAGTTATGAAGGAAATGAAGAACATGATTATATACTGTTAAAAAATGGAGAATTATGGCAGATATTTCCAGAAGTAGAGAAGATAACAGATCAGGTTCAAAAGGCACTTTATTCTTCTTATGGCAACTGGGAAGAAGAGCCGAAGGTTAATAAGGCAAAAGTATGGTTCCTGAAAAATGATGGAACGGTATGGAACATTGGTGAATCGGAAGCAGTACAGGTTGATGAAAATGTAAAGGAATTGACTTTTTCAACAACAGTTTTGAAAAATGACGGAAAACTGTACAGCAGTGAAATGGATGTAAATGGAAATGAGGAAAACCAGACATTGATATCAGACAATGTAACACGCACATTTGTATGGGGATACCAGAAAGCGGATGGAAGTATATGGGATTTTCACGGCTGTACATTAGAAGCAGGTAAAGTAGATTATGCAAGTGAAGCCGGATACTCAATTTCTGGAGAAGGATTTTACATCCATGGATGGAACGAAGCAATGTCATGCATAAATTCAAAAAATAACATCAATATCGGGGACTGTAAACTGAAAGAAGTATCAGCGATAAAATACAATGTAAAGGATGATTATGATTACTATAAATTAGGCATTGCAGAGGATGACTCGGTATGGGCAATTCCTGTAGAGGCGGAAGATAATACTGCTGTATATTGTGGGGAAAATGCAGAATACATTATGCCGGCAGAAGTATCGGAGGCAGATATAGACTGGGTGGATAAAGAAGGACATGTATATAAAAAAGATAAACAGTTAGTTCCATCCTTGGAAAATCCATTGATAAGAAGTTATTTTAATACATCGGGAAGTACCTGGGCAGAACTGTCCGTAATTGCAGAAAATGAAGGATATGCAGCGATAGAAGATAATGAGATTATAATGGATCACATATTGGTAATAGAGACAACATCCTATGAACCAAATAAAAAACAGCATGCTTTTGTTTTGAAAACAGATGGAAGTGTATGGGATGTGACGAAAAATCCGGTTGAAATTGGAAAGATTGAAGATAACACTCCAAGTTTTGTACGGGGAGATGTAACAGGAGACAATGAGGTAGATATTAAAGATCTCCGGATAGTACTAAGAAGTGTGTGTGGAAAAGAAGAATTAACGGAAAATCAGAAACTGATAGCAGATGTGACGGGAGATGATCAGGTTGACATACAAGATTTAAGAAAGCTTCTTAGATTTGTATGCGGGAAGATTGAAACACTGGACTGATGATTGTGAGGGAAAGGAGTACAGTGGATGAAAAAGAGAATATTGGCATTATTGCTAACCGTCAGTATTGTAGTTGGAAACGGAGAATTCGTGTATGCAGTAGAGAGCGGTAACGAGAATGCAGGAATGAAACAAGAAAGCACTGTGGAATCCAAAGCTGAAGATATATCGGAAGATATTTCAGCAGAAATTACAAACGATACCGAAAACGAAGAGAAAGAAACAGAACCAGAAGAAAGTGAGCCTGTAGAAGAACAATCAACAGAAAATCCACAATCAGCAGATGAAAATGTGGATAAAAGCAATGAATTTTCCGGGAAATGTGGAGAAAATGCACAGTGGACATATGATCAGGAGACAAAAGAGCTGAGAATAAGTGGAAGTGGTGCGCTGAGTGATTATAACAACAGTTCAGAAGTGCCATGGTATGGATGGAGAGAAGAGATACATAGTGTGGTTATAGAGAGTGGGATTACAAGGATAGGAAATTATGCTTTTATTTATTGTGGTGGACTGGAAGAAATCAAACTGTCAGAAGGCTTGGAAGAGATAGGAAGAGAAGCATTTGAATACTGCAGTGGAATAAAAAAAGCAGAGATTCCAGACAGTGTAAAAGAGATAGGAACAGAGGCCTTTTATTCCTGCAGAAGCCTGGAAGAAGTAGTGGTTGGAAAAGGACTGAAAAGTCTGGGAGGTTCTGCATTCCGATACTGTGAAAAACTGACAAAGTTAACAATAGAAGGAAACATAGAAAGTATAGACAGTTCTGTGTTTTATGATACAGCAATCAAAGAACTGCAGGTAGGAAAAGGAGTAAGCAGTCTGAAAGAAACGCTGTATGGACAGGGAGCACTGGAAAAGATAGAAGTAGAGGAAGGAAATGAAAGTTATATAAGCGAAGATGGAGTATTATATAACAAAGAAAAGACAACCCTGATCCGGTATCCCCAGAGTAAGTCAGATCAGACGGAATATAAAGTACCAGATGGAGTAAAAATAATAGGGGAGTATGCGTTTAACGGAAATAAAACGATAACAAAAGTAGAATTACCGAAAAGCGTACAGAGCATAAGAGGTTATGCATTCATCTATTGTGAAGGACTGGAAGAAATCGAACTGCCGGAAGGCTTGGAAGAGATAGGAAGAGAAGCGTTTGAATACTGCAGTGGAATAAAAAAAGCAGAGATTCCAGACAGCGTAAAAGAGATAGGAACAGAGGCATTTTATTCCTGCGGAAGCCTGGAAGAAGTAGTACTTGGGAAAGGTCTGGAAAAGGTAGGAGAATACACCTTCCGATACTGTGAAAAACTGATGAAGTTAACAGTAAAAGGAAATATAGAAAGTATAGACAGTTCTGTGTTTTATAATACAGCAATCAAAGAACTGCAGGTAGGAAAAGGAGTAAGTAGTCTGAAAGGAACGCTGTATGGACTGGGAGCACTGGAAAAGATAGAAGTAGAGGAAGGAAATGAAAGTTATATAAGCGAAGAAGGAGTATTATATAACAAGGAAAAGACAACGTTGATTCGGTATCCACAGAGCAAGTCAGACCAGACAGAATATAAAGTACCAGATGGAGTAAAAATAATAGGGGAGTATGCGTTTAACGGAAATAAAACGATAACAAAAGTAGAATTACCGAAAAGCGTACAGAGCATAAGAGGTTATGCATTCATCTATTGTGAAGGACTGGAAGAAATCGAACTGCCGGAAGGCTTGGAAGAGATAGGAAGAGAAGCGTTTGAATACTGCAGTGGAATAAAAAAAGCAGAGATTCCAGACAGCGTAAAAGAGATAGGAACAGAGGCATTTTATTCCTGCGGAAGCCTGGAAGAAGTAGTACTTGGAAAAGGAGTGAAAAGTCTGGGAGATTATGCATTCCGATACTGTGAAAAACTGACGAAGTTAACAGTAAAAGGAAACATAGAAAGTATAGACAGTTCTGTGTTTTATGATACAGCAATCAAAGAACTGCAGGTAGGAAAAGGAGTAAGCAGTCTGAAAGAAACGCTGTATGGACAGGGAGCACTGGAAAAGATAGAAGTAGAGGAAGGAAATGAAAGTTATATAAGCGAAGATGGAGTATTATATAACAAAGAAAAGACAACCCTGATCCGGTATCCCCAGAGTAAGTCAGATCAGACGGAATATAAAGTGCCAGAAGGTATAAAAACAATAGGGAAGAATGCGTTTAACGGAAATAAAACGATAACGAAAATAGAATTACCGAAAAGCGTACAGAGCATAGGAGATTATGCATTCATCTATTGTGGTAGCATGGAAGAAATCAAACTGTCAGAAGGATTGGAAGAGATAGGAAGAGAAGCATTTGAATACTGCAGTGAAATAAAAAAAGCAGAGATTCCGGACAGTGTAAAAGAGATAGGAACAGAGGCATTTCGTTCCTGTGGAAGCCTGGAAGAAGTAGTACTTGGGAAAGGTCTGGAAAAGGTAGGAGGATACACCTTCCGATACTGTGAAAAACTGACAAAGTTAACAATAGAAGGAAACATAGAAAGTATAGACAGTTCTGTGTTTTATGATACAGCAATCAAAGAACTGCAGGTAGGAAAAGGAGTAAGCAGTCTGAAAGAAACGCTGTATGGACAGGGAGCACTGGAAAAGATAGAAGTAGAGGAAGGAAATGAAAGTTATATAAGTGAAGATGGAGTATTATATAACAAAGAAAAGACAACCGTGATCCGGTATCCGCAGAGTAAGGCGGATGTAACGGAATACGAAATACCGACCGGAGTAAAGCAGATAAGAAAAAATGCATTTTATTTTAATGGAAAAATAGAAAAAGTGATAGTGCCGGACAGTATGCAGAGCATAGGAGAATACGCATTTTATGCATGTGATAATTTAAAAGAAGTAATACTTGGAAAGGGACTGGAAAGCATAGAAAGATGTGTATTCTATAATTGCAGAAAATTGGAGAAACTGACAGTAAACGGAACGGTGAAAGAACTTGGAGATTATGTATTTGACTACACAACAATCAAGGAACTGCAGATCGGGAAAGATGTAACAAATGTGAAAGAGGAATTCTACAGTCGAAACACATTGGAAAAGATTGAAGTAGAAGCTGGAAGCAAGAGTTATGCAAGCCAGGATGGAGTACTATACAACAAAGAAAAGACGAAACTGATTCGATATCCGCAGAGCAAAGCAGATATAACAGAATACAAAATACTAGATGGAGTAAAGCAGATAAGAAAAGAAGCGTTTTACTTTAACGGAAAAATAGGAAAAGTGACATTGCCGGACAGTATGCAGAGCATAGGAGAATACGCATTTTATGCATGTGATAATTTAAAAGAAGTAATACTTGGAAAGGGACTGGAAAGCATAGAAAGATGTGTATTCTATAATTGCAGAAAATTGGAGAAACTGACAGTAAACGGAACGGTGAAAGAACTTGGAGATTATGTATTTGACTACACAACAATCAAGGAACTGCAGATCGGGAAAGATGTAACAAATGTGAAAGAGGAATTCTACAGTCGAAACACATTGGAAAAGATTGAAGTAGAAGACGGAAGCAAGAGTTATGCAAGCCAAGATGGAGTATTGTACAATAAAGAAAAGACTGAACTAATCCGGTATCCGCAGAGTAAGGCGGATGTAACGGAATACGAAGTGCCGGACGGAGTAGAGAAACTCAGAGAAAATGCATTTTGTTACAATGAAAGTATAGAGAAAGTAACATTGCCAGATAGTGTACAGAGTATAGGAGAATATGCATTTGGCAGGTGCAGAAATTTACAGGACATAAGAATTGCAGACGGATTGAACAGCATAGGACGGAGAGCATTTGGATATTGTGAAAAAATGAAAAAAATACAACTTCCGGATTCATTGGAAAAGATTATGGATTATGCATTTGAAGGGTGCAGTAATCTCACAATATATTGCAGTGCAAATTCGAAGGCTGCTATATATGCAGAGAGTCACTATATCCCTTACATAACATCAACACATTGCATCACCTACGACCTCCAAAAAAGCTGTTCAGTATTAAACGGCTATGAAAAAGTAATCGAACAAGATGTCATACAAAATTATCAGGTAAGACTTTATAACAAAACAACGAAGAAAGAACTGGAAAACTATCATATCAATGGTGGTAACATCGTCTTAAATACAGGAACAGTGAATGAGAATGATACGCTTACTCTGACACTGACCTCTAAAAAGGATGAAACGATCGAATACAAGTTAGATATCGTTCTTGATGATAAATGTAGTGCAAAGATTAGTATTCTAGTACAACAAAAAGGCTGTGTGCTTACAACACCGCAGACATCAACAGACACGACGGTTCTCGTATATGATTCACAGGGACAGTTATGCGATACAATGGAATCATCAGGGAAAGAATGCACAAGTAAATATCTTGAGAAAGGAACCTATAACATTATATATATCCAGGGAAAGCGTTCCATGTGGAAGTTCCAGGATATTAAAGAATTCAAAGAGAACAGTATGTTGAAAGAAGGCAGAGATTATCTGTTGAAGACAGTTACTGTTACGGATGGACAGATTACGGATACAGGAACGGTATCTGTTCCGGATATAGATATTGAACAGTTGCGATATCTGGATTCTTCGAAATGCTCGTTTGACACGAATGTAAACGCAATCAGTTCCGGCGGTCTGATTACGGTAAGAGGATCGTATGAATTTAAAGACTACAGGAAGAATGAAGTTAATGTAGACAATCTTGAGATAGAGATCCCGGAGGGATGTAAATATATTTCAGAGAGTTTACGGATCGATGGAAAAAGTGTTGCCAATGTGAGTGAAGGGGATAGAATAGTCCGGGTATCGATTGATAAGAAAAATGGCGTATTTACTTATAATATCAAGCCGATCGAATATGGAACAATCAGTACCAGTGCCAAAATTAATTTTACAGCTTCGGGAGAATACAGAAAAGAGCAGATCGGTGCGGCAGATGTGGAAGTCCCTTATGTAACATTAAGTGCACCATCGGCAACATCTGAGAAGAAAATCACGGTAAGTGGATTGACAGTTCCAAATACAACGGTTGGAATATATGACGGAGACCACAGAATAGGAACGGCAGTAAGCAGTAAATCCGGAAAGTGGAACAAGAATGTAACATTATACGGAACTTCAGAGGACTCTGTGCATAATATACAGGCAAAGATATATATTGGCACAGCAAAGGAACAGAAATCTGAGGTAGTATCCGTAGCATATTCGCCAAAAGCAATATCAATTGAACAATTTATTATGTATTATAACAATTCGAGTAAAGTGGATCTGACGGATATTGCATATAAGGCAAAACCAGTCATATCATTCAATCCGGCATATCCATTTACATTTTCAGTCAGATTATCGAACAATGAAGATGTGGATTATGTATATATTGTAAGTACCAAGAATGGTACACAGAAGTCGATGAAAGCGTCTTATGATACAAATTCCGGGAACTGGATCGCAACAGGATATTTTGACGATAATCATTCATATGTGCCGGGAGTGCTGTCTGTTGAATTTAAAGGAAAGAAAAACAATTATGTAGTTCAGTTTAATCAAGAAAGTGAAGAAACACCAGAAGAACTTCCGGACAAAATCAAGAATGGTTCGTATAACATTACGGAAAATACCTATGATAAACAGACGGATACGGGATCCTATGGCGGAGAGGTTACTCTTGCAGATGAAGATAAAACCAAAATAGAATTTAACGTATCAAAAGAACAGATAAACCCGAATGATTATAAAGTTGACACATTAAAAAAGAATGGATACCTGCAAGTTGAAACAGACGATGATTCGTCAACATATTACACAAAATCTTATTGCAACAAAGATGGGGAATATGTTACTGAGACCATTCAGTTTGAGAAGAAATATTATGATGATCCGAAACTTGGAAAGACATTTGGGGAAGTTGCAAAATCAAAGCTGGTGTCTCATGTTAAAAGTTCTCTGATAAAAGAATCAGAAGGTGCATTACCGGGAATTGGACTTGCATCAAAAATATGGAATACATCTAAGAATGTAATTGCCATAGGAGGACGTTTATATAATCTTGATGATGCGAAGAACAGGCTGTTAAAGATGAAATTACCGGCGGATGAATTTGATAAAAGATATAATGCATTAATGGCATTGGAAAGTTCATACTGGATGTATATGGTTGGAAGATCCATTATAAAAGGTGCACAGATTTATACATCAATTCAGTTCCCGCTGGTTGGCCCGATTGTTAATTTTGCTCTTGGATTTGCAACGTCATATTTCTATTCATATCTGGATGACTGGTATGATGAACAGCTTAGAATGATCTTAGACTGCGACTTGAGATGGGCAGTAGATCCATCCGGTTATGTATACGAAGCAGTAGAGAGCAACAGACTACAGGGAGTGAAAGCAACAATATACTATCAGGGAGAAGATGGACAGGAAGTAGAATGGGATGCAGAAGAATATGAACAGAATAATCCGCTGATCACGAATTCAGACGGAGAGTACGCATGGGATGTACCGGAAGGTATGTGGCGTGTGAAATTTGAAAAAGACGGATACCAGATGGTATATAGTGACTGGATGCCGGTGCCGCCAATCCAGACAGGCATTAACATTGCTATGATTTCTACTGCCAATCCGAAAGTTACAGAATGTGAACTGTATGAAGATTATGCAAAAGTATCCTTTGATAAATATATGAAAGTTGATACAGTGTCGGCAGACACATTTACAGTAAAGAAGACAGATGGAACAGTTGTGAAAGGGAAAGTCGAAGCAGTTGATGAGGATAACACAACAGGGGCTGCTCTTGCAAAAGAAGTCAGAATTACATTTGACGAAAAACTGCGGGGTGGAAATTATGAGATTGAAATCAATAAAAATGTGAAGAGTTATGCGGATATAAATCTTGCAGAAAATTACAGTAATAAGATGACAATACAGCAGGAAGTAGAGGATATTACAGCAGATGTTCCAAAGAATATTGTAATGAACCAGGATGATATAAAAATTCCTGTAAAGATTATTACAGCAGGAACTGCGGAAAATTATGAAATAACAGGTACTTCATCAGTTGAAGATTTTATGGAAATTACCAGAATTGAAAATCCGGATAAAGAAGGAAATGCAATCGTTCATGTAAAAACCAAACTTCCTGGAACAGCAACCCTGACGCTTGGAATAAAGGGACAGTCCGTTCAGAAAGAGATCGAAATAAATATCCAGCAGTTTGCTTCGGAAGCGGAATATATCAAAGGAGATGTAAATGAGGATGAGAACGTGGATATTCAGGATCTTAGGTTAATTCTTCGTTATGTATGTGGAAAACAGGAGTTTTTGGCAAAACAAATCATAATTGCAGATGTGAATGAGGATCAGAGTGTAGACGTCCAGGATCTGAGAAAAATGCTTAGATTTGTATGTGGAAAGGAAGCGGTATTATAACGAAAATATATAAATAAACTTAGATTATTCAAGGCTATGCCGTGTGAAGTGACTGAAAGTCACATAATTACTGTATGGATTTTATTAAACTGCGGAAACTCACAAGATTTATTTGACATAAGAAAAAAGAAATGCTAGTATAATAAATAGGAAGGTGCTACCAATGACGGTTCACCTGATATATTTGTTGGTAAAAAAATAACCGCGAAGTTGTGTCAGGCTGGGCGGTTATTTTTGCGTCTTGGAATCATGCTTTCCACGCACGTAACCAAGACTATAAAAAGTCGCACACAGTGAGATCACTGCGATCAGGTCAGTAATGGTCAGCATAGGCTAATTCTCCTTTCCAAGATTTCTCAAAAGAGATGATCTATGTAATCGGAGCTAAGTTTTACTCTCCGCGCAAAGCGAACCGCCATTCACGTCAGTGTGAAGTAGCACCCAGGCATAAAGCCTGAACATATGATAACAAATATGTTAAAGAAAAGCAACATAAAACATAGCACATATAAAAATAATTATTATCTCAAAAGGATAAAATGGAAATATATAATGTGATGATTGGTCCAAATGTTACATTGGCAACTCTGATGCATCCATTATTACCTGAAGAACGCAATATTAGGAAAAGATAAGATGGAAGATTCCAATGTTAATTTATACAGGAGATATTATGAAAATTACTTACATTAACCACAGTGGATTTTTACTTGAAACCAAAGATTGCTACTATATTTTTGATTATTATAAGGGTGAATTACCGCACCTTGATAAGGAAAAAGAAGTAATCGTTTTTTGTAGTCACTTCCACAAGGATCATTTTAACCCTCAAATTTTTGAGATTCTTGATGATATGGGGATGACTTATCAGGCAGTTCTGGCGAATGATATACGAAAAAGAAATCATTTGACAGATATGAAGATTACATATGTTTATCATGATCAGACTTATAATCTGGATAATGATACCAAAGTTGATACATTGCTGTCTAACGATAGTGGTGTAGCATTTATTGTCAAAACAAAGGAAGGTACCATTTATCATGCCGGCGATTTAAATGACTGGTATTGGGATGGTGAACCGAAAGCTGACAACCAGAGACTTACTTCAGCATATCGTGCAGAAATCAGGAAAATTAAGGGTATGCATTTTGATGCTGCATTTGTTCCTTTAGATCCGAGGCAGGAAGATCACTATGCCGACGGAATTCTGTATTTCCTTAAAAATGTAGATTGCAATGTCATTTTTCCAATGCATTACTGGAATGATGCCAATGTAATTAAGCGGTTTATTACTGAATATCCGCAATATAAGTCACGTATTAGAAACACAGAATGTACAAAAGGAGGAGAAGAACTATGAAATTTAAGATGATTCACGAAAACTACAATGTATCAGACCTGGACCGATCTATTAAATTTTACAACGAGGCCCTTGATCTGCACGAAGTGAGAAGAAAGACTACCGATGATTTTATTATTGTGTATCTGAGCAACGATGTAAGTGATTTTGAGTTGGAACTTACCTGGCTTAAAGATCATCCACAGCCATATAATCTGGGCGAATGCGAATTTCACCTGGCATTCCGGGCAGAGGATTACGAGGCAGCACACAAAAAGCATAAAGAGATGGGATGCATTTGCTTTGAAAATGAAGCAATGGGTATTTATTTTATCAAAGATCCAGATGGCTACTGGCTTGAGATTTTGCCGTAAAGCTAGTTGAGAAAAGGAAAAATAGGAAAATTTCATTGCGTATGGTAAAAATCCTATTAGAAAATGAATTTCATACAGAAGAAATAAAAGAATTATATCATATGAGTTGGGGGATTATGCCGGTATCTGCATAATCCCCCAACTGTACTTATAGAATTAAAATGGGATAAGAGTGCAGCAGGAGCATTAAGCCAGATTAAGGAGAAACAATATACAGATACTTTAAAGCAATATCAGGGAAATTTACTTTTAGTTGGAATCAATTATGATAAAATTACGAAAGAGCATACTTGCGTGATAGAGAAGGCATATCGCCCCATCGCCAAAGGCGATTTAAAATGGCGAGATGCGTTGCTGGTCGCACATCGTGTGAACAGTAACATATAAAGAGTAGATGTTGTGTATTGATAAAAATTGCTTCTTGCCATACACTTTTTTAGTGATAGACTGAACTAGAGAAAAAATAATCCGTGTGGAATTACAGTTTCGGTTTTACACGGATTTTTAGAAAATTAGTAGTTAGTTAAAACTAATAAAGAAAGGAGATGCGTAAATGGAAATTTTTCTTGGGATACTGATTCCGTTCATTGGAACAACGCTCGGTGCAGCATGCGTGCTTTTTATGAAAAAAGCACTTAAAAAACAGGTGCAGCGTGCACTTGCAGGATTTGCAGCAGGGGTAATGGTTGCGGCATCCATCTGGAGTCTTTTGATTCCAGCTATTGAACAATCCGAAAATACGGGAGCTTTATCATTTTTTCCGGCAGTAGTCGGGTTTTGGATTGGCGTGTTGTTTTTGCTTACGTTGGATCATTTGATTCCACACCTTCATGTAGGAAGTGAACAGTCAGAAGGACCTAAAAGTAAGCTTGGGCGTACAACGATGATGGTACTGGCGGTTACACTGCATAATATTCCTGAGGGGATGGCAGTTGGTGTAATGTATGCAGGTCTTCTTGCAGGAAATACAAAGATTACAGCAGCGAGTGCGCTTGCTTTATCACTTGGAATTGCAATTCAGAATTTCCCAGAAGGAGCAATTATATCTCTGCCGCTTAGAGCCGAAGGAGAAAGTAAGGGGAAGGCATTTCTAGGAGGTGTGCTTTCAGGTGTGGTTGAACCAGTTGGAGCAGTACTTACAATCATTGCTGTGCAGCTGATAATCCCGGCATTACCATATTTACTGAGTTTTGCAGCAGGAGCAATGCTTTATGTTGTGGTTGAAGAACTGATTCCGGAAATGTCGCAGGGGGAGAACTCTAATATCGGTACAGTTTTCTTTGCGGTTGGGTTCAGTTTGATGATGGTTCTGGATGTGGCGTTGGGGTGATAGAGAATCTTAAAAGATTTATTTGACATAAGAAAAAAGAAATGATCTGTCTTCAGGCTGAGGATGAAAGAATAACTTATAACAATTATTAAAAAAAAATAAGAGAAATCCTTGAATCAAGGATTTCTCTCACATTCTATCAATGCGGAAGAGGAGACTTGAACTCCCACAGGATAAAACTCCCACTAGAACCTGAATCTAGCGCGTCTGCCATTCCGCCACTTCCGCTCGACACAAACTATCTTATCATAGAGCCTGCGTTTTGTAAAGTCTAAAAATTAAATTCTATATATTGTTCGAATAATTCAGATTTATCAGAAAACTTTAATAAAGTTTTTATTGACTCCGTGATGGATTTGTATTATAGTTTCTCGTTGATCTTTTGAAGAAAAAATAACAGTGGGAGGAAGAGATATATGACATTTTATCAGGAGTTACAGCTCAGTTCAGTTGCATCTAAACAGCTGATCAAAGCGACAGAAGACAAGAAGGAAAGGCGCAGGCACATTCTTATTTATAACTTTAAAGTCTATCTTGTAATGGCATTTTGTGTGGCGGTAGTTTCTTTATACAGTCATTTCACAGGGAATAACAACAGTGTAGTAGGCGTTACAGTGCTTCTTGCGGTGCTTGTTCTTCGACAGGCAGATTTTGGAATTCGTACAACGCACGGACTGGCCTCCATCGTCGGAATCTTTGGAATATTGATTGCAGGACCGAAGCTTTCGAATATGGTGTCACCGGTTCCGGCATTCTTTATTAATATAGTATGTATTTTGCTTCTTATGATTCTGGGATGTCACAATGTGATCATGTACAATCATTCTACATTTGTTCTTGGATATCTTCTTCTCCAGGGATATGATGTGACCGGACAGGAGTACTTGTATCGCGTGGCTGGCCTTTTGGTTGGAATGGTATTGTGTATGGCAATCTTCTATAAGAATCAGAAGAACAGACCGTATAGAAGATCATTTCTTGATTTGTTCCGCGAGTTCAATATCAGCTCTGCAAGAAACAAATGGTACATTCGTCTTTCATTTGTTGTTTCCAGTGCAATGTTATTCATGTCATTGCTTGGACTTCCGAGAGCAATGTGGGCGGGGATCGCAAGCATGTCTGTTTGTCTTCCATTCCCGGATGACTGTAAAGAACGAGCAGGAAAGAGAGCTGCATTTAATATAGTAGGATGTCTGTTATTTGTTATCCTGTATTTGGTGCTTCCGGAGTCAATGTATCCATACATCGGAATGATCGGAGGAATTGGAGTCGGATATTCTGCAGGGTATGCATGGCAGACAGCATTTAATACATTTGGTGCATTGTCGATTGCGTCCGGCTTGTTTGGGATGCCGTATGCGGTAGCGCTTCGTATTGGGGCAAATGTATTTGGCGCGGCATACACGATGGCATGCAATAAGATTCTGCCGAGACTGGCAGCAGTGCTTGAGCAGAGAAGAGAACAGGTTAGCGAATAATCTAAGTTGTTTGAAATAGTAATTTATTTGAATAAAAATGGAGTGAGAACTGAGGCAATATAATTCACCTCAGTATCTCACTCCATTTTTCGTACAAACGATCCAGTGACCAGGCGGCATTGGCCGGGCTGGTGGAAGGAAGCACAAGGATGTCTCTTTCGGTCAGCGGCTGCTGATATTTCTTATAAAGAGCTCCGGCTTTATTTCCGTTTGCATAGATTTGTCGAATCTGACAATGATCTAAGATTTGTTTCAAATCAGTTGGTGTCACATTCTTGATACTGCTGTCACTGGAGCCTTTGATGTCACAGCTTTGAATAACATCCCAGATGGCGATATGGTGGCGGAGCAACATGGCCGTTTTCTCTTCAACTGTCTGCGGAGTTTCCTCCTCACAAAGTTTCGCCAACAATTTCCAGAATCGATTTTGTTTATGTCCGTAGTAGAAATTATTTTCCCGTGATTTTACAGAAGGAAGAGTTCCAAGAATCAGAATCTTGGAGTCTTCATTATATATTGGTTCAAAGGAATGGGTAATGTGTTCATATTCCATGGTTGTGCTCACTTTCTGATGGTTTGGAGTAAGTTTTATAACAAGTATAGTGTCTTGAGGAGATTGTGTCAATGATACTGTTTGCGTTGCTGGTCGCACACCGTGTGAACAGTAACTGCTACAAAGCGCAACGCCGCGTTTACACAAAGGTTGCTTTTACCTGCGTAATGGATTATACTAGTCTGACAGGGAATTTTGAAACGGAGGATTTTACAATGAAAATTGCAGTAACTTATGACAACGGAAATATTTTCCAGCATTTTGGAAAGACAGAGACTTTCAAAGTGTATGAAGTGGAAGATAATAAGGTGGTTTCCAGTGAAGTGATCGGTTCTAATGGGGAAGGACACGGAGCACTGTCAGGACTGCTTGCAGGACAGAACGTAGATGTTCTGATCTGTGGTGGAATCGGTGGCGGAGCTCAGACAGCACTTGCAGAGGCCGGCGTTGAATTGTGTTCAGGCGCTCAGGGAGATGCAGATCAGGCAGTAGAGGCATACCTGAAAGGCGAGCTTGCATCCAAAGGAGCTACTTGTGATCATCATCACCATGAGGAAGGACATTCTTGTGGAGATCATGAAGAGGGACATTCTTGTGGAAGCAGCTGCGGTGGCGGATGCGGATCACACACTACAATGGAAGGAAAGAATGTTGGAAAGAAATGCCGTACACATTACAAAGGAACATTCAATGACGGAACTCAGTTTGATTCTTCTTATGATCGTGGAGAACCGCTTGAGTTCGTATGTGGTGCAGGACAGATGATCAAAGGATTTGATGCAGCGGTAGCTGATATGGAAGTTGGTCAGGTAGTGGACATCCATCTGATGCCGGAAGAAGCTTATGGAATGCCGAATCCGGAAGCTATCTTCACAGTAGAGATTGCAGAACTCCCGGGATCTGAAGACCTTGAAGTGGGACAGCAGGTTTACCTGTCCAATCAGTATGGACAGCCATTCCCGGTAAAGGTAACAGCTAAGGAAGAGACAACAATCACTTTCGATGCAAACCATGAGATGGCAGGAAAAGAACTGAACTTCAAGATTGAGCTTGTATCAGTAGAATAAAAAGTGAATAGAAGTAATTAGAAATTCTACTAAGAAATATCTAATAAGAAACATAAAGAGAGGGCAGTGCTTCAACGATTGAGAAATCGTAAAGTACTGCCCTCTCTCTGTAATTGCAGGTAAAGATTTAAATTGCTACGGATTTACACTATCACTCACAATCTTTCCATCCATAATGCGGACAACACGATCAACCTGATTAGCAATTTCATCATCATGTGTAATGATAATAACTGTTCTTCCAGACTCATGAAGATCTTTCAGAATATTCATGATCTCGATAGTCGACTTACTGTCCAGGTTACCGGTCGGCTCATCGGCAAGGATGATCGGCGGCTGTGCGGCAATTGCTCTGGCTACAGCGACACGCTGCTGCTGTCCACCGGAAAGCTGGTTCGGTCTGTGATCCATACGATTTTCCAGTCCAACTTTCGACAGTGCTTCACCGGCAATCTCTTTTCTTTGCTGCTTTCCAAGTCCGCGGTAAATCAGTGGAAGTTCTACATTTCCAAGTGCATCCAGGTTTGGAATCAAATTGAATCCCTGAAAGATGAAGCCGATCTTGTGATTGCGGATATCAGACAGTTCATTGTCTGAGAGATTGGCAACATCTTTTCCATCCAGAAAATATTCCCCGGAATCGGGTGTGTCGAGACAGCCGAGCATATTCATAAATGTAGATTTACCAGAGCCGGAATGTCCGACAATGGCAATAAATTCTCCCTGGTTGATCTCAAGAGAAACATCATCCAGTGCGCGGACTTCATTTTCTCCAGGATTGTAGATCTTGTACATATTTTTAACACGAATGAGTGGCTCCATAATAACCTCCTTAAAAAATAAAATAAATAACTCAATAAGAATTCTAATTTCCAAAATAAGCATTGAGTCCAAGAACCAGACCATCAGCCAGACTATTTAGTGTGGAATCACTGTGGTCAGAGCTTGCATTTCCAAGTTCCATATCAACAGACGGAATTGTACTATAAGAAGTCTGTGTCAGATCAATATTCATAGAACCATTTTGGTAAATGGTCATTCCTTCTGTACGAAGTCCTTCTACAAGAGAGGCCCCAAGTGCATCATGTTCCTGCCAGTGGGAAGCGACAGGTTCCATACTTTTCAGGCCATCCGGCACAGAAATGTAGAAACAGCCTTTGTCATATCCCAATCCATCTCCATCCCAGTGGAGTGAGATGTGACAGTCAGCTACATTGTTACAGAGCACGGTGCGGGCAACATTATCGAGCTGGACATCGTCGTTATTTCTCACCATAAGGACATCATATCCCTGAGTGAGCAGCTTATCTTTCAGAATCTGAGCCATCTGAAGTGTAACAGTGCTTTCAGCAGTTCCATCGTTAAATGTCATTCCCCCGGAAACTGCAGTCGCATAAGTTGCACCCTGAGCAGTGCTTCCGCCGGTTGTCTTTGGAGAACCATCCGGGTGACACTGTGTCTTTACAGAAGCACCACCGGAAGTTCCATGTCCGGCATTCACGCCAACGACGATATCCTTGCGGTCAGAATCTGCAAGATAAATAGTAGCTGTTCCAGAATTGATTGCAGAAAAGTCTGCGTATTGCCAGGAAGGGTCAAAGCTGATCTCCTGTCCATTGCTGTAAAGAGCCGCTGCGCCGGTCAGCGGTTCCTGCTGAGTTACGGATTCAGATTCAGAAGCAGATGGGGTGGCGGAATCAGCAGAAGAAGTTTCATCTACAGTTTCATTTTCAGAATCTGATGAGATAGAAAAATCATCCGCTGTCTTGGGTGGTGCCTTAGTACCCTGCGCCGTGTCCGTACTGGATTTGTGCTGTATGCTACCGCATCCGGTCAAGCAACAACACAGGAGAACGGCATAAGATAATCGAAAAAAAGGGTTTTTCAATTTCAATCTCCTTTATGATAAATATTACTGTTCTCATTGTATCATAATCATTTTCCAAATAGGGAAAATTCAGATAAAATTAAGGTTTCAAAAAGGAAAATATAATGTAAAAAATTCAAGGCGATTGCATAATCATTTTGATTGAGATAGACTACAAGAGAAAGAATATCATAGTTAGGGAATTTTGCCTGCCAATAGCATATAGTGTGGCGGGAGTTCTAGTGTTACGCAATTCGCATAATCATAATATACGAGGACAATATATATGGAAGAACAACAAGAAAAAACGCAAGGGAAAAAACAAGATAAAAAATTGTGGAAGATTTTCTGGTCAACCTTTTACTTAAGTGCGTTCACATTTGGTGGAGGTTATGTGATCGTCAGCCTGATGAAGAAAAAGTTCGTAGATGAATATCATTGGATTGAAGAAGAGGAGATGCTGGATCTTGTGGCGATCGCGCAGTCGGCACCGGGAGCAATCGCAGTGAACGGAGCAATCGTGATCGGGTATAAACTGGCTGGAATTGCGGGGATTCTGACAGCAATTGCCGGGACAGTAATCCCACCATTTCTTATTATATCGATACTTTCTGCCGGCTATCAGACATTTCGAAGTAACCAGATCATCAGCTTGATGCTCGAAGGAATGCAGGCCGGAGTGGGCGCCGTGATCGCATCTGTGACATATGACATGGGTGCCGGAATCGTGAAGAAGAAAGATGCTTTGTCATACGTACTTATGGTCGGGGCATTTATAGCTTCCTGCATATTTGAGGTAAATGTAGTCTATGTGATTCTGATCTGTGGAATTGTCGGAGTACTCCGCGCATTAATTGAGAAAAAGATCACGAGGAAAGGAAGTGAAGAGAAATGATTTATTTGAAATTATTTTTAAGCTTTCTTCAGATTGGACTGTTCAGCTTTGGTGGCGGTTATGCGGCGATGCCTCTGATCCGGGAACAGGTAGTGTCGCAGCACGACTGGCTTACGATGACAGAATTCACAGATTTGATCACGATTTCCCAGATGACACCTGGGCCGATTGCGATCAATGCGGCAACATTTGTCGGCAGCAAGATTGCGGGAGTTCCGGGATCTGTTGCGGCGACTTGTGGGTGCATTCTGCCGTCTTGTATTATCGTAACTTTGATCGCATGGTTTTATTTAAGATATAAGAAAATGAAAATGTTCCAGAGCGTGCTGGAATCCTTAAGACCAGCAGTTGTCGCACTGATCGCATCCGCAGGAATCGCAATTCTGCACACTGCATTCTGGACAGATGGAATTGTGCAGTTTGCGGCGACAAAATGGTTTATGGTGGTGATCTTCGGAATCTGTCTGTTACTGCTTCGTAAGACAAAACTGAATCCGGTGGTTGTGATGATGCTTGCCGGAGTGATGAACGTGGTAGTAAGATATGAAGCCGGATAAAATGGCGAATCCACAATGGTTTTGGTAAAAAATGTGAATGAGTGAAAAAATACGTAGACTTATGTGGAAAACATTTTAAAGATCATGGTATATTGTGAATAACTTTCATGGTATACTGTACATACATTGTAAAAAAGGCAATATTCAGAATGGACATAGAACATCAGATTTTCACTAATGGAAACGCAAAAATTGGAGGCGATAGAATGACAATTGAATTTATGAGAGACTTGCTTTCAAAAGATGAAAAAATAACAGTAGAGTACAAAACCTGTCAGCATGGCATTCAGGAAGATGTGTATGAAACAGTATGCTCTTTTTCTAACAGATATGGTGGGTATATTATCATGGGTGTAGAGGATGATGGTACCCCAATAGGTATTAATCCGAATATTATTAAGGATATGAAGAAGAATTTTGTGAATCAGCTAAATAACCCGGATAAGATGTCACCAACATTATATCTTTCAATAGAGGATATTGTATATGAAGGGATGACGCTGTTATGGGTGTATGTTCCGCCAACATCTACTGTAGAAAAGTGTGCAAACAGGATCTATGACAGAAACGAAGATGGGGACATGGATATTACGGACTCTCCGATTCAACTACAGAATATGTATAACAGAAAGAGTAATACATACGCGGAGCATAAGATATTCCCATATGTTACAACGGAAGATCTACGCATGGATTTGATGGATAAAGTAAGAAATCTTGCAAAGAGCAAAAATCCGGATCACCCTTGGTTGGAAATGTCTGATGAGGAAATATTGAAGAGTGCTGGATTATGGGAAAAAGATTTTTCATCAGGTATTCAAGGATATAATCTCGCCGGAGTACTTTTGTTTGGCAGGGATGAAGTAATACGTTCCTGTTGCCCAGGATATGTTACAGATGCAATTTACAGAGTTGAAAATATAGATAGGTACGATGACAGATTGCAGGTGATAACAAACCTAATTGAGGCATATGAATTGTTAATGGAGTTTGTAGCAAAGCATACTTCGGATAAATTTTGCCTGATTGATAATGTAAATACAAGCATCAGAGGTATTATTTCCAGGGAAGTAATTGCCAATATTCTTGTGCATAGAGATTATTCCAGTGCGTTTCCAGCAAAGGTAATCATTGAAAAAGACTGGTTGAAAACAGAAAACTGGTGTATTCCAAGACGTCATGGAAATATTATGAGTGATGAATTTACACCATATCCTAAGAATCCGTTGATTCAGCAATTTTTTGCAAATATTGGTAGAACAGATACGATTGGTTCCGGTGTACGAAATCTATATAAATATACACCAGTATATTCAGATGGTGGCAAGCCGGAATTAATTGAAGATGATGTGTTTAGAATAACCATTCCTTTGGACAAGGCGGCTGCTGACGAGGGAAGAGAACAGAAAACTTTATCTGAAAGAGAACAAAAAATATATAATATGATTTGTGAAAACCTGCACTTATCGGTTGAACAGGTAATGGCAGAACTTGATATATCAAGAGCAACGGTATTCAGGGACTATGCTAAAATCAAAAAAGTAACAGGTGCCGTTTACGATAAAAAGACTTCAACATGGGCATTGTAATGAGACAGTCTCAAGTTAGTCTCAAGGCAGTCTCAACATAGTCTCATTTTTAAGAAGAGATTATGAGACTGACTTGAGACTAAAAATGATTAATGAATTTATATGATTTATTGATTGGAGAAGATAAAATGAATCAATTTCTATCTATAGCATTAAAAACACATTTTGAAAGTCTGAAGGTTAGAGGCAAGGGAGAAAACCCAATAAAATCAAAGGGGTGGTGTTTATAAAACGCCTAATATATGTGAATATACAAGGAGAGCGAAATGAGCGAGCAGAACAATCAGAATACTCAGGAATCACAGACACCGCACAAGCGTCGTGTGAGATACAAAGGAAAATACCCGAAGAAATTCGAGGAAAAATATAAAGAGTTACAGCCGGAGAAATACAAGGATACTATCGCGCATGTAATCCAGAAGGGAAACACTCCAGCCGGAATGCACATTTCCATCATGGTAAATGAGATCCTTGATTTCTTGAAGATTCAGCCGGGTGAGACTGGATTCGATGCAACACTCGGATACGGTGGACATACAAAAGCAATGCTGGAATGTCTGAAAGGCGAGGGACATATCTATGCAACAGATGTTGACCCGGAAGAGTCTGCAAAGACAAGAAAACGTCTGGCAGACCAGGGATTTGGAGAAGATATTTTGAGTATTCGTCTGCAGAACTTCTGCACGATCGATGAGATTGCAAAAGAAGTTGGCGGATTTGATTTTATTCTTGCGGATCTTGGAGTGTCCTCCATGCAGATTGACAATCCGAAGAGAGGATTTTCTTTCAAAGTTGATGGACCGCTTGATCTGCGACTGAACCAGGAGAAGGGAATCAGTGCAGCAGAGCGACTTGACAACATTTCCGAGGAAGAGCTCGCCGGAATGCTTTATGAGAATTCAGATGAGCCATACTGCGAAGAACTGGCGAAAGCGATTACGGATGAAATTCGCAGAGGCAATCGCATTGATACAACAACAAAGCTTAGAAATGTCATCGAGAAGACTTTGGATTTCCTTCCGAATAATAAAGAAAAGAAAGATATTATCAAAAAGACTTGCCAGAGAACATTCCAGGCACTTCGTATTGATGTCAATAATGAGTTCGAAGTGCTGTATGAATTCATGGAGAAACTCCCGGGAGCATTAAAACCGGGCGGAAGAGTAGCAATTCTTACATTCCATTCCGGAGAGGACAAGCTTGTAAAAAAAGCACTCAAAGCAGGATACAAAGAAGGAATCTATTCCGAATATGCGAGAGATGTTGTGCGCCCGTCAGCGCAGGAATGCGCACAGAACGGAAGAGCAAGATCTACGAAGATGCGCTGGGCTGTGAAGGCGGAATAATATAGAAAAATGGATGAGAGCCATGCTATTATATACATACATGCTTTCATCCATTCTTTATGTTTGATTATGTGGCTACTTAAATAAAAGATTGCTAGATAGTCAGTGAAAAATCTGCTTCCAGTAATTCAGTACTATTTGGTCCGACAAATACTTTGAAATTGCCTGGTTCGCTCTGATAAGTATAATCTTTTGTGTAAAAGCGAAGCATTTCCTCAGTAATTGTAAAGGTGACTTTTTGGGTTTCATGAGCACCTAAGTGAATCTGTTTGAAGTCTTTCAGCTCAAGAATTGGTCTTACAACGCTTCCAACCAAGTCTCGGAGATATAATTGGACAGTTTCAGTTCCGGAAGTTTCACTGGTGTTTGTTACTGAGATGGATACCTGTATGGAATCATCAGCGGATTTTGAAATCTCTGTCCGGTTAAGTGTAAGATCAGAATATTCTGCCTTATGATAGGATAAACCATATCCGAAAGGAAAAAGTGCTTCATTCGGGCAGTCGAGATAACGTGAGACAAAGCGTCCGCTATGCGTGCCCCCATTTGCAGGTCTTCCGGTTGCAAACTGAGAATAATACAATGGTTCCTGACCAACGTGATAAGGGAAACTTACAGTTAGTCTTCCGGAAGGATTGTAGTCACCGAAGAGGCAGTCACAGATTGAAAGTCCACCGGCTGTGCCCGGAAACCATGCTTCCAAAACAGCGTCACAATCTTCAATGATATCAGTTAATGCAAGAGGTCTTCCGTTGAATAATACAAGAACGATTTTTTTGCCAAGAGCCTTAATCTCATGTAGAAGTTGTTTCTGTGGCTCCGGGAGTGTGATATCGGTTCTTGAACCAGACTCACCGCTTTGTAACATATGTTCACCCATTGCAAGTACGACAACATCAGCTTCTTTTGCCAGAGTAAGAGCTTTCTCATGTTCTATGACAGCCCGTTCAGGAGTAAATTTTCCATTGGCAACTGCCGGGATGAATCCGAACTCACCTAATGAACTATAATCATCAAGGAAATCACAGCCTTTGGTAAAAGTAAAGTATTCATTATCGAGAATATTTTCCATTGCCTGCTTTATTGTAATTGAATGTTTGTGATCAGCGTGAACAGCCCACATGCCGACAATATCCAGACTGTCTGCGTAAGGCCCGATCAAAGCAATCTTTTGTTTATTTCTTTTAAGCGGAAGAATATCATCATTTTTAAGAAGAACCATAGAACGGTTGGCGGTCTCGCGGGCAGCACTGATTTTTTCAGGACTGCAGATAACGGAATTACGTTTTTCTACACTACATCCATAGTATGGGTCTTCGAAAAGTCCAAGTTTATTTTTCAGAGTAAGGATTCGATAACAGGCAGTATCAATCTGTGCTTCATCAATTTCATGACGGGCAACAAGATCCGCAAGATTATTTGCATAGCAAGATGTCTTCATATCAATATCTACAGTTGCATTCATTGCAAGTTTTGCAGCTTCAGCATCATCAGCAGCAACTCCGTGAGCCTTTAATTCGGAGATTGCCGCATAATCTGTAATGATTACCCCATTGAATCCCCATTCTTTTCGCAAAATATCATCCATCAGCCACTTATTGGCAGTAGCAGGAATTTCATCTACGGTATTAAAGGAAGTCATAACCAATTCACATCCTGCATCTACAGCAGATTTATAACCAGGAAGAAAATCCTGGAGGAAACGGCGTTTACTCATATCAACGGTGTTGTACTCGCGTCCGGCTTCCGGGGCACCGTATCCGGCAAAATGTTTCAGACAGGAGGCAACACTTTTTCCCTTTTCCCATGTATTCTGGAAACCTTCTACCATTGCTTTGGAAAAATGAGAGATCAGAACAGGATCTTCTCCCGGCATTTCAAGACAACGTCCCCATCTTGCATCACGAATCAGATCAGCAGGAGGGCTGAAGGTAACCATATCACCGTCACTGCAGGCTTCTTCTGCAATCAGTTTATAATCTTCACGAATCAGGTCTGGGTTCCAGGTGGATCCAAGACCAAGAGGAATTGGGAAAACAGTCTGGTATCCGTAAATTACATCTGCCATGAATAAGAGTGGGATTTTCAATCGGTTTTCAGCAAGGAATCGGTCTTGAATCTCGTGTACTTTTTCAGCACCAAGAACATTTAGCACACTTCCACAGTTGCGTACGGTCTCTTCTGTGATACCAAGCTTTTCTCTTGGTCCGACAGCCATAGCATCAGTGCCGAAACATCCTCCATCCAACTGGACGAGCTGTCCGATTTTTTCTTCTAAAGTCATTTGATGAAATAAGTCTAGTAATTGTTGCTCTGTCATAATTTTCTCCTTTGTATTATTCTGTAATCAGTATAGCAGTTCCTTTTTCTACAGATCCCTCTATAAGGGTGGAAACCTTATTAAAGTCATCGGAGTTTGTTATAATAATTGCAGTTGTATCCGGATATCCGGCAGCAGCAATCTCTGATTTGGAAAAAGTCATTAATTTCTGTCCACAGGATACGGTATCGCCTTCTGAAACAAATAGTTTAAATCCTTTTCCCTTCATTGCAACAGTATCCATCCCAACGTGAATCAATAATTCGATATTGTCATTACTTAAGATACCGACAGCATGTTTTGTGTCAATTACCTGAGTGATTTTTCCATCAAAAGGTGCATAGACAGTTTCTTCTTCTGGGTACATTCCGATTCCCAGGCCAAGTACACCGCTAGAAAAAACACCATCGTTAATCTGTTCTAATGGAATAACAGTGCCTTTAAAAGGTGCATAGATTGTATTTGGTTGCGAGTTCGTAGTCTTGATTTCTTCTTGTTTTGTGTTTCCCTCTGATTTTCCGGAAAAAAGTTTTGTTAAAAATCCCATAGTCTGAGTCCTCCTGATTAAAAATAAAAATGTTAAACTGTGTGGCGTGTAATATGTGCCAGGTGAATTGTGAGATACATGATTTCATCTTTGTTAGGCTTAAAATGATAGTTTTTCTTAATGTAATTTGCAACATCACAGCTTACCTTGTATTCTTCGCGATAGTGTTTTTTTAATAATGACAGTTCAATATCATTGTCATCAGAATAGTGAACGCCGCCGGCAACTCGTTGTGCAAAGAAATTCAGGTGTGTCATATAGCGGTGATAAAACAGGGAATCTTCATCAGGTTTGATATCAAGCTCATTTAAGATAAAATTATTTACATCTCTTACAAATGTAATGATTTTTTTGACATTAGTATTTTCTTTTCCATATTGTGCATTGACAAAATGCATGGCGACAAAACCCCACTCATCTTCTGGAAGTTTAATGTGAAGTCTGTCGTCTACAAAAGTGATGGTCTGTTGTCCAATCTCATATTCTCTTGGATAATACTGCTTAATATCCAAAAGAAGCGAGTTTGGAATCTGAATTCCAAGCTTTGCATTCTCTACAGCGCTGTGAAGATGATCTGCAAGAGAAATATGGATAGATTCATTCAGCTGCAGATTGTAGAAGCGTTTGGCAAATGAAATTGCCTGTTCTGCTACAAAAATGTATTCAGAAGGAATCTGTTCCAAAAGTTCCCGAAAACGGCTTAACTGTTTCTTGTCATTTAACGTAAAACGTTTTTCAATTTTAGTTTCATCCACATCATCTCCGGGGCGGGCCTTGAATCCAATCCCGCGGCCGAGAAGGACGATTTCATTGCTGTCAGAATCTGCCGATAAGACAGCATTCGTATTAAGAACACGGGTGATTTGCATATTAGATATCTCCTTTGTATTGATTGTTTTGCAAAAAATAAAAGCCGATTTTATGGTATAAAAGTGTATTGAGATGCCGATAACAAAATATCTGTCTCATGAGCTTATTATAACATAAAACCGACTTGCCTGATTCAACAGTAACAATCGTTTATTAATCCATTGTAGACAGTGAGAGAAGATTTGTCCATTGTGAAAAAGTAATAATTTTTAGTGGAAAATATTGGTGATTCTGCGAGCTAGACAAACATACGATAGTTTGTTAAAGTAGATGCAGAAATCAATTACACATGCAGATCAGTTTGTTATGATTCAGTTCAGCAAGACGCAGAGATAGCAGAGGACTTATACATTAGTCCAAAGTATATTCTGGGTCTTTTTTTGTATATTAGGAAAGTCTTTGTATATCAAAAAGCTTTTTTCAGATATACGAAAGAACTCCATAAGAGAAACACGACATAGTTCATGGTGGTGGGGAGAACTGTTTTCAGAACAGAAATGATTGCAGGAAGAAGTCAGGATGGTGCACAATTCTGAAACAATCCGGTTGATTTGAAATCTAAAAGTTATTAGGAGGAGAGAAACTCATGGCTAAGAATTATAATAAAATGGCAATAGACATTGTCCGTGAGATCGGTGGTGAAGAAAATGTAAAATCACTGGCACATTGTATGACACGTCTTCGTTTTATAGTAAAAGATGAAAAGAAAGTAAATCTGGAAGCACTGAAAAAGGCAGAAGGTGTTATTCAGGTTATGGTTGCAGCAGGACAGTATCAGGTTGTTATCGGAACAGATGTTGGAGATGTTTACGATGAGATCGGAAAAGTGACGAATATTAATCTGACAGGTGAAGCGGATGAGGATGGAGGAACAGCCAAAAAGAGTATTCTGACGATAGCAATTGATGTGATTTCAGCAATCTTCCTTCCATTTATGGGTGCATTTATGGCAGCAGGATTGTTAAAAGGATTTCTGGTCGTTTTTACAACAGTTGGCTGGTTGGATACAGCAGGAACAACATATCAGCTTTTATATGCTATGGCAGATGGCGTGTTTAATTTCCTGCCAATTTTCCTTGCATATACAGCCGCAAAGAAGTTTAAAGCAGAGCCTTTCGTAGCGATGGCAGTAGCAGCGGCACTTGTATATCCGAATATCAGTACATTGTACAGTGCAGGAGAAGCAGTAAGTTTCTTTGGAATCCCGGTGACATTGATTAGTTATCCTTGTTCGGTCATTCCAATTGTTGTAGCAGTGTTTGTTCAGGCGAAGTTTGAAAAACTGATCAAACCTTTATTCCCACAAGTGATTCGTGGAATCTTTGTTCCGCTTTTGAGTCTTGTTGTGACTGCATTGTTAACATTTCTCGTAATTGGACCAGTTACAAATATTGTTGCAGTGGGACTTGCAGATGGAATCGGTTGGTTACTTGATACTTGTCCACCTGTTGCAGGATTTGTAATTGGAGCATTATATCCAATTATGTTGATCTTTGGTTTACATTGGGGGCTTGTACCACTTGTTATGAATAACTTTGCTGCGCTCGGTGCAGATCCAATGTTTGTAATTACGTTAGCGACAAACTTTGCATTGGCCGGATGTGCGTTTGGTGTATTCCTAAAGACTAAGAATCCAGAACTGAAACAGACAGCGGTAGCTACAGGAATTTCAGCATTTGTAGCAGGAGTAACGGAGCCTGCAATTTATGGAGTTGTGTTAAAATTTAAAAGACCGTTTGTAATCGTATGCCTTTTAGATGCGATTGGAGGAGTGTTGATCGCAACATCTGGTGGAATGGCGACAGCGTTGATTTCCACTTGTGTTCTGACAATCCCTGCATTTGTTGCAATGCTGGGAAAAATTGCAGCAGTAGTAGCAGCTCTTGGATTTTTCGGTGGAATCATTTTAACATATCTTTTTGGATATAATGACAAAATGTTAGATTCATAAAAGAAAAGGTGAGCTAGATGAAACAGACAAGGAACCCATATCTGCCGGGATGGGAGTACATTCCGGATGGAGAACCGAAATTTTTTGGCGATAGGGTTTATGTATATGGCTCGCATGATGAAGCAGAGGGTGAGCGATATTGCACAGGAGATTATGTGTGTTGGAGTGCTCCAGCAGACAATCTGGCAAATTGGACATTTGAAGGCGTGATTTTTAAGAAATCAGATGATCCGAACTATGAGACTGAAGTTGATCTTCTGGCTCCTGATGCTATATGTGGACCGGATGGAAGATATTATCTGTATTATTTCACTTCAAAAATGGACAAGCTTGGTGTGGCAGTGTGCGCCACACCGGCTGGCCATTATGAGTATTATGGAGATGTATGTTTTTCAGACGGAAGAATATTTACTTCAGAATCAGGATACGGATTGATGTTTGATCCTGCAATCTATAGTGCAGAAGAAGGAAATTTCTTATATTATGGTTTTGCATTGCAAAAAAGAAAAGAAGGATTTCCTGAAGCTGCATACATGGGAGGATTTGTAGTTCAGCTGGAAAATGATATGAAGACAATTAAGACTCTTCCAGTAGCAACAATCCCAGGAAAACTTCAGTCAGTTGGAACTCTATATGAGGGGCATGCATTTCTGGAAGCATCCAGTATCCGAAAGATAAAAAATAAATACTATCTGGTGTATTCCAGTGAACAAGGCCATGAACTATGTTATGCATTAGCAGAGAATCCAATGGGTCCTTTTTCATATCAGGGAACGATCATTTCAAATGGAGATGTAGGATTAGATGGAAGAATGGAAAAGGATGCGGTTAATTATCTCGGAAATAATCATGGAGGGATTTTAACAATAGAAGATAAATACTATATCTTTTATCATAGACATACCTATGGAACGCAGTATAGCAGACAAGGATGTGCAGAGAAAATAGAGTTGAAGGAAGATGGAACAATTCCACAGGTAGAAATAACAAGTAGTGGAATGTCAGGAGAGCCTTGGAAGGCAGCTGGAGAATATTCAGCTCATTTACTTTGTTATCTGCGAAGCAAAGAAGGAATCCTTCATTATTCAAGTAGTGTAAAATGGAAAGAACCGCATCCCTATATTGCTTTGGAAGGAAGAAATAAAGTTTCAACAGTACAAAATTCTTATCTTCATAATATGCAAGATGGATCTGTCTGTGGTTTTAAATATTTGCAGTTTACAGGAGAAGAACAGGAGATTGCAGTCACTTATCGTGGTGAATTTACAGGGAAAATCCTTGTTTATACAGAAGAAACCAGGAAAAATCAGATTGCAGAAATCCAGATATCCCCTGCTAAAGACTGGCATAGAAAAGAAGAAAAACTGAAACAGATCTGTGGAAAATGTGGATTATACTTTGAGTTTTGTGGTGAAGGAAGTTGTGATTTCGATAGTTTTTTTATAAGATAAGTAGTAGAAAGTGAGGAGAATGGATGAAGACTTTTCGAAAAGATTTTTTATGGGGCGGAGCAACAGCCGCAAATCAGTATGAAGGTGCATGGGATATAGATGGAAAAGGAGTCGCTATTCCAGATTTATGTACAAATGGAACACATACGATTCCAAAGCGAATCACAGATGGGTTCGAAGAAGGAACATTATATCCCAGCCATGAGGCAACAGATTTTTATCATCATTATAAAGAAGATATTGCATTATTTGCAGAAATGGGATTCAAAACTTTCCGAATGTCTATTGCATGGACAAGAATTTTTCCGACAGGACTGGAGGAAACACCGAATGAAAAAGGGCTGGAGTTTTATGATGCAGTATTTGATGAATGTCTGAAATATGGTATTGAACCACTTGTTACCATTTCGCATTATGAGATGCCGTATGGTCTGGTCGAAAAATATAATGGTTGGGAAAGCAGAGAATGCATTGATTGTTATGTAAGATACTGCGAGACTGTTTTTGAAAGATATCAGGATAAAGTTAAATATTGGCTAACATTTAATGAGATTAATGCTGGCACCATGGTGATGGGGGCAACTTTGTCACTTGGCACGATCAAGGACTACTATGGAACGATGATGGGAGTAAAAGATGAGCCACGGGTTCGTTATCAGGCATTGCATCATCAGTTCGTAGCAAGTGCAAAAGCAGTAAAACTGGCACATGAGAAATATCCGCAATTTAAGATGGGAAATATGATCTGCTTTATCACAATGTATCCAAGCACTTGTCACCCGGAGGATATTCTTGAAGCACAGAAACAGATGCGTATGATAAACTGGTTCTGTTCTGATATCCAGGTGCGAGGTGAGTATCCGGCATATGCAGAACGCTTTTTTGAAGAAAATGATATTCAGATTAAGAAAGAACTTGATGACGATGCTTTGTTAAAAGAGGGTGTTGTTGATTTCTATACATTAAGTTATTACATGAGTAACTGTGTCGGAAATGCAACAGGTATTGCTAAAGCAGTAGAAGGAAATATTGTGGCAGGACTTAAGAATCCTTATTTAGAGGCAAGTGATTGGGGCTGGCAGATTGATCCGAAAGGATTACGATATACATTGAATGAGATTTATGACAGATATCGAATCCCGATTATGGTAGTAGAAAATGGTCTTGGCGCAAAGGATGTAAAAGAAGCAGATGGAAGCGTTCATGACAGTTATCGTATTGATTATTTGAAAAAACATATAGAACAGATGAGAGAAGCTGTAGCTGATGGAGTAGATCTTAGAGGATATACTCCATGGGGATGTATAGATCTTGTAAGTGCATCTACCGGTGAAATGGCAAAACGCTATGGATTTATTTATGTAGATAAATATGATGATGGAACAGGAACGCTTGCGCGTTCAAAGAAAGATTCATTTTATTGGTATCAGAATGTGATCAGGACAAATGGAGAAGAACTATAAATAATCTGTAAAGTATATAGGACAGAAAAGGACTTTGGAGCAATCTGAAGTCCTATTTCAATTTTAAGTTTTTTGGCGGTTTTGTTTTGGCTAGACTTTGCTAGTTGACTTCAATATAATGAAATGTTATAGTTAGTCAGAAATAATAGCGTTCGGTGCTGTTTGATCAGGGGATATTTGATACTATGTCCTGATCAAACAGGTAAAAGGGAAACAGGTGCAAGACCTGTACGAACTCGTCACTGTGAGCAGAGATGCGGTCTTCTTAGAAATTAGATTTCAGAAGACCGCTCCTATACAGACAAGTGTGGAGAGTCCGCACATCCACTGGGAGACCGGGAAGGTGTTCTGTATAGAAGATCTGTAAGTCAGGAAACCTGCCGGCCGTTGGTGCGGGGAATATAAGGATTCCAGATCACGAGTAATTGATTGTACCGAAAGAACCATTCTTACTGTTCACACTACGTGTGACCAGCAATCATTCATTCGATTCAGGATAATTCTATCTATTTTCGCATTTTATAATTCACAACTTATAAGGAGACAGAAAAAAATGAAAAATAAGAGCAGATGGCTTGCACTTATGCTGACAGGTTCTATGATGATTTCACCATTGTCTTATACAAGAACATATGCGGCAGAAAATGAGCAGCAGTATGAGACAAATTTACAGGAAGCTGTAGAGGTGGAAGAAGCTGATCCAGATAAGAAACAAGATGCGAGTCAGACAGAAGATGCGGGAAATGTTAAAGAAGATAAAAGAAATGACGATTTAACGAAAGAAGATCAGAAAGAGGAATCTGATAAAGTTGATAATTCTTCGGATAAATCAGATAATCAGAATTCGATCGAAGCAGAAACAAAACCAAATTTAGAGAATAACTCAAAGAATAATTCAGAAAACAATTCAGAAAACAACTCAGAAGAGAAAGATACAGAAACTACCGGGAAAAATCCAGGCACAACTGTCTCAGATCAGGTTGCGGATGAAAAAGCTGATAACAAGGATACACAGATAAAAGATGAGACAGGCAAGTCAGAACCTTCTACAGATTCTAACGATTCTACGAATACTCCGGAACCGGAACTTCCGCCACTGCAGGAGGCTCCTTCTGTAACAGGAGAATCTGTGAAAGTAGTAAAAGAAGACGCTGAAGAGTTCAAGATGTTCAAGGTCAGCGAGTCAACAGTTGTTGAAAAAGATGGCGAACTTGATATTACGATCAAGACAAACAACACAGGATTTGATGCGCTCTATCTTGGTTCAAAAGATGACTTGTTGAAAGCATCTGTTATAGAAGGAACAAAGGATGAAGAAGGTGCATGGACATTTCATTTCAATGTTCCGAAAGAAAAAGCAGGCCAGACAATTCCGGTATCTTTGAGAAAGTCAAAAGATCAGACCTGGTATGACAAACAGTACTTATGGATGTACATTCCGAATCCGGGAGAAACTTCAACACCGGATCCGGCACCAACTCCAACTCCGACACCGGATCCGGTTCCGAATCCTGCACCGGAAGCAACAGTGGCCAACGGAATCTACAGCATGGACGTAACTTCCAGTTCTTCCATGTTTAAAGTAGTGGATTGTATCCTGACAGCAAAAGACGGAAAAATGAGCGCCGTGCTTACATTAAGCGGAACCGGTTACGGTTATCTGTACATGGGAACAAAGGAAGAGGCTGCAAGCGCAGATCAGTCATCCTGGATTCCATATCAGGTGAATAAAGAAGGAAAATATACTTATACTGTTCCGGTAGAAGCGTTGGATAAGGAAATCGCAGTAGCAGCCTATTCCATTAAAAAAGGAATCTGGTATGATAGAACGCTGACTTTCCAGTCAGAGACAATGAAGAAGATTGCCGATCTTAATTCTACAGATTCTGAGAATAAAGGTGATTCCGGAAACAACGGAAACACAGGAAATTCCGGAACTACTGGTGGTTCCAACAATACAGGTAATACAGGAACAAACAATTCTGCTTTCCCAGGCGGTTCTGTATCTGGAACTAATTCAGGAAAAACAGATGGAAATGATGGAAAAGCAGATAATGTATCAAAATACGAATCCGATACAAGTGGTTCTACTTCTCATGTAGACAGTGGAACAACACTGAAAGACGGTGTATATACTCCGGACCGTTTTACCTGGTCAGGTGGAACAGGTAAGGTTCAGATTACTTGTAATAAAGTGACGATCCAGAATGGACAGGCTTATGCAACACTCGTGTTCAGCAGTGATCATTATCAGTATGTGAAAGCGAATGGAAATAAGTATTACACAACAAAGGGCGGCGGATCAGCGACAGCTGTTATCCCGGTTGCGTTGAATCAGAACAATAAGATTATTGGAATGACAGATAAAATGTCTGTCGCACATGAGATAGAATATACGATTTTCATTTATCTTGCAGCGGCGAATGGAGGAACATCTGCAAACGGAACAGATGTTTCAACAAGCAGTAACCAGAAGCTGGATGAAAAAGCACCTGAAATCATAGGCTTGGAATATCAGTCAGAGACAAAGCTTGACTATGCAGAATATTTCAAGATTTATCATTATGATCAGGGAATCGTACTTCTTGAAATTGATATGACGAAGGACACAGCAAGAGATCCTGAGAAAGCAGAGGATAAGAAATCAGAAGCGGATAATTCGGACTCAGAAAAATCTTCTAAGAAAAAAGTTGCATCTGTCACAATTAACAGATCTGAGGATGCAAAGTCAGCAGATACCAAGAAATCTGATACCGACAGCAAGTCAGATACTTCCGCTGAGGAATCCGCAGCTTCGGATAACAACGGCACAAGCGAACAGGAACTGGCAGCAGAGCTTTACAAGGGAAATGTTGTGAAATATCTGATCGTTCCGGAGGATGTGGAAGTTCCGGTTGGTCTTGAGCAGGATATGATCATTGTGAAGAAACCTGTGGATCATACTTATGCAGAGTCTGATGAGATTCTGAATACGATGAAAGATCTCGATCTTCTTGACAATGTTGCGGCAGTTGGAATGAAGAGCAAAGACTGTACAGTATCCGAGATTGCTGATAAGATGAAAGCAAAAGACGGAGAGAAGAATGCTGAAGTTGCATATGCAGGAACAGCGGACAAGCTGAAGTTGAAGAATTTTGTGAAAAGTGGAGTGAATCTCGCTATGTTCTCGGGAGATATTCTTCCAAGAGAAGATTCAAAGCAGACGGAGCAGTTTGAGGAGCTGACAGAGAAGCTTGCGACACTTGGGATTCCGGTATTTGTTGACCGTTCTTCCGAGGAAAAGACAGAACTTGGAAAGCAGGAGTGGATCAAGGTTTACGGTGTTCTCTACGGATGTGAAGAGCAGACGAACGAGAAGTTTGATGCGGCAGTAGCAGCGGCAGAGAAATAGGAGAGAAAAATAGAATGAAGATAAGAAGATGCAGAATCACAGCGTTAATGCTTTCAGTTGCACTTCTGCTTGGAGGCTGCGGTTCTACCGCAGCCTCTGGTGGAAACAGCGGTAATAATAATTCAGCAGGTACAGAAGCAACGAAGGATACGACCAAAGATGTAGCCAACAAGACAAAAAAAGCACCTGAGATTGAAGGACTCACTTATGAATCTACAATGGATCTGACTTATGCGACAGAATTCGATGTATACTATTATAAGGATGGATATAAGCTGATTGACGTTCATGAAGATAAGCAGTATCTGATTGTTCCGGAAGGAAAAGAAGAACCGGAAGATCTGGCGGAGGATATTGTTGTGATTCAGCAGCCGACAGAGAATATTTATATGGCGGCGACAGCATCCATGTCTCTGTTTGATGCAATCGGCGGAATCGACAAGGTGAAATTCTCCGGACTTGAGGCCTCCGGCTGGTATGTGGAGAGTGCAAAGGAAGCAATGGAATCCGGAGAGATGACATTTGCAGGAAAATATAGCGAACCGGATTATGAAACTCTCGTTGACGGAGATTGTGATCTGGCAATCGAATCGACGATGATCCTTCACACACCGAAAGTACAGGAAATGATCGAAGATCTCGGAATTCCGGTATTTGTAGATTATTCGAGTTATGAGTCGCATCCGCTTGGAAGAACCGAGTGGATCAAGCTTTATGGAGCACTTCTGAATAAAGAGGAAGAAGCGGATACATTTTTTGACCAGCAGGCTCAGGTGATAGAGGAGTTGAAAGGTTTTGAGAACACGGAAAAGACGGTTGCTTATTTCTATGTGAGCACAGATGGTTCAATCGTGGTGAGAAAATCGGACGATTATATTCCATCAATGATCGAAATCGCAGGTGGAAGATATGCGTTCAAAGATCTGAAGAATCCGGACAGCAACGCACCATCTGTTAAACTGACAATGGAAGAATTTTATGCAACAGCGGTGGATGCGGATTATCTGATTTACAACGGAACGATCGATGGACAGGTAAATAGCATCAGCGAACTGGAAGCAAAGAATGAATTGTTCTCCGAATTCAAGGCAGTGAAAGACGGAAATGTCTGGTATACCGGAAAGAACTTATATCAGGCGACAGATACGGTCGGAGAGCTGATCAAGGACATGCATCTCATGCTGACAGACGGTGATGCATCACAGATGACATTTCTTGAAAAGATGGAATAGACGGTAAAGGAAATGTAGTAGAACAGATGAAGTGAAAAATGGAGTAGAAGAATGGAGCAGACAAGTTTTCATCAGGAAAATTTCAGACGGCGTACAAGATACACAGCGGTATTTCTGATTCTTGCAGTAGTATTTTGTGTTGTGACAGTGCTAAATATCAATACTGGAAATGTTCATATTCCGGTGCCGAAGATTCTGCGTATTCTCTTTCTGAAAGAAGGAGCGGCGACAGAGTACAATATCATATGGAAGATCCGTCTTCCGAGAATTCTGATGGCGGCACTGCTTGGCGGCGCGTTGTCTCTGTCAGGTTTTCTTCTGCAGACGTTCTTCTCCAATCCAATCGCCGGACCTTTCGTTCTCGGAATTTCTTCCGGAGCGAAGATGGTCGTGGCACTTACGATGATCGTGTATTTGAAATATATTGGAAGATTTTCTTCGTATACACTGATTCTGGCAGCATTTATCGGGTCACTGATCTCGACAGGATTTATCCTTCTGATGTCGAAAAAAGTGCAGCATATGGCGTCTCTTCTCGTTGGTGGAATCATGATCGGATATATCTGTTCGGCGATCACGGATTTTGTTGTGACATTTGCGGATGATTCTGATATTGTGAACCTGCATGGATGGTCACAGGGAAGCTTTTCCGGAATGAGCTGGAGTAACATCCGTGTGGCAGCAGTGGTTGTCGGACTTGCGGTACTGTTTACATTTTTCCTGTCCAAACCGATCAGTGCGTATCAGCTGGGAGAGGCGTATGCGCAGAGTATGGGAGTAAACATCAAGACATTTCGAGTGATTTTGATCTTGCTTTCCAGTATTTTGTCAGCGTGTGTGACTGCATTTGCGGGACCAATCTCTTTCGTGGGAATTGCAGTTCCGTTTCTTGCAAGAAAGGCATTTGGAACGTCAAAACCGATCGTGGTCATACCTGGCACATTCTTTATGGGAGCAGTATTCTGTATGATCTGTGACCTGATCGCACGTATGGCTCTGGCACCGGTGGAATTGAATATCAGTACGGTTACTTCTATTCTGGGTGCACCGATTGTCATTTACATGATGATACCGAAGGGAGGAAGAAAATAAGATGGCAGATTATTATTTTCAAATGAAGGACCTGTCGGTAGGTTATAATGGAAACTCTCTGATTCACGATATTAACATCGGAATTAACAAGGGTGAGATCGTGACTCTGATCGGTCCGAATGGTTCAGGAAAGTCAACGATTTTGAAAAGTATTACAAGACAGCTGAAAGTTATCGGAGGAAATGTATTCTTTGACGATACTTCTCTTTTGAAGCTGCCGTACAAAGAACTGGCATCCAAGATGGCAGTTGTACTGACGGATCGGATCAAGACGGAACTGATGACCTGTCATGACATCGTGGCAACCGGACGTTATCCTTACACGGGACGACTTGGGATTCTGACGCAGGAAGATGAACGTCTGGTGGAAGAAGCAATGCAGGCGGTGCATGCGCAGGAGCTCGGCAACCGTGATTTTAATGCGATCAGTGACGGACAGAAGCAGCGCGTTCTGCTGGCGAGAGCAATCTGTCAGGATCCGGATGTGATTGTTCTGGATGAGCCGACATCATTTTTGGATGTGAAATATAAGCTGGAGTTGTTGTCTATCCTTGAGAGGATGGCACGGCAGAAGAAGATTACGGTAATCATGTCTCTTCATGAAATCGATCTGGCACAGAAAATTTCGGATAAGATTATCTGTGTCAAAGGCGAGAAAATCTCACATTACGGAAGCCCGGAAGATGTATTTACAGAAGAGATTATCCGAGATTTGTATGGGATTAATAATGGATATTTTGACCCGCTCTTTGGAAGTATTGAGCTCCCGGCACCGGAGGGTGAACCGGAAGTTTTTGTGATTTCTTCCGGAGGGAGCGGAATTCCTGTTTACCGCAGACTCCAGAAGGAACACATCCCGTTTGCGGCAGGTATTTTGTATGAAAATGACATGGATTATCAGCTGGCCAGATTACTGGCAGCTAAGGTGATTACGGAAGAACCGTTTGAGGAGATTCGGGAAGAAACGCTTCAGAGAGCATTTGAGACGATGGAGAAATGCAAGCGCGTGATCAATGCCGGAGTACAGATTGGAACCTGGAATCAGGCAATCCGACGACTGCTTGATAAAGCGGAAGAAAAAGGAAAGTTATAGATAAGAGCTGTGGCAGCTTTTGAATGAATATTCAAGAGATGCATGGCTCTTTTTGTTGCTATTCAAAGTAGTGAATGGTAAAATAAAATAATAATGGTCTTTGAAGTGGGGAAGATGAGAGATGAAGAAAAAGATTGCTTTGTTGCAAGGGGGATTCAATGTAGAGATCATGAAAGAAGTGATGCATGGAGTTCTTGAGAGAACAAAAGAAGAAGGTGCAGATCTCTATATTTTTAACTGTTATGGCGGAGACAGTGAAGACTTGCTGTACAATAAAGGGGAATACGGAGTGTTCTCACTGATCCAGTGTGAGGATTATGACGGACTTATACTTGCAGCGAATAATATTACTTCACATCAGGAACGTAAAAGACTGGCAGAGATGCTGGCGAAGAGCGGAAAACCAGCGGTGAGTATGGAGTTTGTTATGGAAGGCCTGCACCGTGTGGGATGTGATAACTACCGGTCAATGAAGGAAGTTACACGTCATATGATTGAAGTGCACGGATGTAGAAAAATTTTCTTTCTGGCCGGCCCGGAGAAGGATAATTATGAGTCAGATCAGCGGCTGCTCGGAGTGAAGGACGGGATGAAGGAAGCCGGAATTGAATTAAAAGAGGAGTGGATCCGTTATTCAAATTATACATATGTAGGCGGAAAAAGTGCGTTTGAAGATTTTTGGGAAGCGGAAGGTGAGCTTCCGGACTGTCTGATCGCGGCAAATGATGAAATGGCGATCGGATATTGTGCAGCAGCAAGGGAACATGGATTTTATGCGCCGGATGATTTTCTTGTGGCAGGATTTGATAACTCCAGATTTTCAGAATCTTATAAGCCACGTCTGACAACAGTAGCCAGGGAAACATTTGGCGCAGGATATCAGGGATGTGATGTGCTGTTTCGCCTGATTTCCGGCGAAGAAGTTCCGCAGATCACAAACCTGGAGACCAAAGTGGCTTATCGGTCGAGTTGTGGCTGTAAGGAGTCGTGGGATCGACTGAAGATCGGACGAAGACTGTTCGTAGAATCTTCGCTTATGCTGAAACATATGAACATGAATATGCAGGTTATGCATAAGAAACTGGTGCAATGCGAGAATTGGAAAGAATACTGCAGTGTATTGGAGGAAAATGTCCGGGAAATCGGATGTCAGGCGATGTACCTGATGGTCAACAGAGGTGAAAAACTCCATCCATATTCGAATAAATCTGTTTTAGAGAACGGATTTGATGAAAAAATGTCAGTTATGTTTGCATGGGAGCAGGGAAATCTGTTATCCTATGAAGAGCCGATTGATGTAAGAACCTTATTCCCACAAGATCAGCAAGACGAAGAAAGTCATAGTTATTTGATCTGTCCGGTGCATTTTCAGGAAAGAGAGATCGGATATTGTGTGATCAAGGACAGCGTGACACTGATTGACGATGAGGCTGTTTATAGCTGGGCTCACAGCATTAATGTGTCAATGGAGATTTTGCTGGAGCGTCTTGCCCTGAAAAAGGCAAATGAAATGTTGGATGCGTTAAGCTCCATAGATGCTCTGACCGGTGTTTATAACCGGATCGGGTTGACAAGATACGCAGAAAAGCTGCTTTGCAGGGATAGAAGAAAGAACCGGGAGACATTGATTTTATTTACGGATATTAATAAATTGAAGTTTATCAATGATACGTATGGACATGAGAGTGGAGATCTTGCGATCCGGACAGTCGCTGATGTATTGAAGCAGGCCTGCCCGAAAAATTCACTGGTAGTACGTTATGGGGGAGATGAGTTTGTTATGATCATTTCAGACTGTAACGAAGAGATGGGGGAAAAACTGAAAAAGGAAATGAATGCAGCGTTAAAACTTGCAAATGAAAAAAATGATTTTCCTTATGAGCTGTCATCAAGTATCGGTTATATCTGTGCAAATCCGGAAGAGGAAAATCCTCTTGAATATTATGTGAAGAAAGCGGATGATATTATGTACAAAGAAAAGAAAAAAAGAAAAGAGAACAACAGTAGAAACTGTTAGGTAAAGGGAGGATTTTATGAGTAACAATGGACAATCAGCAAAGAGAGCAAGTTTCTCGGGTAAAATCGGATATGTGCTCGCTGTTGCAGGCTCAGCAGTCGGCCTGGGAAATATCTGGAGATTCCCGTATCTGGCTGCGAAATATGGAGGGGGAATCTTCCTTCTCGTTTATCTGGTTCTGACCGTATCTTTTGGATATGTTTTGATTATGTCAGAGACAGCACTTGGAAGAATGACAAGAAAAAGTCCGGTTGGAGCTTTTCAGACATTCGGTAAGACAAAATCATTTAAGATCGGCGGATGGCTCAATGCAATAATCCCAATGCTGATCGTGCCGTATTATAGTTCAATCGGTGGCTGGGTTATCAAGTATCTTGTAGAGTATCTGAAAGGAAATGTGCAGACTGTTGCACAGGACGGATATTTTACAGAATTTATTTCAGATTCTTTTCAGGTAGAAGCATGGTTCATCGTGTTTGCTATTCTTGTATTCTGTGTTATCCTGGCAGGAGTTGAGAATGGTATAGAGCGAGTATCTAAGATTATGATGCCGATTCTTGTTATCCTTGCGGTTATCGTAGCAATTTATTCTGTAACAAGACCGGGAGCAATTGAAGGTGTGAAGTACTTCCTGATTCCGAATCCGAAGCACTTCTCAGCAATGACGGTTGTTGCGGCAATGGGACAGATGTTCTACTCCCTGTCAATCGCGATGGGAATTTTGTATACATATGGTTCATATATTGGTAAAGATGTTGACCTTGAGAAGAGTACAACACAGGTTGAGATTTTCGATACAGCAATCGCGCTTCTTGCCGGACTTATGATCATCCCGGCAGTGTTTGCATTCTCCGGTGGTAATCCGGATGATCTGCAGGCAGGACCGTCTCTGATGTTCATTACACTTCCGAAGGTATTCGCAAGTATGGGAGTTGGAAGACTGGCAGGTATCCTGTTCTTTGTATTGGTACTTCTTGCAGCAGTGACAAGTGCAATCTCACTTCTGGAGACAAGCGTATCTACATTCCAGGATGAACTTCATTGGAGCAGACCGAAATGCTGTATCCTTATGGCAGCTGTTATGATTATAATCGGAACCTTATCCTCTATGGGATATGGAGTACTGAGCTTTATTCAGATTTTCGGAATGGCATGTCTGGACTTCTTCGATTTCCTGACAAATTCTGTGATGATGCCGCTTGCAGCACTTGCAACCTGTTTCCTGATCGTTCGTACGGTTGGATTTGACAGAATCGCAAGAGAGATCGAGCAGTCATCTGCATTTAAGAGAAAGAAGTTATATATGTTCTTTTTGAAATATCTGGCACCAATCTTCCTGGTCATTATTTTACTTAGCTCTATTGCAAATGTATTGGGAATTATTTCTATGTAAACAGGATTGTCATTCTAAAAGTGGGGAACGGATATGGGAATCGAAGAAAAAAATACTGGGACAACAACAGTGGGGATGGAGAGAGAACAGGAGCTTCTTTATCAGGAACGTATAAATTTCCTTATGACACAGACAGGCAATCAGGCCGGGGGAATTTATATAGATGTTACAGAAGACAGGATTCTGGCTATCACGACAGAAGATATGCTGAATGAAGATCAAATAGAAAACAGCAGTATGTCAGCGTGGATGAAAAAGTATATTCATCCCAATATTGTTTTTATGGATGAGTTGGATGAATTCAGGGAGATTTTCCGCAAAACAGAGCTTTTGAGAAGATACGAGGAAGGACTTCTGAAATTTCAATATTATTATTACTTTAAGCATAAGAAGGAATTCAGGTTTTACCGGATTGATATGAAGATGCATCAGAACCGGAGAAATAGTCACGTGGAGGCAGTGATGGTATGGACGGACGTGACGCAGCGATACATTGACACAGAAGTACGAAGAATCCTTTACAAGAATGATTTTGAGGCAGTTGCATTGATCGATCTGCGTAAGCATCGTATTTTCTTCCGTTCCTGCAATTTTAAAGAGACCCGTTTCCCGGAAAACAAGCGGCTTTTCTACGAAGATGTTGTAGAGAAACTGGCAGAAGAGAGAGTCGCAGAGCAGGATAAAAGACATTTCCTGAACTGCACTTCATTTGAGTCATTGGAAGAAAAACTTCGGTTGACCGGAGAGTTTTCTTTCCAGGCATATAATATGGAAAATAGAGTGGAACGATATACCTATCACTGGTTTGATAAACGACGGGATGTTCTACTGGTTGTAATTGAAGATATGACGGATGAATTTGAGACAGATTCTGTTACAGGAGCAAGGAACAGAACTGGTTTTGCTCATAAGGCAGAAGAGATTCTCAAGCAAAATCAAAATGGAAGTTATGCGGTTTTGTATTTCAATATCCAGAGATTCAAGGCAATCACTGACCTGTTTGGGTATGAAGCAGGTGATGAGGTACTTTGCCAATGGGTAAATTCTCTGAGAAACAGCTTCTTAAGACCGTCAGTGATTGGAAGGATAGAGGCAGATCGTTTTGCACTGCTTGTAGAAACAAAATATCTGGATCTGAAACGCATTCCGGAATTAACACACCGGGTTTATTACAGAAAAAACAGTAAAGTAGATGTTTACGGAAGATGTGGGATTTATTATATCCAGGACAATAATGAAAGAAGCATCACGGATATGTGTGATAAGGCAAAACTTGCAAAGCTTCAGATTTCCAATCAGTATGTCCAGCCTTATTGTGTATTCAATGAGGAGATGAAAAAAGACTATGAAAAATGGAGTATGGCATTGATCCAGCTGGATGATGCAATCAAGAATCAGGAGATTAAAGTCTATTATCATCCAATCTATGATGCGAAAACGAGAAAGATTGTGTTTGCAGAAGCACTTGCCCGTTGGGAATCACCACAAAAGGGAATAATCCTTCCGGGGAATTTCATACCGCCGTTGGAAGAGAGCGGGCATATTACAAAACTGGACGCATTTATCTATGGAGCGGTACAAAGCTTTCTGGAACGCAGAGAAATGAAAGGAAAGAAAATACTTCCTGTTACTGTAAATCTGTCCAGAATGGATCTGATGGATGAAGAAATCATGTTTGAGATCAGAAGGAATGTGAATGATTCTCGTTTGTCCAAGGAAAAAATTTGCTTTGAGATTACAGAATCTGCCTATGCGACGATCACAGAAGAAGGTGTCGAGTTTCTTTCCAAGCTGCATGAGTACGGCGTGAAGCTTCTGGTAGATGATTTTGGAAGCGGAGTTTCCTCGTTCAGTACGATCAGGGATTACGAGTTTGATGTTATGAAGCTGGACATGGGATTTGTCCGTAAACTTGGTGTAGATAAGAAAAACAACAACATTCTTCTTTCATTGGTAGAGCTTGCGCACAGATTGAATATGAAAGTAGTTGCTGAAGGGGTAGAGACAGAGGAACAGGCAGAATTTTTGCAAGATTATGGCTGCGATTATCTTCAGGGATTTTACTTCAGCAGACCGATGCCGGAAGCACAGTTTGAGCAGCTTCTGGAACAGTAAAAGATGGTAAAACTTAAAAATGAAGGGTTGATCCGTGTGCCGTGAGACTCAAAAAGAAAAAAGAAAAATGCTTGTTAAAACAGACAAGAAATCTTGCTGTAAATGTACCCACATGGTATAATATTACTAGATTTGTAAAGTTTAGAAACAGTTCAGCCATACAACGACAGAAATTGTCATAAACTGACAGTCTTACGTTGTATGGCTGAATTGCAATGATTTTACATTTTAACTAACTGTTCAGAGCCAACCTCCAAAATGCTACGCATTTCGGAGGTGTGGCGTATCCGCCAAATAAAATTTCAAAAACAGTCTAAAAAATGCAAGCATTTTATACCTTTTTTGAAATTTTGCTTGGCTCTGAACAGTAACCATTTTAAGAAAATAATAGGAGTGATTAAGATGTATCAGGAAGAGTATAAGCGCTGGATGGCAGCAGATTTGGAAGACGCAGATCTGATGCCGGAGTTAACTAAAATCGAGGGAAATGATGATGAGATCAAGGAGCGTTTCGCAGTTGCTCTGAAGTTTGGAACAGCCGGACTTCGTGGTGTGCTTGGAGCAGGAACGAACAGAATGAATATCTATGTTGTTCGCCAGGCTACACAGGGACTTGCCAACTGGGTAAAGACACAGGGTGGTACACAGACAGTAGCGATCAGTTACGACAGCCGTCTCAAGAGCGATGTGTTTGCGAAGACAGCAGCAGGAGTTCTTGCAGCGAACGGAATTAAAGTAAGAATCTACGATGCTCTGATGCCGGTACCGGCACTTTCCTTTGCAACACGTTATTATAACTGTAACGCAGGTGTTATGGTAACAGCATCCCACAATCCGGCGAAGTACAACGGATATAAGGCATACGGACCGGATGGATGCCAGATGACAGATGATGCAGCAGCAATCGTATATGAAGAGATCCAGAAGACAGATGTACTTACAGGTGCGAAGTATATGTCCTTCGCTCAGGGAGTTGAAGAAGGTCTGATCCGCTTTGTAGGAGATGACTGTAAGGATGCACTGTATGAGGCAATCGAGTCCCGTCAGGTACGTCCGGGTCTGTGCAAGAGCGCAGGACTTAAGCTCGTATACAGCCCACTGAATGGATCTGGATTAGTACCGGTAACACGCGTACTCAAAGATATCGGAATCACAGATGTAACAATCGTACCGGAGCAGGAGTACCCGAACGGATACTTTACAACATGCAGCTATCCGAACCCGGAGATCTTTGCAGCACTTGAGCTTGGACTGAATCTTGCGAAAGAGACAGGAGCAGACCTTATGCTTGCAACAGACCCTGACGCAGACCGTGTCGGAATCGCTATGAAGTGCCCAGATGGATCCTATGAGCTTGTTTCAGGAAATGAAGTCGGAGTTCTTCTTCTTGATTATATCGCAGCAGGACGTATCGAGAAAGGCACAATGCCTGAGAAACCGGTAGCAGTTAAATCTCTCGTATCTACACCACTTGCAGATGCTGTTGCAGAGCATTACGGAGTAGAACTTCGCAACGTGCTGACAGGATTCAAATGGATCGGAGATCAGATCGCGAACCTCGAAGCAGCAGGAGAAGTTGACCGTTTCATCTTCGGATTTGAAGAGAGCTACGGATACCTTGCAGGACCTTACGTACGTGATAAAGATGCGATCATCGGATCTATGCTGATCTGTGAGATGGCTGCTTACTACAGAAGCATCGGAAGCTCACTGAAACAGAGACTGGAAGAGATCTACGCACAGTACGGACGTTATCTCAACAAGATCGACAGCTTTGAATTCCCGGGACTGAGCGGAATGGATAAGATGTCAGGAATCATGGAAGACCTTCGTAAGAACCCTCTGGAAGAGATTGCGGGATACAAAGTTGCCAGCGTGATCGACTACGAGAAGACAGAAGAGACAGGACTTCCGAAAGCTAACGTACTTGTATACAAACTGGAGAACAACGAGACAGTAATCGTTCGTCCATCCGGAACAGAGCCGAAGATCAAGATCTACTACACAACACTTGGTAAAGATCTTGCAGAGGCAGAAGCTGAGAAAGAGAAGCTTGCAGAAGCACTGAAACCTATTATGGAATAATAGAAGATGGAAAAGGGGATCAGATATCTGGTCTCCTTTTTCTTTCACTGTTATAAAAAATGGGTAGTAAATATGCAGCATATATGTTAAAATCAATACATTACAGTAAAGTAATAAAGTGATTAGAGAACGAAACAGATGGAGGAATATTACGATGTATATAACATGTCTTGATGTAGAGGGAGTACTTGTACCGGAGATCTGGGTTGCATTCGCAGAGGCGAGTGGAATTCCGGAACTCAAGAAAACAACAAGAGACGAACCAGATTATGATAAGCTGATGAACTGGAGACTTGGAATTCTGAAAGAGCATGGTCTGGGACTGAAAGAGATCCAGGAGACAATCGCAAAGATCGATCCGCTCCCGGGAGCGAGAGAGTTCTTAGATGAGCTCCGTACATTCAGCCAGGTAATCCTGATCAGTGATACATTTACACAGTTTGCTACACCGCTGATGGAGAAACTCGGATGGCCGACACTGTTCTGCAACAGCCTGGAAGTAGCAGAGGATGGCGAGATCACAGGATTCAAGATGCGTGTAGAGCAGTCTAAGTTAAGCACTGTGAAAGCACTGCAGTCTATCGGATTTGACACAATCGCAAGTGGGGATTCTTACAATGACCTTGGCATGATTCAGGCAAGTAAAGCAGGATTCTTATTCCGCAGTACAGAGCAGATCAAAGCAGATCATCCGGAACTTCCGGCATATGAGACTTATGATGAGCTTCTGGCAGCAATTAAAGACGCGATGAAATAAGAAAACTAAGACGAAAAAAGACCGCACATAATGGCATGAGGACGATACTGATACGTTCATCTGTCATTGTGTGCGGTCTTTTTTATATTCATAATTTTAGGGAAAATGTTTTGTATGTTTTTAACATAATATAGCAAGAATTCTCCTTCCTCTGCAGGTAGGAGATGAATTGCGCAAAAATAAAAAAGAACACTTGTTCGATAATAAATTCCGTGGTATAATAGAGTCAGTCGAAAACATAGATTATTAGAGAGAGGACTGATTTGCATGGAAAAAATAGATCATAATGCACATTCAGTGTATCTGATGTATTATCATCTGATCATGGTAGTAAAATATCGAAGGAAAGTCATTGATAATCCAATTTCAGAAAGAGCAAAAGAGATATGGGAACATATTGCTCCACGGTATGGGATTGTTCTGGAAGAATGGAATCATGACATTGATCATGTGCATGTAATGTTCCGTGCGCAGCCGAGAACGGAACTTAGTAAATTTATCAATGCATATAAAAGTGCCAGTAGCAGACTATTGAAAAAGGAGTATCCGGAAATCAGGGAAAACTTTGGAAAGAAGCCTTTTGGAGTCAGAGCTTCTGCTTGCTGACAGCTGGAGGCGCCCCAGTAGAAGTAATCCGTCAATACATTGAAACCCAGGGAGAGAAGAAGTATTGAACATAGCATATCGTTTCCGAATTTATCCGACAGAAGAACAGAAGATATTTCTTGGCAAAACATTTGGCTGTTGTCGTTTT
>CAKRDD010000011.1 GCA_934309345.1 uncultured Mediterraneibacter sp. | reverse complement strand
AGGGTTGTTGTTGTCTATTGTTCAGTTATCAAGGTTCTTTGTTTGTGTCGTTCTTTTCAAGCGACAGCTTTTATATTCTATCAAAAGCTTTTGTCTTTGTCAAGAACTTTTTTATTTTTCTTTTACTGCCGAATCCGCTTGATTGCTTCTCACTAGCAGTGTATTTATGCTATCACATTCGAACTTTTCTGTCAACCACTTTTTAAAATTTCTTATAAGTTTTTATCATCTTTACTTATAAATCTTTTCTTCGAACTTTTTCTCTCCCAGGGACTGTCCGCCTCCGCGCCTTCCTCTTGTTCAAGCATCTGTTCTGTAGTTTTCAGTGCCGTTCTCAGCGACGAATGTTATCTTATCATAGCCATTTCTAATTGTCAATGTTTTTTCTATATTTTATGCAATTCAGAATATTCTGAAAATTAGCATCTGCGTTTTCAAACCCTATTAGGTTTTGCAAGCTCACCTATATTTTCGAACCATTATGATCTGATATAGAATCATAACACTCCACCCAATTGCACACGCATATGCCGCTCCATTCATTCCACAGAGTGGCGTCAATGAGTATACTGCCATCACACGCAGCGTAATTTGGATACAGGTAGATATCAGCGTGATTTTCATTTTTTGAATTCCGCGGAAATATCCCTGGATTCCATTTGTTATTCCTGGGAGAATATAGAAAATCGCCATTACTCTTAGATAATCTTCTCCTATTTCCGCCATTCTTCCACCACCGAATATTCCAATGATCACGCTACGGAATGTATAAACTACTCCAAAAATCAATACTCCATAGATCAGTTCCAAAACCATTCCTTTTCGGAATCCCTCTTTTTTCTTCTCGTCTTTCCCTGCGCCATCACATTGACTGATGAAATTCATCATAGCATGGCTGATGCTCTGTTCCGGAATACATGCAAAATCATCAATTCTGTTCACTGCATTGAAGGCTGCAATTACGCTTATTCCATACTTGTCTATACACCCTTGTATCAATACCTTCCCTATTGGCTGCATAAATTGTTGAAATGCTGTCACGCCACCATTTGAGAGAATGATTTTTCCTGTTTTTTTATCAAATTTCCAGTCTTCCTTTTTCAAGGATAATACCGAAATCTTCTTATAAATATAAGACACACACAATATACATGCAATCACTTCTGCTGTTAACGTTGCAATTCCTGCCCCCACAGCCCCAAGCTGATATTTTCCCACAAGAATAAGGTCAAGAAATACATTTATCACACAAGATAATGCAAGGAAATAAATTGGGGTTTTTGAATCCCCCACACTTCTTACTATTGCTGTTACTATATTATATAAGAAAGTAAATGGGAAACTAAGCAGAATAATCCGCAAATAGATTTCTGAAATTGCCATTGCCTCTTCCGGTACTTTCATAGCATTAAGCACCAGCCTGGTCAGCGCAAATCCCAAAAACATAATCCCCACAGACATAATCATTCCAATCAGTAAAACTGTCGCAAAGGCCTTTTTTAGCTCTTCTATTTGTCCTGCCCCATAACATTTTCCTGTATAAGCAGATGCACCGATCGACACTCCTGATGCACCTAATATTAAAATAGACATGATCGGATTACTGATTCCTACTGCGGCAAGCGCCGTCTCACCTGCATATTTTCCAACAATTACAGAATCTACCGCATTATAAGTTAACTGCAATAAATTTCCAAACAAAATCGGTAATGCAAATAGAATCAGGTTTTTGTACGCATTTCCTTCTGTCAGATTTTTCATTATTTTGTAAGTGCCTCACGGTATTTTTCTACCATTTCCTGATAAGCTTCTTCTGACAATGTCTTCTCACCTGGATTCATGGCAAAAACGCCACCCCACTCATACTCATCTTTATATTTTGGCACAAGATGGAAATGAAGATGATGTCCTGTATCTCCATAGGCTCCGTAATTCACTTTATCCGGATGGAAAATCTCATGCATTGCAACCGCAACTTTGTTAATATCTTCTATATAAGAAGCTCTTTCTTCTGCAGTAAGCTCTGTGATCTCGCTGACATGTTTCTTATGTGCTACGATCACACGTCCCGGATGACTCTGCTCCTTAAATAAATATACTTTTGAACTCTCCAGCTCACAGATTTTGATTCCAAATGCTGCAACAAGTTCTCCTTCCATACAATACGCACAAGTTTGATCTTTCATTTTAAATACCTGCCTTTCTTCTTTTTCAAGCAATATCCACAGAAATATCTGTTCTTTCACTGCTTTTATTTTATCTTTTCTTATACTATATCACATTTTGTAAGCGCTTACACGTTGATTTTAAAATATTTTTGCCTACTATTGATTTATTGGCAATGTCTGCAACACCTTTTCCGGAAATGAGCAATACTCCTTTCCCTTCTTGCTTGTATGATACCGCTATTTCATGTTAAGATAATATCAGCTTTACATATGAAAGGATTTTCTCATGCCTGGTTTTATTTTACATTTAACTGCAGCCCAGATGCTGCGAAGCCATCTTCACGAGTACCCAGATTTTCCTTATCCGATTCAATCTGTAAATGATTTTCTGATTGGAAATCTTCTACCGGATGCGACAGATCAAAAGGAACTCTCACATTTTCGGAATCCTGTTTATCGTGATAAGATGATGGTATTTCCAGATTTAACACGTTTTATTGCTAAATACAGCTCTCTTCTTTCTGATTCCAGTGTTTTGGGCTACTATTTTCATTTATATATGGACCGTCGGTTTTTCAAGGATTTTATTCCGGAAATTGTTGATTTTTATGATGAAAGTGGACAAATCACAGATATAAAAGAAGAGATTGCAACCGTTTATATCAGAAATTTTCAGACTTATATCCCTTTTGAAAAATATCTTACTGAGGAATATTATTACGGGGACTATACAAAGATGAATACTTATCTTGTAAACCGCTATCACATTCCACTCGATCTGAACGCACAGATAATAAATCCAGGGATTGATGAAATTCAATATGGAAATGTACAGCAAGTCCTGGATTCATTGCATGGATATCTCAGTGTTACCGAGGATGCAGTAAATGATCTTAAGGTATTTCCACTTGATAAGCTTCTTGCTTCACTTGAACAATATGTAATTGAATTTTTATCCAATCCTTTATAAAAAAACTCTATCTTTCTCGTCACATTCCAACGCACAAGAAATGATAGAGTTTCTTTTTTATCATTTTTACAAATTAATCTATTCTATCCACATAATGACGGAAGAATTCACACTCTGCATCATTACATCTGTCCGCATCTGCCAGCTTCATGTTCAGATGGAACACATGCTCCAATTTCTTTTTTGTTCCTTCGTAGCAGGAATATGTATACGGAACTTTCTTTTCTTTTAAGACATTCTCCAGAAGTGGTGCCTGCTCTTTCAGGAAATCTTTCTCTGCTGTCATCAGATATACCGGTGGAAAATTCTCTGTCACATATGTGTCTACATTAACCAGTTCCAGTTCCTCCTGTGTACCGCCTTCCGGGAGAAATTCTTTCATCAGATTATCTGTCATCTCATTGTTCATTTCTTCCAGGCCGAAATGATACTGCCCACAATTCAGGACTACTGCACGAATCTTAAGATCCTGCGGTGTCTGGATTCCATATTTTTCTTCGTAAATTTTTGCATATTCTGGATTTGTGCATAAATTTGTATATAAACCAAGCATATGTGCTCCGGCAGAGTCACCGACTGCAAATATATTTTCTGAATCTAATCCATATTCTTCTGCATGATCTAAGATCCAGCCAAATACAAGGTTCGTATCTATGATAGATGCCGGAAATTTTGACTCCGGTGCAAGACGATAGGAAAAATTCACTACTGCAAATCCTCTCTGTGCAAGACTCATGCAATAAAACTGATAGAGTTTCTTATCCCCATAAACCCAGCCTCCACCGTGCACGCTGACAATAACCGGAAGTTTTTCTTCTATATTAGTTGCTTTTGGACGATATACATCCAGTGATTGCCAGACTTTATCTTCTCCATAAACAATGTCATCAAATCTCTGAACATCTTCCGGTGTCTTTAATCCGGCATCTCTTATCATATCTCCTGCTGCAAATGCTTTACGGACAATTGTACTTGTTTTCATCTTGTTTTTCTCCTGTTGTTTTTCTTATATTATACTCTCAATCAGACATTTCCGCTATATTTGCCCTATTGTTATCTACAGAATTTCTCCATTGGATTCAATCACTTTTTTATACCAGTCAAAACTTTTCTTCTTATAACGGTTTAGTGTACCGCTGCCATCATCATTACGATCCACATAAATGAAACCATATCGTTTCTTTAGTTCTGCTGTTGATGCACTAACCAGATCAATACAGCCCCATGTTGTATATCCCATCAGATCTACACCGTCTTCCACAGCCTGCTCCATTTCTTTAATATGGTCTCTCAGATAGCTGATACGGTAATCATCATTGACCGTTTTTCCACCTTTTCCGTCATCTACCAGTTCATCCACTGCACCAAGTCCATTTTCTACAATAAATAATGGTTTCTGATAACGATCCCAAAGTGTATTGAGCACATAACGCAGTCCTTTCGGATCGATCTGCCATCCCCAGTCACTTGCTTTCAGATATGGATTTGGAACTCCACCGAGAAGATTTCCCTCTCCTCTGACATTTTTCTCTGAATCTGCTGTCGCGCAGACACTGACATAATAACTGAAGGAAATAAAATCTACTGTATTCTTCAGAATTTCTCTTTCCTCATCTGTAATCTTAATCTTAATTCCATGCTCTTTGAAGTAACGCAGTGCATACCCAGGATAATATCCACGAACATGAATATCTGCGAACATCATATTCTTATGGTCCTGCTCCATTGCTGCAAGTACATCCTCCGGTGCCGGTGAGAGCGGATAAACCGGCATACTTAAGATCATGCAGCCGATCTTGAATTCCGGATTGATCTCATGACCGATCTTCGTTGCCCAGGCACTTGCTACCATCTCATGATGGATTGCCTGATAAAGCTGGCTCTCTGTAAGCTGCTCCTTCGGTGTGTTGATTCCACCGCTCATAAACGGAGATTCCAGAATGGAATTGATTTCATTAAATGTCAGCCAGTATTTCACTTTATCTTTATATCGGTTAAATACGACTGTCACATAGCGCTTGTAAAATTCAATCATCTTCGGATTTACCCAACCATCATAATGTTCTGCCAGATAAAGCGGTGTCTCATAATGGGATAATGTAACGAGAACTTCCATACCATACTTTCTACACTCATCAAACAGATCATCATAAAACTGAAGCCCTTTCTCATTCGGCTCCATTTCATCTCCCTTTGGAAAAATACGGCTCCATGCAATAGAAGTACGGAATACTTTGAATCCCATCTCCGCAAAGAGCTTCACGTCTTCCTTATATCTGTGATAGAAATCAATTCCGACCAGTTTCATATTGTCCGGTGTCGGTTCCGCCGTTCTCGGTGTCTTGATTCCATGAGGCATCACATCCTGAATGGACAGTCCCTTTCCATCTTCATTGTATGCGCCTTCCAGCTGGTTTGCAGCTACTGCTCCGCCCCATAAAAAATTCTTTGGAAACATTTTCAATTCCTCCTTACTCCATTAAAAGTGCTTTCAGATATTCTCCTTCTCTTCTGTCTTCCAAAAGCTCCATCAATTCATTTACTTTCTCCATGCTGATGGTCTTCTCCTGTGCTTTGATATGTATATAAACAGCTCCAATCAGGTTCGCATCATTATAAAACTGACAGGTTGTCACATCCGGCATCGGTAATGTCCACGGAAAAATTGCATTGATTTTCGCCAGTTCTTCCTTAACCAGCTGCAACAATAATGGCTGTTCACTGATTCCGCCACCAATCGCAATCCTCTCCGGATCAAACATATACTGATAATTATGAACCTGCACCGCCAGTTTCTTTGCGTGTCTCCGGATTCCCTTAATTGCACGTTCATTGCCCTGATTTGCCATAGAAAATGCTTTTTCCCCTGTCAATTCTTCTACAGGAATTCCTGTCTCTTCAGACACACTTGCAAGAAGTGCTGCCGCTCCAGCTGTATCTGCCAGACAATTGGACATTTTATATTCTTCTTTGCTGTCTGTCATAATATAGCTGAATTCCCCTGCCATGAAATGCTTTCCGCTGATCACTTCACGGTTACAGATCACTGCACCTCCGATGGCAGTTCCGCATACGATCACAACTGCATTTTCACAGTCTTTGAGTGCCCCTTTCCAGACCTCCGCAACGGCTGCACATTTCGCATCGTTTTCTACCGTCACCGGAATGCCAGTTCTGTTCCTCAGAACTTCAACAATATTTAAGTTATTTATGTATTCCAGGCTACCTCCAGTATACATAAATCCTCTCTTAGAATCAATCATTCCAGGTATACTGAGTGCTATTCCTTCCAGATCAACTTCTCTTCTCACAGCCTCATAAATTCCAGTCAGAGCCAGGAGAAATTCCTCCAGTCCTTCCTGCGGCGTTGGAATCTTGCTCTTTTTTTCTATCATGCATTCATCTGTGATCACCGCATACTTTATAAATGTCCCTCCGACATCAATTGCTAAATAATTCATTGTTCTGTTCCTTCCAATTACAGATTTTCCTTGTTATAAATGATATTTCCGCTTTTGCCATCTTCCCGTTCAAACCGTTCATTGCATTTCTTCGCAATATATGCCTTCATTCCCATGAATTCAAACGGAAGATCATCTGCCTCATTATGAAAAATCTCATCACAGACCTTTAACACATTGTCCATGATTCTGCTGTCTGTCTCCATAACATGATGGGACAGGAGTACCCGGTCATAGCTCCCTGCCAGTCTGTCACGCAGTTCTTTCAGCTTTCTCTGGTACTCATGAAGCGGCGCGCAGTCCGGATCAAAAAGGAATGTAGAATTATTGCATGCATCGCCCAGGATCAGGATTCTCATCTCACGGATCAGGAAGATCATGCTTCCCTTCGTATGTCCCGGGAATTCATAAGCTTCCAGATGATAGTCTCCAATCTTAAAAACCATGCCGTCTTCCAGCGGAAGGAACTGCTTCTCTGGCTCGGATACAGTATAATCTTCCTCCATCAGTTCATCTGCCGCTGCACCAAGTACTGCGTGGGCATAACATTTCCGTTCTTCCAGGGTGCACTGTCTCTTATAGAGTGGAATGTCCTTCTCATTTAAATATACTCGTTCAAATTCCGGTGCTCCCATCGCATGATCCACATGCCCGTGGGTAAGAAATACATTTACAGGTTTACTTGTAAGTTTCGCAACATAGTCCTTTAAATGGCCTACGCCATAACAACTGTCGATCAGCGCACAGTCTTGCTCCCCTTCCAGAAGATACATCAGTTCTCCCGAAAGGCTTCGGATACAGGTCAGATATGCATTGATCTTCTCCGATGTATAAAAATTCATTTTCTGCTTACTCCTCTCCAAGTTTTGTAAGTTCTGCTGCCAGATTGTCAATCATTTCCTTAGAGAAACCAAGGAAGAACATTCCTTCCAATGTGGTCAGGCTCTCATGAAGGAACTCCTCGTCCCCGCTTGACAGGAAATGCTGCAGCAGTGGGGATACTCTGTCGATAATCTCCATTGCTTTCGGATTCTGCATCATATCTTTGAATAATGTTTTCTTTGTATATAGGGAACGAAGATCGGTTGTCGGTCTGTATTCATAATCGTAAGCACCCGCTTCCACCTCTTCTACTTCTCCTTCATAGAACGGAAGGCCGATCACGGCTGTACATCCAAACGGAACCTCTACATGTACCTTTATCATTCCGTCTTTCCGGATTTTCCATTCTACCTTGTAAGTTCCGTAGACAGATTCATACTCCATCTTCATGAATTTCAGTTTCTGATTCATCAGTGGCGTGATCAGTGCCTTCTTAAATCCCGGTTCGATTGCTTTCAGCCCTGCCACGTCACGGTAGAGATATTCTACAATCGCACCGAAGGAGTAATGATTTAATGAGTTCATCATTGTTCCACTGAGCTGTCCGTTATCCAGCACAGAATTCCATCTCTCCCAGATCGTTGTTGCCCCCAGGTTAATGCAGTGCATCCATCCCGGATATCCTTCCTGAAGAAGAAAATAAAATGCCTCCTCTTCCAGACCGTTTTCTGCCATGATCCGGCACATGATCGGAGCACCGACAAATCCGCCTTTCATCTTATAACAGTCTTTGTAAAGTCTGCTCTTCAAGCCTTCTACAACGCGCTCTTTCTCTTTGTAAATACCGCTGTAAAGCGCTACAATATAGGCTGTCTGAGTGTCAATTCCAAGTCTTCCGGTCTCTGAGAAATACTCTTTCAGAACTGCCGCTTTGATCTTCTCCTGCAGGTCACGGTAATATGCCTCATCTTCTGTATAGCCCAGTGCTTTTGCCGCATCTGCAAGTTTTCCTGCCGACATGGCATAATAACAGGAACCGATAAAGTAATCATCTGTGCCGCCCTTCATGCTCTGCTCTGTACGTCCGTCCAATGCCAGCCAGTCACCAAGCTGATTTCCAAAATCATACAGATACTTCTGTCCACGCTTCTGGTCTTCTCTTGTGATCTTGTCTACCCAGTCTTTCATCATTGGATAATACTGTTCCAGTGCCTGACGGTCTCCGTAATGCTCATACAGAACCGTTGGTAAAAATGTTGCAATGTCTCCCCAGATACTGGAGAAGATCGCCGCATTCGGATCAAAGACCGGAATCACTCCCGGAAGGACGCCGTCCAGCTTCTTCTGTTCTGTCCGCAGATCATGGATAAACTTATTGTAAAATGCTGCGCAGTCCATGTTGTAGCAGGCTGTCCCGGAAAATACCTGAGCATCTCCGGTCCATCCAAGACGCTCATCACGCTGCGGACAATCTGTCGGAAAATCAACAGAATTGGACTTCTGTCCCCACATTGCATTGGAGAATAACTGGTTCACACCGTCATGTCCTGTCTCGATCTTTCCTGTAGTTTCCATTTTGGAATATACTGCAATTCCGGTAAAATCTTCCAGTTTCAATTCTCCCTGCCATCCGGACACGCGGACATAACGGAAACCATAATACGTGAACTGCGGCTTCACAACACGCTCTGTTCCATCAGAAATATAAACAAACTGCGCTTTGGCAGATCGATAATTCTCATTATAAAAATTATCATTCTGAAGAATTTCTCCAAAATCCAGTACAATCTTCGTTCCCTTTGGCTGATTGGATACAAAAGAAACATATCCTGCAAAATTCTGTCCAAAGTCAAGTACCGTCTCGCCGATCGGTGTGTGGATCACTTCTTTCACCGACAGTTTCTCCATCTCCTGAACCGGCAGGCTGTAACGCTCTACCAGTGTTCCCTCAGCCTGTGTAAGCACTGCATCTTGTAATTCATTTTCCTGATTCTCCCAGAGCAGGTCATTCTGGATTTCTCCATCGTAAATGTCACTCGCTTCGGTATTGGAGCCTTTGTATTTCCATGTCTCATCGCTTCCGATTACCTGAGTCGTTCCATCCTGACAAGTCAGGTGGATTTCCGCAATCATCTGGAAACGGCTGCCGAAATTTTCTTTCTGGCCGCCCAGTCCAAAACGTCCCTTATACCATCCATTTCCAAGTTCCACCTGAATCTCATTTTCACGTTCGATCTGATCTGTAATATCAAAGGTCAGATACTGGATCTCGTCATGATAATTGCTGTAATACGGAGCCAGCACTTCCCCTCCAATCTTTCTTCCGTTTAATCTTGCTGTAAAGAGTCCAAGCCCGGAGATATAAAGTCTTGCACTTGTAATTTCCTTTTCTACGAAAAATGTCTTACAGAATACTGGATGAAACTCGTCTGTTTCTTTGGTTGTTATCCATTTTCCCGTCCAGCCTTCATTTTCTTTCGCCGTCTCGAAAAATGCAGTCTCACTTGTGGCCGTTTCTTCAAGCTCTGTGGTCACCGTCACACGGATAAAATAGCGTATATGTGGTGCAGTTGTAAATTCTAGCTTCTCCCCTGCCTGGCAGAGATCTTCTCCCTCTTTGCTCAGAATGATCTGCTGAAATGCCTCATCCAGTGCTGCTTCGATCTTCACATTCTTCTGTCTCTTTGCATCTGTCTGTGTTACTTTCCAGGAACAACTGATTTGTTCCATCAGATATCCGACTGGATTGTGCATGCCATTGATTTTGATATTTGATACCTGCATCATTACCTCCATTTTTCTTACGAACTTTCTTATTAAAGTTTCCCTGTCTGTTGTTTTCTTCTGTTATTTTTACCTGAGTACGAAAGCATCAAAAGGATAGACCTTCCAATTCAAGCCTATCCTTTTTCCGCTGCTTCCACATTTCTCTGGTGGTTAGCAATCTTGTTTTATTTATCTGTGTTTGCCTCACGGAGTGCCGGAAGTTCTTTATCAAGCTTATAGAAAATCATCAGTACTGTACAAAGAACTGCACAGATTACCGGAATCCAGTTATAGCAGAAGCTGATTGCTGTCTGTGCACTGGCTGCCTGTACTTCCTGTGTTGCGTCAAATCCTCCACCTGCAAGAACCCATCCAAGAACTGCCTGTCCAAGTCCAAGACCTAATTTCTGTGCTGTACTCACTCCAGCATTTCCCATACCAACTGCAAGTACGCCATTCTTATATTCACCATACTCGATTGTATCTGATACCATTCCAAATGCCATTCCACCTGAAGCTCCAAGTCCAATTCCTTTCAGCGCATTGAAAAGAATCAGAAGTGGAAGATTCGTTCCAACAAGTCCTGTTCCTGCGAATCCTATAATCATGGCAATCAGTCCAACCTGGTAAGTTCTGTGCTTTCCAAATTTCTTCATAAAGAACGGTGTAAAGAACATAATTGCAAACTGTGCGATAGAAAGTGCATTGTTGATTGGTCCATACAACTGAATATCTCCGAGTACATACTGTGCGTAATACGCTGCTGCAACTGCATACATTACAATTGTAAAGAAAATCAGAAACATACAGATTGTCATAAGTACCCAGTATTTATTCTTAAACAATGCTTTTACTGCAACCATTGTAGATACTTCATCTTTTTCTTCTTTCTGATCCATCTCAGAAGCACGCTCTTTTGTTCCAAAGAAGCAGACGATACTTGACACAATTACAATGATTCCAACTACTATAAATGTCATCGTCCATGCTTTCTGGCTATACATGTCACCAGCTCCAAATACATTCAGCCATTTCAGGAAGAAAGTATTCATTGTAATGTTAGCCAGTGTCTGGAAGATCATGTTCATGTTTCCAAGAAGACCTCTCTCATAACCGTTCTGTGTCATCAGGTAGTTCATGGATGTATACGGAACATACATGGATGTATAGAACACAGAGTTTACAAGGTTATACATAATGAACACGTAAACGTATTTCACCGCACTTGTAAAAGATGCCGGAATGCTGAATAACAACAGAGTTGAGATTGCCATTGGAATACACATTCTCACCAGCCAGATTCTTGCTTTTCCATGTTTTGATTTTGTGCGGTCTACAATACGTCCCATGATCAGGTCACTGATTCCGTCAAATACCTTGGACAGTGCAATAATCGTTCCTGCCACACCTGCATCTACAAAAGATACATTGGTCAGATACAGCATGAAGAATGCTGACATAATACCGTTGATCCATGCCATACCATAGTTACCGATACCATAACCGATACGCTCGCCCCATGACAGTGAAGCTTTTGGATCGTTATGTTTTGATGCAAAACTTATCATTTCATTTCTCCTTTTTCTTCCATCTGCTCGTTCAGAGTCATAGTTTCTGAACGATTCCCTTTAGATACTTATTGCTTCTAAGTGAACAGTACTGTCTTTGTTTCACTGTCTGTATCATATATGGATTTCGCTCCTTTTTATATCTTTTAATTGTCTTTTTTGTATTTATTTTGTTTTATTCTAATAAATTGCGTGAATCAATTCATGCTCCATACTAATTTCCACATCAACCGTAGCCTCATAGTCCAACTTTATCTGACTGTCTTTCAGTAGTTTCCATGCCACTTTCACATTTCCTGCCGGCGTTTTTACCACACCTTCTGCATGAGTCAGATAGCCTGGAATCGGATGAATCGAAATTTTCTTATATCCAGGTGCCGCTGGTCTGATTCCAAGTGTAACACTTGGCAGTTCATATAAAGCAAGGGCTCCCCATGCGTGGCATTCACTTCTTGCATAGCTCTCCGACTCTACACAGGTTGTACAATGGTTGGAGATCATTGTACGCCATGCCTCCCAGTATTGATCTGTATATTCATACAAACCTGTCTTTTCCAGCGCACGGAACAGGTAAAACCGCATAGCAACGGTACATTGTGTATAGTTCTCTGTATCTTTCACTGTTCTCAGGAGATTCTCTCTTCCAGTTTCCTGATCCAGTGTCCCGGTCAGGATTCCAAACACCTGGCACTGCTGACTATAATCCTCCACGCCTGGTCCGTCCTGGATCATTCCGTTCTCTCCGATACAATATTTCCGAACGGCACGGATCACCTTGTCAGCGCGCTTTCTGTACTGTGCCGCCATATCTTCTCTCTGGACATATTCTGAAAGTTCAGCTGCATACTGAAGCCCCATAATATAAAGGAGGCTTTCCATAGTCAGCGGTCCTGTAAGTCCGGCCGGAGGCATTCCTGTCGTCGGATTCCACTGCTCTGCCCAGTCAACAAAAGACCAGAATGGCGCATTCATCAAAATTCCTCCGATCTTATCTACGTAGCCCTGATTTACAAGATGACGGTCGAAGAATCTTAAGATTCTTTCAATTGTCGGAAGATGATCCTGTACCAGATCTTTATCTCCAAAATACATCATATGATCGTAAACCATAAAAATGTAATAGATTGAAAAGCCCGGAATTACATTTACATTACAGTTCGGATAACTGCAGTTCAGAAGTCCATCCTGTCTCTGCGCCCTGCGGAAATCATCCATACATTTCCGCGCCAGACGATCATCTGCGCTGACGGCATAGGTATAGAGGATCTGTACTCTGGAATCCATTGCATACTGAAGCTGTTCATAATACGGACAGTCTTCATACGTCTCATGCATACACCTCTGAAGTGTACGCGCACTGATTTCCCAGATCTTATCCAGACTTTCATCCGAAGTTTTCACCTTCGTTGCAATCTTCAGTGGATATCCTGTCTCTTCATAATAAAATGATTTCAATGTCAGGTCTTCTTCCCCTGTTTTGATCTTCAAGTGGATAAAACGGAACGTCCGGAACCAGAAGGTCTCATATTCTTCTGCCTGTTCTTCTGTACCAAATCCACCAGCCAAATACTCATCCGTATATCCCTCCAGATGCCCGTTCACAAAATCACAGCGGTCTTTCTTCAACGGAACCTGTGCTGGTCCGCAGAGTTCATCATAAATATAACTTTCTGCCTGCAGGATTTCGATTTTCGAACCTTTTCCCGCCTCAAGCAGAAGATGCAGATATCCGGTCATCTCTTCCCCTGCATCAATCTCAATGCTTTCTTCACTACCAGCCGGAATCGTCAGTTCCTGTCCTTCTTTCAGAAATGTATTCCATTGTTCTTTCTTATATTTCGATTTTTTTATATCTATAACATTAGAAAAGTTTCTTTTCCTTCTGTACATAAATGGGATTGTACGTGCATTCAGATTTCCCGGACTGATGGAGCCCGGAACATCCAGACGGATATATGGCTTTGCCGCTTTCCAGTCAGACGCATCATATCCCGGCCACATCCACCCGGCTGTCTCCGGATTCCCTTCTGCTTTCTCATGACTGTAAAGTGGCGCAAACTGTTCTTCCTCTGCCAGGATTTCAATCCTTCTGTCAATATAACACTTCCAGGTGCTATCTGCTGAAAGTACAATGGATTCTTTCTCTTCCAGCCGGATTTTCCCTGTCAGATACAATCCCGGAGTTGCTGTCCTTATCACACTGTGTGCGCCTTTCTTCTTATCCTCAGGATAACGCAGCACCTTGACTGCGAGGACATTTTCCCCTTGTTTCAAATAAGAAGCAAGATCAACCGTATCATAAAACCAGATTTGAGCATCTCCCTTTTCCGGTCCGACTTCCACCAGTTTTCCGTTGATATAAAGCTTGTATCTTGAGTCTGCTGAAATGTTGATTGTGGCAGATTCTACGCTTCCATCGAGTTCTATCTGCTTACGGAAATAAACGATTCTCGGTACTTCTCTGTCTTCTCCTTCCCATGGATCACTCCAGATCCAATTGGAGTCTTTTAAAAATTCCATTCTTCTTCTCCTTTTTTATTACGCTATTTTCCCACAACAAGTATAAGTCATAACAAATTTGCTTTTGTCACTTATACAAACATCAAGGATTGTAAGAGTTCCTAACTCTAGCCAATCCTTGATGTCATAATTGAGAAGTTTTTCCAATATCATATATAGCAGATTTTTTCTTTCTTATATATCTTTTTATTATCTTTTTTCTCCTTATTTTATTGCTCCCTGAATATATGCCGTTGCGGATTAAGGGGAACTTATAAAGAGTAACTCTAGACCTTCTCGCAGAAATATTCTGCTGGTCTGTTCTTCTCCCGATACTGTTTTGGAGATAATAAGTATTTCTCTTTGAAGATCTTTCCCATATAACTCTGCGACGGGAAATTCACATACTCCGCAATCTTTGATATGGATTCTTCGGAATATTTTAAAAGATTTGCGGCGTGCTCCAGACGCACACTGACAATATAATCCTGTAGCCGCTCCCCCGTCTCTTTCTTAAAGAGTCTGGACAGATACGTCTCACTTAAGCCAAGTATATCTGCAATCTCTGACAGGTAAATCTTTTCTCTATAATGCTTTTCTACATAATCCCTGCAGCGCTCCACATAACTGGAAGTCTTTCTTGACTTCTTCCGGTTCACTTGTCCTGCCAACTCCTCCACAGCATGATCGCGGTACTTGATAATCTGCGCAATATCCTTGCAATTGTCACTTTTCTGAATATAAAAATCACTAATTCGGTAAGCTACAGATGGAGAAATCCCGCCTTCTATTGCAGCCCTTGTTGTCAGAGTAATTGCAACAATGGCAACATTCTTCCAATGATTCAATTCCTTGATTGATAATTTCCCAAGCTCAGAATCCATGTTTCTGGAATACTGAATCGCATCCTCACTTCTTCCATCACGCACGCTGTCCAGAAGCTTACGCTCTTCCTGATAAGTATGATGATAAAGTTCTTCCTCGCCTTCCTTCATATCAAAAAGAACCTGCTCATGTTCTTCCTGCTCTTTCGTCTCCCTGATCAGATGATTTGCATAGATCAAATCATCGTCGCTGTATTCTTCCCCGCTGACAATCTTCGCAATAACCTCTACGATATCAAGTACTTCTGCAAAAGAGAAATGGAGCAGTCGTTTTTCCGTTTCTTTCGTCATTTCATAATTTCTGTAATAATGGTGAAGCTCTACCCGCTCCAGTAACTGAATGCTCATCGGTCCGATCAGATAGAAACTGTCTTCCGCCTGGATACAGGCAAAATACACCGAATACTTATCTTTATAAAGATACGGGAATTCCTGTCTTGAAGCTGCTTCGATCAAATGTTCCTTCAGTCTTTCACTATGCAAAATTGGATTATATTCTGCATGTTTCTGATAACTTGTCAATTCTCCATTCTGGCTTCGAAAAATTCCAACCTTCATCAAAATTGCAATTCTTTTCAATAAATATTCCATATGCGCTCCTTGTCAGTACTGTCTATTTCTGTTCATCCATGCATTTTGAATCGCCTTTGGCGATGGGCAAGATGCATTCAAGTCAAAATGTGCATCCTCCGTGCCAATCAGCAAAGTGATTGACACAGGAATGACCAGTAACATCAGCATAGCATTTTCTCGCATTTTCAGCAACTTTCTGTTATACTGAAATCAAGTTGTAATATTTTTATAACAGCTTGTCACAAAGTGATAATTTCGAGCTGTATGACTGAATTTCAAATAACAGGAGAACACCATGGACACAAGAGAGATCCGTTGCTTCCGCCTTGTCTACGAGGAGCGAAGCATACACAAAGCGGCAAAACAGCTTTTTATCACCCCACAGGGCTTAAGCCGAATTATTCAGAAATTGGAAAGCGAACTACAGCTTTCTCTTTTTCGGCGAACTGCCCAGGGCGTTGTACCGACAGAATCCGGCAGTTATTTCTACCAGCAAAGCCAGACTCTGATCTATCAGCTGGATGATTTGAAAGTAAAGCTTCAGAATCTGCATGACACAGAACAGAGATTCCGGCTTGGTTTCTCCTGCGGAATTCTGAATCTTCTGTCGCTCCAGAAACTAAATTCCATGCAGATGCAAATTTCCAATGCGAAGATCCAATGGGAAGAACTTGAGAATCTTGAAGTGATTGAGCAGGTCCGGAGAGGTCTTCTTGATCTTGGTGTTATCATCGGCACTGCTCCGGTAAATGATCTTGCGGTCCAGACGCTCTGCTCCTGTAAGATGAACGCACTCATTTATCCCGGTCATCCATTTTATGAGAGGGACAGACTCAGCATTAAAGACCTAAAAGAACAGCCACTGATCACACTGAACCAGAAGTATTTCACTTACCATAGTCTGATCCAGCGCTGTGAAGACTTCGGCTTTCTTCCTGATATTGTATTTACAACAATGGAAAGCCAGCTGATCTATCGGTTCTGTCTGCAAGAAGCCGGAATCGGAATTGATGCAGATATTCATCGGGATAATTTCTTATTGAGAAATCTGCACCGGATCGAACTTTACGATGCGATCCCATGGAAGATCAGCCTGATCTACAACCTCTCAATGAGTAACAATGAAGTGTTTAAGAAAATAAGAGGATTGCTTTCCAAGGCAATTATAGAGGATTTTTTATAACAATTCAGCCCTATGTCTATATAAGATAGTCTGGTCTTATATAGACATAGGGCTGACGTCGTTAAGCGAGAATTCGTCACAACGTAGCGAATTTGAGATGCATGAATGAACTGTTGTTGATAATATCCACTTATATATATCAACATTTTGTTGACTCCCAGTATTTCACCGTTGATACTCACATCTTCCTTTCTCTGCTACACTTTTATCAGAACGTATTCATTTGAATATTTTTATCAACCTGAATATTTCAACAATTTTGAAAGGAGTTATCCACCATGAAAAGACATTTTCCACATTTATGCAGCCCGATTACGATTGGAAGAGTTACTTTCCGCAACCGTATGTTCTCTGCTCCAATGGGAGGAACAGACATTACAAACGACGGATGTATCGGACCGAAATCAACTGCATTTTATGAATTAAGAGGAAAGGGCGGTGCCGCTGCTGTCACTGTCAGTGAATGTATGGTTCACCCACAAACAGACGGATCCCACGCCTATCACCTGGATCCATCCATCCTGAATTCTCTTGCATCCGCCACTTACACCGCAGATGCAATTTCCCGTCACGGAGCTGTTGCAAGTCTGGAGCTTTCCCACTCCGGAATGTATGCCGGTACTTATATGACAGATAAGGAGAAACAGCACTCCTTGCACCAGTGGGGACCATGTGATACCGTCCGTCCAGACGGCGTACAGGTAAAGGCTCTTACTGAAGATATGCTGCATGAGATTGCAGAAGCATATGGAAAGGTTGCCGGACTTGCCAAACGTGCCGGATTCGGTATGCTGATGATCCACGGCGGACACGGCTGGCTGATCAACCAGTTCCTCTCCCCATACTTTAACCACCGAGAAGACAATTACGGTGGAAGCCTTGAGAACCGTTGTCGTTTTGCCATTGAAGTGCTTCAGGAAGTCCGTGAGGCAGTCGGTCCTGGATTCCCGATTGAATTCCGTATGAGCGGATCTGAGCTTTTTGACGGTGGATATGATCTGGGAGAAGGCGTGCGCATTGCACAGCAGATCGATCCTTATGTAGATCTGATCCATGTATCAGCTGGTACTTATCAGCGTGGATTCGGTGATACCCACCCATCTATGTTCAAGGATCATGGCTGTAATGTTTACCTTGCTGCTGAGATCAAAAAGCATGTCAGTGTCCCTGTCGCAACGATCGGTGGACTCAATGATCCGGCACAGATGGAAGAAATCATTGCTTCCGGAAAGGCTGATATTGTCTACATGGCACGTGCACTCCTGGCAGATCCATTTCTCCCTGGAAAAGTGGAAGAAAACAGAGAAGAGGACATTGTCCGCTGCCTGAGATGTTACACCTGCATGGCAGAGCGTGCTACAACTTCTACCAGAAGATGCACGGTCAATCCTCTGATTGGAAGAGAGATTGAAGGGGATGAAGTAACACCTGCACCGGTTCGCAAGAAAGTGATTGTTGCAGGTGGCGGCCCGGGCGGACTCTATGCAGCCTATACTGCTGCCAGACGTGGACATGATGTCACGCTCTATGAAAAAGAAGATAAACTTGGCGGTATCTTAAAGAGCGAGCAGGCTCTCCCATTCAAGATGGAAATGTACCAGCTTGCCGGAACTTACGCACGCTTTGCTGAGAAAGCCGGAGTAAAGATCATCACTTCTACAGAAGTCACAAAAGAGTTGATTGAGAAAGAATCTCCTGACGCTCTGATCGTTGCAGTGGGCTCTGAACCGCTTGTCCCACCGATTAAAGGACTGGATGGAAAAAATGTTACAATCGTAAATAATTACTATCTTGAGAAGGAAAATGTAACCGACAGCGTCGTTGTTCTCGGTGGCGGACTTGCCGGATGTGAATGTGCGATCCATCTTGGAATGGAAGGAAAAGAAGTTCATCTCGTAGAAATGAGAGACGAACTTGCTCCGGATGCCAATGTAAGACAGCGCCCGCTTCTTCTGAAAGAAGTAGATAAATACGCTCAGATACACACAGGATACCGTGGACTTGAAGTGACAGAAGAAGGAGTTCTCTGTGAGACAAAAGACGGCAAGCAGGTACTTGTTCCTGGAACTTCTGTGATCTGCGCCCTCGGACAGCGTTCCCGCAGCAAAGTCGCTGACGGGCTCCGCGACGGTGCTCCTTATGTAAGAATTATCGGAGATGCCCACAGAGTCTCTACGATTACAAATGCAGTATATGAAGGATATCATGCCGCGCTGGATATCTAACTATACTTTAACAGCACGCATTTTTTTGCGTGTTGCTATTATTTTCAGATTGCCCGGTTTATACAGCAAAAAACAGCCTGCTCTGGCGGAAAATCCTTCCACCAAAGCAGGCTGTTCTCTTATATCTTTTATTTCCTTCTACGCGATCTCCGTCGTACTCTCGAACTGAGAATTATACAGATCCGCATAGAATCCGCCTCTTGCAAGGAGTTCTTCGTGATTTCCCTGCTCAATGATATCTCCATCCTTCATAACAAGGATCAGATCGGCATCACGGATTGTTGACAAACGGTGGGCAATAACAAAGCTTGTTCTTCCCTTCATCAGATTATCCATCGCTTTCTGGATCATTTCTTCTGTACGGGTATCAACTGAACTTGTCGCCTCATCCAAAATCAGGATCTTCGGATCTGCAAGGATTGCCCTTGCGATTGTGAGGAGCTGTTTCTGTCCCTGGGATACATTACTTGCTTCTTCATTCAGTTCCATATTGTATCCACCCGGAAGTGTCTGGATGAAACGATGCACATGTGCCGCCTTCGCTGCCTGAATCACTTCTTCCTCTGTCGCATTCAGTTTTCCATAACGAATATTGTCACTGATCGTACCATGGAACAGCCAGGTATCCTGCAGAACCATTCCGAACATTTCACGGAGTTCACTTCTATTGAACTCCCGGACATCGTGTCCGTCAATCTTGATCGAACCTCCATTCACATCATAGAAACGCATGAGCAATTTAATCATTGTTGTCTTTCCGGCTCCTGTCGGACCAACAATTGCGATCTTCTGGCCTTCTTTCACATCCGCTGAGAAGTTATTAATGATGATCTTATCTTCATTATATCCAAAACGTACATGCTCAAATTCAACATTTCCCTGAAGATTCTCTACAGAAACCGGATTCTCTACTGTCTGATCTTCTTCCGGTCCTTCCAGGAACTCGAAGACACGCTCTGATGCTGCAGCTGTTGACTGAAGCATATTCGCCACCTGTGCGATCTGCTGCAATGGCTGTGTAAAGTTACGTACATACTGAATAAAGGACTGGATATCTCCAACCTCGATCACATCCTTAATTGTCAGATATCCGCCAAGGATTGCCACTGCCACGTAACCCAAGTTTCCTACAAACTGCATTACAGGCATCATCAAACCGGAAAAGAACTGGGATTTCCATGCGGAATCATACAGCTTATCATTTGTTTCATTGAATACTTCAATTACTTCCTCTTCTTTATTAAATGCCTTGATGATGTTATGACCACCATAGATTTCTTCTACCTGTCCATTCACATTTCCAAGGTATGTCTGCTGCCCTACGAAATATTTCTGTGAATGTTTCATTACGAATCCGATCAATCCGGCAGAAAGCGGAAGAATCAAAACTGCAATCACTGTCATCAGCGGGCTGATTGACAACATCATGATAAATACACCAATCAGAGTTGTAACCGATGTGATCATCTGAGTCGCACTCTGGTTCAGGCTCTGTCCAAGTGTGTCAACATCATTTGTCACACGGGAAAGCACTTCACCTACCGGCTTTGTGTCAAAATAGCTCATCGGCATGCGGTTGATCTTCTCGGAGATTTCTCTTCTCAAACGGTAGGTTGTCTTCTGAGACACCCCCGTCATCAAATATCCCTGCACAAAACTGCAGATTGCGCTGATCACATACAGGCAAAGAACAGTCAGCAGAATCTGTCCGATTTTACCGAAATTCATTCCGTCTCCACCGGAAACTTTACTTACAAGTCCATTGAAAATCTCCGTCGTTGCTTTTCCTAAAATCTTCGGTCCGACAATATTGAATATCGTTCCACAGATAGCAAACACGGCTACGAAAAATACCTGTACTTTGTAAATTGCCATGTAGCGGATCAGTTTCTTCATTGTTCCTTTGAAGTCTTTTGCTTTTTCATTCGGTCTTCGACCGCCATGCATTCTAGCCATGAATCTGATCCTCCTTTCCATCTGTCTGCTCATTTAACGCTGCTTCTAACTCTTTCCTGGACAGCTGGGATTCTGCGATTTCACGGTATACCGGACAGTTCTTGAGAAGCTCCGCATGAGTTCCCTTACCTGCCACTTTGCCTTCGTCCAATACTATGATTTGCTCTGCATGCAGGATCGTGCTGATTCTCTGTGCAACAATCAGCACCGTACTTCCGCTTGTCTTTTCAGCCAGCGCACGGCGGAGTGTTACATCCGTCTTATAGTCAAGGGCAGAAAAACTGTCGTCAAAAATAAATACCTGCGGGTGCTTTGCGATTGCTCTTGCAATAGAAAGTCTCTGCTTCTGTCCACCGGATACATTCGAACCTCCCTGTGAGATCGGGCTCTTATATTTCTCCGGTTTTGTGTCAATAAATTCTGTTGCCTGTGCAATCTCTGCCGCCTCGATCATCTCATCATCACTTCCATGTGAATTACCAAACATGATATTAGATGCAATATCTCCCGAGAACAGAACTCCCTTCTGCGGAACATATCCAAGCTTCTCACGAAGTTCATGCTGTTTCACTTCACGGATATCTACATCATCCAGCATAATATCTCCGGATGTCACATCATAGAAACGTGGAATCAGATTTACCAGCGTAGACTTACCGCTTCCGGTACTTCCAATGATTGCTGTTGTCTCACCCGGCTTCGCTGTAAATGTAATATCTTCCAGAACATCTTCATCCGCACCCGGATAACGGAAAGATACATGATCGAAAGTAAGTACTCCTTTTCCGTCTTCCGGGAAATGTTTTTCTTGCTTTGGATCGTGGATCATTGTCTCACTCTTCAATACTTCCTCAACACGGTCTGCTGCCACAGCTGCTCTTGGAAGCATAATTGAAATCATACAAAGCATTAAGAATCCCATAATGATCTGCATCGTATATTGGATAAATGCCATCATATCTCCAACCTGCATCTGTCCATCACTGATTCCATGTGCTCCTGTCCATACGATCAGAACAGATACACCGTTCATGACTAACATCATCACCGGCATCATAAATGTCATTGCACGGTTGACGAAAAGATTCGTCTTCGTCAGTGTGCGATTCGCATCATCAAATCTCTCTTCCTCATGCTTCTCTGTACTGAAGGCACGGATAACCGGAAGTCCTGTCAGAATCTCTCTTGTTACAAGGTTCAACTTGTCAACAAGATTCTGCAATACTTTGAACTTTGGCATAACAACAAGGAACAGCAACAGAACTACAAATGCAATGATAATAACCGCAAGTCCGATGATCCAGGACATGGATACATTCGTCTTCATAACCTGCAGCACTCCACCGATTGCAAGGATTGGCGCATACAGAACCATACGAAGCAGCATAACGATCAGCATCTGAATCTGCTGGATATCATTCGTACTTCTCGTGATCAAAGATGCTGTTGAGAAGTGATTAAATTCGTTGTTTGAGAATCCAACAACCTTATGGAATACTCCGCTTCTCAGATCACGTCCTGCACTTGCTCCAACTCTTGATGCCAGAAATGCAACCATAATACTTGCTGCCATTCCAAGAAGAGCAAGTGCAGCCATCTGACCTCCTGTTTTTAACAGATAATGAATCTGTGTCTGATCCATGTCCATTCCAAGGTCTTTATATGCACTCCTGCAGAAGCTCACTGCTGCCTGATCAAGAATTGTATCCGGCATCTCTGACATCTGCTCTTCAATCTTCTCAACCATTGTTGCTCTCTGCTCAGCCGGAAGCATTTTCAGAAGATCAAACATAGACATGTCATCCAGTGACACTGCCTGGGATTCCGCCTGGGATTCGCCTTGTGGCATTCCTTCCGGCATTGTCCGGTCTGCCCCTTGTGGCATGCTCTGCGCCATTCCTTGTGACATCTGCTCTTTCAGTTTGTCTTCCATCTGCTTTGTTGTATCGCTTCCAGATTCAATTCCGGATGTCATCATCATTGGAATCTGAAGAATATCTTTCAGATCCTCCATCGTATCTTCCTCTTCAGCAACAGAATCTTTCAAGACATAAGCTTCTTTTTTATAAGAAGTATTATCTTCTGTATATGCATCCATCACCGTCTGTTGATCGTCTTCCGATACAAACAAAAGCAATTTTTCCATTTCTTTTGTTGCAATCTGTCTCGGTACTTCATCTTCAATACCGCCTTGCTGGATTCCTACATTTACAATATCTGATGTGTAGGCCGGCAAGGACAGATCACAATACGCCTGCACAACCAGAATCAGCACGATTGCAATCATAGCTTTCCAGTATGATGCAGCATATTTGAATAAATTCTTCATAATCTGCGTGGTTCCTTTCCTGGTAATTCTCTGTTACTGTTCGCAATATGTGTAAACAGCAACAACTCTCTTCAAGTTACACCATTTATCACTAACCGCTGATTCTCAGCGACAGTAATCTACTTCATTCACTACTCCAGATTCTCTAAGATTTGCAAGAGTAGCCGACGAAAAAGCATCTTCTCTTCCGCAGTCATTCCTTCAAATACAATTTCTTCCAGTTTCTCAGCTGTCTTGATCACATAATCTATGCAATCTTTCCCTTTCTGTGCAAGGGTAAGTCGCATCACTCTTTGATCCTGCTCATCAGCTTTTCTTGTAATATAACCTTCCTGCTCCATCTTCTTGATCATCGATGTAATTGACGGCGGCGTTACATTCAGGCGCTTCGCAAGTTCTTTCTGAGACATGGAATCTTCCTGATGAAGGGCAAATAAGATCCCTGACTGGGCTCTGTTCAAATCGTATTCTGCATACAATTCCTGTGCTCTCTTTCCGATCAGGCGCATACTCTGTCCCATCAATCCAAGTAATGGGGCATCCTCTTTATGACACTTCACGTTCTTTTCCCTCCTTGATCTATTGATACATTCTACAAAAAAATTCTGACTATCACTTTTTCCACAAAATGAATAGTGAAAATTAGTTAGTTAATTAACTAAATGAAAATATAGTACTTTTCACAAAGTAAGTCAATATTATTTCTATTTTTTCACACTTTCTTAATACTTTTTGCACACAAACAAGTTAGATAGTTAATTAAATTTAATGTATAAAAATGGTGAAACCAAATGACTGACTCCATCTGATTTCACCATTTCCTCTTAAAACTCGTTACTGTTCACACAATGTGCGACCAGCAACGCATCTCGCCATTTTAAATCGCCTTTGGCGATGGGGCGAGATGCATTCAAGCCAAAACATGCATCCTCCGTGTCAATCAGCGAAGTGATTGACACGGGAGTGAACAATAACTAAAACTCTTTCTTTTTCATGACTCTCATACTGTAAATATAAGAAATGAACCATACAAGCAGACTCAGCACGATAAGTGCAATCGCAATTTCAAAATCGCCTATCCCTTCTATCATATACAAAATACTTTCTTTTAATCCCAGGTTATCCATCACAAAAGAGCCAATTGCATAACAAATTGCAAAAACAATTAAAATTGCAATTGGTATCGCTAATCGTCCTTTCTCTCCTTCAAACCTTAACCGTATTGCAATCGTAATTCCCGCAATTGCCTGAAATACAAAGATTGTGATCAACTCCATTGCCAGCATTTCCGGATCAAACACCTCTTCTGGCTTTATGAGTACAGTGATTCCTGCACAGATTACTCCAATACACCATCCACACGCTGTCATAATAAAGGAAAAAATATATTTTTCTCTAACATATACTTTTCTATTTACAGGTAAAGAAAATAAATACATATATCCATGATTGTTTTCATCATAACTAATTGTATTCCCCACATATACTGCTATAACAGATGGGATATAGATTGCAATAAAAGTAGCTGTCTCCTTTTCCGTCAGCGTAAAAAATAACGCCACAAACGCTAACACAAAAAAAAGATTGCCACCTTGCCGAAAAAACAACCGAAAATCCTTTTCCAAAAGTCCTCTGATTCCTTTCATCACATCCCGCCTCCTGTCAACATCAGAATCACCTGATCGAGTGATCCGCTTTCCACTACAATTTCCGGATAATTTTCTGTATAATACTGCTTCTCATTTGTCAGACAGGCAATTCCGAAATTTTCTTTTCTCTCTTTCAGGATATAGTTTTTATCTAAAGCCTGATACTGTTCCTCGCTGACTTTCAACATGGCATACTTTTCAAGAATTCTATCCATCTCTTCATGAAGTACGATCTTTCCTTTATGAATCACATAAATATCATCACACAGATGCTCTAAGTCTGAAGATATATGTGAACTGATCAGGATACTTCTCTCCGGTTCTTCTTCCATATATGTTCTCAAAATATCCAGCATCCCTTCTCTTGCTCCGACATCAAGACCGGCTGTCGGCTCGTCCAGCATCAGAAAATCTGCCTGATGCGTCAATGCAATGATCAGATTCAGCTTTGCTTTCATTCCAGTTGAATACTCTTTTAAGAATTTATCCAGTGGAATCTGATATCTTTCACACATCTGAAGAAATTTTTCTTCTTCAAACTTTGGATACAGTTTGGCAAGAACTGCCTTAACATCTTTTCCTTTTAAATATCCGCTGAATCCTGCTTCTGCCAGGACTACTCCTATCTGTTCTTTCTCTTTCTCGCTTAACTCTTGCGGTGTTTTTCCAAGAATCTTTATCTCGCCACCATCATAGGAAATGAGTCCGAGTACTGCCTTGAACACAGTGCTCTTACCGGCTCCGTTTTCTCCGACCAGACCTGTGATTCTTCCTTTTTCTACATTTAGCGAACAGTCTAACTGAAATTCGCCATAGCTTTTCTTTACCCCTTTGATATCTAACATAATTATTCGTCCTCCATGATGAGTTCAAACAAGGAGCGAATCTCTTCCTCTTTCATTCCGCAGCGTCTTCCCTTCTGAATCGCCGCTTCCAGATCCGCCTCAACTTCTTTTCTGCGCTCTTCTTCCATCAACTGTGTATTCGAAGCTGCAACATAAGTTCCTTTTCCATGAACCGTGACCGTCATGCCCTCCGCTTCCAGATTGTCATATGCCTTCTTCACGGTAAGTGCACTGATCTTCAGTTCCTTTGCCATCGTTCTTACTGACGGCAGTATATCATTTTCTTTTAATTCTCCGGAGATGATCTGCGCTTTGATCTGCTCCATGATCTGTTCATAGATCGGTACCATCGATGAATTATTGATTATAATCTTCATAAGCAACCTCCTGTTGTAAACAGTATATAACAGTATATCACTGTTGTCAACTGTTATATACTGTTTGTTTTTTCAATTTTCAGGGCATTGTTTTATTATATGATGTTGGGGGCAAAAGCCCCCAACTATGATATTCATTATTTCTCCAGCACATTGTAAACTTAGACATTTTCCAAGACATAAAAAGAAGCTTTTAACACAAGTTTTTTCGTCTTATGTTAAAAACTTCTTTCGTTATCTGATCTATTTCATCATAACCTTGCAATGTTTCTTATAACATGCAATCCCGTATCTCACGATTTCCTTCATTCCATCACTTCTCAGTTTCGACTCATATCCAAGCCGTTCCATCTGCTCCATTGCCTCTTCATAAGATCGCTCTAACTGATTATCCTCTGCATATTTCAACTCGATCACAATTCCTGTCCTGTTCTCCGGAACTTCCACAAGAATATCGCTATATCCCTCTCCCGATTCCACATTTGATCTAATCAGCCAATCCTCTTTGTGACTTAATAAGCCTAGTAAAACACCGTGATAGAAATTTTCCTTCTTCGGTTTTGCAACAGCTGTATCCCGAATACTGATAGTATTCCAAAGATATTCATTTAATAATTCTTCAATAACCTCAGGATTTTTTTGAGAAAAAGCTGAACACAACTGCTCTAATCTGGAAGGATTCAGTACTGTAACATCTTTAAACCACTCCCGGATCTGAGAACTGAACAATTCCCAAATCTCAAAGTTTGGAATCGCCAGACGGTATTTTCTTCCACTTTCCCGTCCTCTTTGTGTCAGATAACCGGTTGTAAAAAGGACACTCCACAAGTTATCAATTGTCTGATCGAGTTCATTATAAGTCAGCTCCTGCTTAATTTCTTTCACTATTGAATCTCCTGCAATCAGCCGCTCAATCTCATCCTTTGTCTGTTTATTCGCTTTATCTATAAATTTACGGACAATCGCATTACTACTTGTATTGGACCAGTAATCTTCCGGCTCTGCGGATGGATCCACCCGCAAGTTATCGCAATAACTAATCACATCCCATGGACAATAGATTGCTGTTTTTCCAAACTGATAACCGTTATACCATCTTTTTACATCCTCATAATGTTCTGACAATCCATAATATGAAAGCATCTGCTGAACATCCTGATCCGTGAATCCAAAATATTCATCAAACTGAACATTTGTAATTGAAAGCACGTTAAAATTATTCAATCCTGTGAAAATACTTTCCTTTGCCACACGCAGACATCCTGTCAATACTGCAAAATAAAGGTTTTCATTTGTCTTCAAAACATTTCCGAATAAATTTCGAAGTAATGTGACCATCGAATCATAATATCCATGCTGATATGCTTTATCTAGCGGAACATCATATTCATCAATCAACAGAATCACCTGTTTTCCATAATGCTTAGATAATAAATCCGTCAAACGAAGCAAGCTTTTCTCTAATGCAATATCAGACATCTTAAAGCTTCCATCTTCCTCTACCAGCGTCAAAGCTCTATAAGATTCTTTCTCCTGCCCTGTAAGTTTCTCACTGGAATTCAGAAAATCAAATCTTCTCGCTTCTGTTCCTATTGTATCTTTTAATGATTTTTTTGCTGTATCAATGGAATTTCCTTCCACATTTTTCAAAGTAACGGAGATTACCGGAAACTTACCAAGATACTTCTCACATAATTCTTTTTCTTCTGCGATTTCCAGTCCTGTAAACAGATCCGGGTCTGTTCCAATTTCCAAAAATGCCCGAAGCATACTCATATTCAAAGTTTTTCCAAAACGGCGCGGACGGGTAAATAGATTTACTTCTCCCCAATTTCTAAGGAGATCTGCAATCATTCTTGTTTTATCTACATAATAAAACTCCTGACGGATTATTTTTTCAAAGTTATCCACTCCAATCGGAAGTTTTTTTCTACTTGTCACCAAAATCTCCCCTTTCCTACACCTTATATTGCAAATTATACGTTACTGTTCACTCCCGTGTCAATCACTTCGCTGATTGACACGGAGGATGCATGTTTTGGCTTGAATGTTGTGATATATCAATCGTCAAAAAATCGCCACAGCCTCATTCACACTCTTCACACCCAGCAGCTTGATTCCCTTAACATCCTTCACCGTCTTCATGCACACTTCCGGAAGGATACACGTCTCGAATCCAAGCTTCTTCGCCTCAGCCACACGCTGCTCCGGCATATTCACCGCACGTACCTCACCACTCAGACCAACCTCACCGAACACGATCGTTTTTTCATCGATCGGACGATTCCTGTAACTTGACACAAGTGCCATCACGATTCCGAGATCGATTGCCGGCTCATTCATCTTGATTCCGCCCGCAATATTTACATAGGCATCGCAATTTCCAAGATTCATACCAAGTCGTTTTTCAAGTACTGCCATCAGAAGATTCACCCTGTTATAATCTGTTCCTGCTGCAGTTCTTCTTGGCATACCAAAGTTCGTTCTTGCAACTAGTGCCTGAATCTCCAGAAGAATTGGGCGTGTTCCCTCCATCGAACAGGCTACAACAGAACCGGATGCATTCTCCGGTTTTCCACTCAGCATATATTCGGATGGATTCTCTACTTCTACAAGTCCATTCTGTCTCATCTCAAAGACACCGATCTCATTCGTAGAGCCAAAACGATTCTTCACAGCTCTGAGGATTCGGTAAGATGCATGACGATCTCCTTCAAAATAAAGTACCGTATCCACCATATGTTCCAGCACACGCGGACCAGCCACGGTTCCTTCTTTTGTAACATGACCGACAATGAAGATTGGGATACACAGTCCCTTCGCCAGCTGCATAAATACATTCGTAGACTCACGAACCTGGGAGACACTTCCCGGTGCGGAATTCACATCTTCACTGTACATCGTCTGGATGGAATCAATGATCACAAGCTCCGGCTTCTCTTTCTCGATCACGCTGCGGATAATCCCAAGATTCGTCTCACACAAAAGCAACAGATTCTGGCTGAATTCACCCATACGGTTTGCACGAAGCTTGATCTGAGTCTGAGACTCTTCACCTGAAATATATAAAATCTTCTGCTGCTTCGCCATCCTCTGGCAGACTTGCAAGAGCAAAGTTGATTTTCCAATTCCCGGATCTCCTCCTACCAGAACGAGTGACCCCGGCACGATTCCACCACCAAGAACCCTGTCTAATTCTTTAATTCCAGTCTTATTCCTTGTATCATCATCCGCGGAAACTTCTGTGATTGGAACCACCTTCGCTTCATTCACCGCTCTGGCTGCTACAGTCGTTCCTTTCGTGATGCCACTGTCAATCCTCTCCTCGACAAATGTATTCCATTCCTTACACATTGGACACTGACCGAGCCACTTCGCTTCCTCATGCCCACAATTCTGACAGAAGTAAACTGTTTTCTTTCCTTTTGCCATTCATAATTTCCTTTCTGTTCGAAGCAAGCGTAATACAGCTTGCCAAGTTTATAGATTAGAAAAGGGAAAGGCGCATCTTGCAATTCCTTTCCCTCTGTTTTTACACTACTCTTGTTTCTATCCGAATCTGACTGATTAGCATTTGACAACTTTGATTGCAGCACTCTGATCTGCGTTAAGTTCAACACTTACACTTAATTTTCCGCTTAAGTTTGTTCCCATCTTACCTGCAGACTCTCCGGCGATAAATACTTCATATTCGCTCTCTGGCTCAAGTTCCAATGTAAACTGTACGTCTTCCGGTGCGGAAACTGTGAACTCAACTTCTGTGTCTGTCTCTTTGAAGTTCTCTACTGTACTTCCCGGAACAGACTCATAAACGAACATTCCATTTTTCTCCAGCTTTGTAATCTCCGCAAATGTCTTTACTTTATAAAGATCTCCTTTAAATTCAAATCCGTCCTTCTTTGTCTTGGATGCAAGAGTGTAATCTCCAAAGCTTAATGTTCCGTCGTTCTCTGCACGCAATAATTCTTTCACTGTTGCCATTTTTAATTTCCTCCTGGGTATATATATGTTCCTATTATATACTACTTAAAATAGTTTTTCTATAGATTTTATTTATTCTTCACATTTACAATTCGATGTGATTTTAAGATTCTGTCTTCACAAAATGAATTCCCTTTTTGGATGCTCCTGCTGCCACATGATCCCCTTCTTGAATCTCTCCGTTCAGGATCGCATCTGCCAGCTTATCCTCCAGTTCTGTCTGCAATGCACGGCGCAGTGGTCTTGCTCCGAACTTCGCATCCGTTCCTTTCTCCACAATGAGAGCCTTCGCAGATTCACGCAGTTTCAGATGAATATTCATCTGTGATTCCAGGCGTTTAGTAAACTGATTACATAACAAAGAAACAATTTTCTTCATCTCTTCTTTACCAAGTGAATGGAATACAATAATCTCATCAATTCGATTCAGAAATTCCGGACGGAAGATCTGTTTCACTTCATCCATCACATTCTGCTTCATCTTCTTATAATCACTCGCCGGATCTTCTTTTGTCGCAAATCCTAGCTTCTTCGGTTCAACAATTGCTTTCGCACCTGCATTTGATGTCATAATGATTACAGTATTAGAAAAGTCAACCTTTCTCCCCTGAGAATCTGTAATATGCCCATCATCCAGCACCTGAAGAAGTACATTGAACACATCCGGATGTGCTTTCTCAATCTCATCAAACAGAATCACGGAGTATGGATGTGTACGCACCTGGTCACTGAGTTGTCCACCTTCTTCATGACCGACATATCCCGGAGGAGATCCGATCATCTTGGAAACGGAATGTTTCTCCATATATTCTGACATATCAACACGGATCATTGCATCTTCTTTCCCAAATAATGCTTCTGCCAGTGCTTTTGATAATTCTGTCTTACCAACACCGGTTGGTCCCAGGAACAGGAAGGAACCGATCGGGCGCTTCGGATCTTTCAGTCCGACTCTTCCTCTCTTCACGGCCCTTGCAACTGCGCCGACAGCCTCGTCCTGTCCGATCACTCTCTTTTGAAGGACATGCTCCAGATTCTTCAGACGCTGGGCATCACTCTCTGCGAGCTTACTCACCGGTACTTTTGTCCAGGCAGACACCACTTCTGCAACCGCATCTACAGTTACCGGTGGGTTGGCCTTCGCCTGTTTCTTCTCAAAGCGTTTCTTCACTGAGTCTAATTTCTTCTGCACTGCATCCTGTTCTTTCTGAATCAGGGACGCTTCTGCAAAATCTCCCCGTTCAATGCTCTCTTCCTTCTGCGAAGCAAGTTCTTTCACTGCCTGTTCTAACTGCTTCAGATTCTCTGGAACCTCATATCCCTTCAGACTCACCTTTGAGCATGCTTCATCTAAAACATCAATCGCCTTATCCGGAAGATTCCGGTCTGTGATGTAACGCTCTGACAGCTGTACTGCTGACTCCAGTGCCTGTTCTTCGATCACAACTTTATGATGCGCTTCGTATTTCTCTTTCAGACCTTTTAAGATCTCAATACACTGATCCTGTGTCGGCTCTTCAATCGTCACCGGTTGGAATCTTCGCTCAAGTGCTGCATCTTTCTCAATGTACTTCCGATATTCTGCAATCGTAGTTGCACCGATCAACTGCATCTCACCTCTCGCCAATGAAGGTTTCAGAATGCTGGATGCATCAATCGCTCCTTCTGCGCCTCCGGCACCGATCATCGTATGGATCTCATCAAGGAACAGAATCACATTTCCACAGGCCTCTACTTCTGAGATCAGGCCTTTCATACGCTCTTCAAACTCACCACGGTACTTTGAACCAGCAATCAGTCCCGGAAGATCCAGACTGTAAATCTTCTTATCTTTCATCTTCTCCGGAACCACACCGGATGCGATTCTCTGTGCTAAACCTTCAATAATTGCTGTCTTACCAACTCCCGGTTCACCGACTAGGCATGGATTATTCTTTGTCCTGCGGCTTAAAATCTCCATCAGACGGTAAATTTCCTGGTTTCTTCCCACAACCGGATCCATTTTTCCTTCTGCCGCACGTTCTGTCAGATCCGTACAGTACTGCTCCATCATCGCACCGCTTCCGCGATTATCCTCCTGAAGTTCTTCCTGATAGATCTTCGGATCGATCCCTGCTGCATTCATAATGCTCTGGAATAATTTCTGAAGATTCACATTCAATGTGATCAGAATCTTTGCTGCCACACAATCCACATCACGTATCATCGCAAGAAGGAGATGTTCTGTTCCGATTTCCGTTGTACGGAGTCTTTTACACTCCTTCGCGCTGTTCTCTAACAGATACTGGAGTCTCGGACTCTCTTCTAATCTCTTTCCTTTCGCTGCCGGATGTTCTTCTGCCGGAGTGATCAGCTCATCCATCAGCTTCAGGATCTTCTCCGACTCTACTCCACTGTTCGCAAGTACCTGTCCTGCCACTCCTGTATATTCTTCTCTCAATGCCAGAAGCAAATGTTCTGTTCCGATATACGGATGCTTCATCTCTCTGGCAGCTCTAGCCGCATACTTAAGCGCATGCTGCGCCGACTTTGTATATGAAATCTGCATATATATCTCCCTTATGTCTTTCTACTTCTCTGCTACCGGTTCTCGTGCAGCTCATACTCGTCAAATATCTCATCTACCAACCCATGAACCTCCTGCCGTGAGATATTCTTGCAACGCCCTCGCGCAAGTACGATCCTTAACTGCTCTTTCATCGCTTCGAGCTGCTGAAGTTTATCTACATCAACTGCGATCACTGCACCTCTGCGTTTATCCAGACTGATATATCCTTCCCGCTTCAACACATGATATGCTTTGTTCACAGTATGCATATTCACTCCAACCGTATCCGCAAGCTGCCTGACAGATGGGAGTGAATCCCCTTCCTGAATATCTGACATAGCAATACCAAGAATGATCTGGTTACACAATTGAATGTAAATCGCCTCATCACTGTTGAAATCAACTTCTATCAGCATACGCGTAGCCCCTTTCTCTTTCGTGTAAAACAGATCTCCTGCTGTCTTCTGTAAAATCGTTACTGCTCACACGATGTGCGACCAGCAACGCATCTCGCCATTTTAAATTGCCTTTGGCGATGGGGCGAGATGCATTCAAGTCAAAACACGCATCCTCCGTGTCAATCAGCGGAGTGATTGACACAGGAGTGAACAGTAACGTAAAATCAGCCGCAGGGGATATTTTCCACTTGTTATATCTATCCTAGCACAACCTCTTGTTTGATTCAAGCAAAAACGCAGAAGAAAAGGAAGGTTTTCTTCCTCTTCTCCTGCGTAAAACAGCACTATTTTATTTCTCAGGAAATATAATCTCCATTCTTGTTCCTTTTCCGTACTCACTATCCACCTGAACTTTCGCCCCATGCAGAATTGCTCCATGCTTCACGATCGACAGTCCAAGTCCTGTTCCACCCCGTTCTTTCGAATGGCTCTTATCAACTCTGTAGAATCGTTCAAAAATTCTATCCTGATGTTCTTTTGGAATTCCAATCCCTGTATCACTCACGCGGACTTTCGGTCCTTCCAGTGTATTTCCTACCCAAATGGTTACATTTCCATTTTCTTTATTATACTTTACAGCATTTTCTGTAATGTTATAGATCATTTCATCCAGAATCTGACGGATTCCATGTATTTTCACAGATTCTCCTGTCAGTTCCATATGAATATTCCGCTGAGCCGCTGTAAGAGAAAGCCGACTGACAATTTCTCTCGTCAGTTCAAATAAATCTACATCTTCTTTCTCAAGCTCAACAGATTCATCATCTAGCTTTGATATTTTAATAATATCTTCAATCAATGTCAAAAGCCGACGTGCCTCCTTATAAATTGTCTCAGAAAATCTCGGAATATCCTCCGGACGCACGAGTCCATTCATCATGATCTCTGCGTATCCGGAAATCGAAGTGAGCGGAGTTTTCAGCTCATGGGATACATTTGCAGAGAATTCTTTACGCATATTGGCCACAGCTTCTTTTTCTTTATTCTGCTTGTCCATAGCTTCCAAAAGCGGGGTCATCTCCTCATATACAACATTATCCAATGGGTTTTCCAAATCCAGATGAATTACAGGTTCCATCAGTCTGTTTGTCTGCCATTTTGCAAGAAACCAGGCAAGTACAAGTCCAATGATTCCAATCCCTATAACCACCGGCAAAATATTTAATGAAGTCCACATCAGACTATCCATTGATTTTGAAACACGGAGAACGTTCCCATCATCCAGAAGAACCGCATAATAATACAATTCTTTGCTTACGGTATCTGACATACGGATCTTCTCGCCTGTCCCATTCTTCAGAGCCTGCTGTACTTCGGCTCTGGTCTTATGATTCTCCATCGTACTTCCATCATTTCTGGAATCATACAGAACATCTCCCGTAGATGCGATCAGCGTCACTCGCGTTCCCTGATCCACATCATCCAGCTGTGCAAGATACTCTGTTCCTGACAGATCGACTGCCCGTTTGATATACGCTGCTTCTTGTTTGATCTCACCCTCAAGGATCTTCAGGTTCCGCTGATACACAACAACAGACATGATCAGATATATCGGAACTAAAATTGCAATCAGTATAAACATCATGCTTTTCTGAATTCGTTTTCTCACTTTCTCATATCCTCCAGACTTGTATTACGCTTCTCCACCGATCCGATATCCAACACCACGAACTGTCTTGACCAGACTGCCCTGCTCACCTAACTTCTGGCGGAGTGTCCGGATATGAACATCAACCGTTCTCGTCTCTCCATCAAAATCATATCCCCAGATCTCTGTCAGAAGCTGGTCTCTTGTCAGCACGATCCCCTGATTGCGCATCAGTTTCTCAAGTAACTCAAACTCTTTCAATGTCAGTACAACATTCTCTCCGTCTACTTTTACTTCATGTTTCTTCGTATCTAAGCTGATTCCACCGACAGAAAGTTTTGTCTTATCCTGCTGTTTTCCACTTCTTCTTAATACCGCTTTGATTCTGGAGATCAGCTCCATCATACCGAATGGTTTTGTCACGTAATCATCTGCCCCTGAATCAAGTCCTACTACCTTATCATACTCTGACCCCTTCGCTGTCACCATGATTACAGGAATATCCTTTGTCTTTGATGAATTTTTCAGTTTCTTTAGAATCTCAAGTCCATCTTCCCCCGGAAGCATAATATCAAGCAAAACAAGCTCTGGCGTGTCAAACGCCAAAGCCTCCATAAATGCTGTCCCGTCTGCGAATCCTCTGGCCTCCAGCCCGGTTGTCTCCAGAGTGTAGATTACAAGTTCGCGAATATTATCGTCATCTTCTACACAAAAAATCATATACTACTTTCTCTCCTTACTGATGCATTACAGCACTATCCTTATGCACTCCTGTAATTGCAAATTCTACCCACTCGGCAATATTGGTCGCATGATCTCCAATTCGCTCAAGATATTTTGTCACCATGATCAGATCAAAGATTTTTCTTCCATCACGGCTGTCAGCCTCACGGATCAACTGAATCATCTGATCTCGGATCTCATCAAAATAAACATCGATCTCATCATCATCTTTCATAACTGTGCGGGCAAGTTCAAGATTTTTTTCGACATATGCTGTTACACTGTTGCGTACCATCTTGCTTACTCCAGTTGCCATTGCTGTCAGCTTATCAAGATTCTCATCCATCTTCTCCCACTCGGAGGAAATGATGATCTCCGCGATATCAGAAGTCTGATCTCCGATACGTTCCATATCTGTGATCATCTTAAGTGCTGCTGAGATTCTTCTAAGATCTCTTGCAACCGGCTGCTGCTGAAGCAAAAGTTTCAGACAAAGTCTCTCGATATCTTTTTCAATCTGATCGATCTCTTCATCTTCCTTGATCACAACCTGGGCCTGTTCTGTGCTGCCGTCCTTTAACGCCTGTGTTACCTTTGCAATTGCTGCTTCACACAATTCACCCATATGTGTAAGCTGTGTATCCAAAAGATGCAGTTGCATATCATATCTGTTCCGCATAAATCAACCAAACCTCCCTGTGATGTAATCCTCAGTTCTCTTATCCTCAGGAATGGAGAACAATTTCTCAGTGTCATTATATTCAATCACTTCTCCTAAGAGGAAAAATGCTGTGTTATCTGATACACGGACAGCTTGCTGCATATTATGCGTTACCATAACGATAGTATAATCTTTTTTCAGCTCCATCGCAAGGTCTTCAATCTTAGATGTTGAGATTGGATCCAGTGCGGATGTCGGCTCATCCATCAGAATTACTTCCGGCTCAACTGCCAGTGTTCTCGCGATACAAAGTCTCTGCTGCTGTCCACCGGAAAGTCCGAGTGCACTTTTATTCAGACGGTCTTTGAGTTCATCCCAGATTGCTGCCTGACGAAGACTTCTCTCTACGATCTCATCCAACTGAGATTTTTTCTTAATTCCGGCGATTCTTGGTCCATAAGCTACATTATCATACACACTCTTTGGAAATGGGTTTGGCTGCTGGAATACCATTCCAACACGATGACGCAGTGTGATCTCGTCCATTTCCTTGAAAATGTCCTTGCCGTCGAGCAGAACATTTCCATCAATCTTACAATTTTCCACCAGGTCATTCATACGGTTCAGTGTCTTCAGAAATGTAGATTTTCCACATCCGGAAGGTCCGATAAATGCAGTGATCTTATTTGCCTCGATCTTCATATTCACATCTTTGAGTGCATGGAAGTCTCCATAATGAAGATTCAGATGGCTGATATCAAATTTATAATCATTTGCTTTTTTTGCTTCCATTTTTATTAATTATCCTTTCTACATGCCAGTCAACGAAATGATTGACATAGAAATTATCAGTTGGCTTCCTCTTTCATTTTCTGTCTTTAGTTTCCTAAATTCTTCTTATTAATGTGTCGGCTCAATGCATTTGCGCCAATGCTGAATAGCAGAACAAGAATCATCAGGATTGCTGCTGACAGGTTTGCAAGATTCGGATCCTGTCCATTGATCTGAAGTCCCCAGATCTGCAATGACAATGTCTCTGCCGGACGGAAAATATTCAGCGGGCAGGTTGGGGATGTCAGATTCCAGTTGTTCCAGCGCAGATCTGTTCCTGATCCTGTTGTATACAGAAGTGCTGCCGCCTCACCAAATCCTCTTCCTGCTGCCAGGATGACACCTGTCATGATTCTTGGGATACACGCCGGGATCAACACATGATAAATGGACTGCCATCTTGTTGCTCCAAGTCCAAGACTTGCCTGCAGGTAATGTCCCGGCAGACCATTAATCGCGTCCTCTGTCGTTGTTGTGATAACTGGGATCGCCAGAATGGAAACTGATAATGCTCCTGCGAGAAGACTCTTTCCAAGTCCGAAAAACACAAGAAATACCAGATATCCAAACAATCCAACAACAATGGACGGAAGAGAAGAAAGTGTCTCAATACAGATTCTTAGAAATTTTGTAAGAAATCCTTTCTTCGCATACATTGCCAGATAGATTCCGGCTGTCACTCCAAGCGGAATGGAGAATAACAGCGAAATAAATACCAGATAAATTGTATTGAACAACTGGTTTCCGATGCTTCCTTTTCTCGCAAAGGCAAACATCTCCGGTGTTGCTCCTGTAAATCCTTTGATAATTACATAAGATGCAAATCCAATCAATAATGTAAAGAAGAACACTGCGATCAGATAAAACACGCCGGTCATTATTTGATTTATTCCACGCGCACGTTGTACTCGATTCATCTATTTGCTCCCCCTTACTCTTTGTCTTTCTTCGGTCTTGAGAAATAATGGATCAGCAGGATGAATAACAGAGATAATAAGAACAATAACAATGCCATTGTCCAGAGTGCTGTCTTCATCTCACCACCCTCCGTTGCATTTCCCATCTGTGCTGCGATTTCTGTAGTCAAACTCTTTGTTGTGGAGAATAATCCCTTTGGAAGAGCTGTTGTCTGTCCGATCACCATTGCAACCGCAAGTGCCTCACCGAATGCTCTGGCAAGTCCGAGAATGATTCCTGAAAGAATTCCTGAACCTGCTGCCGGAATGACAACTTTATAAATGGACTGCCATCTTGTAGAACCCAGTCCGTAGGCTGCCATACGGTAATCTTTTGGCACAGAATGAATGGAATCTGCCGCCACATTACTGATGGTCGGGAAGATCATCAGTGCCAAAACAATCCCTGCCGCAAGAACTGAATGTCCAACCTGTAAATGAAATACTTTCTTAATTGCCGGAATCAGGACTGTAAGTCCAACCCATCCATAAACAACTGATGGAATTCCTGCAAAAATTTCAACGATTGGTCTGTAAAACTTTTCTCCGAATTTCGGCGCGATCTCAATCATAAAGATTGCAGAACCTACTGCAAATGGAGTCGCGATCAGAAGTGCCAGACCACATGTACATAGAGAACCCACGATAAAGATTAATGCTCCGACTGTTCCACCACCCTGTGCATTATCTTCCGGGTTCCAGTCTGTCGATCCTAAGAATTCAAATATGGAATGACCAAATATCGTAAATGTACCGGATCCCTTATATATAAGAAAGGCTCCGATACAGATTGTGATGGTAATAACAAGCAATCCGCCCGCTGTCATCAGTCCTCTCCATGCATACTCTTTTGTAAACATGTTTTGTTTCTTCATATTTTCACCTTTTATCAGTGAAATGTACTGCTGTTCTGATTTTTCCCGGAACACGCAGTACATTTCATAGCTTTTCACTTTATGCTATTAGTGCTCTGTTACAGTCATCTTAGATGCAACACCATAACCAAGTTTCTCCATCTGAGCGCCATATTCATCACCTGTGATATAATCAAGGAATGCTTTTGTCACTTCATTTGGTTCACCCTTTGTGTACATATGCTCGAATGTCCATACAGGATATTTTCCGCTGTAAGTATTCTCAAGTGTTGGCTCAACATCATCAATTGCTACTGTCTCAACACCTGCATCTCCTGTCAGATAAGAAAGTGCTACATAACCGATTGCTCCGTTTGTACTCTTTACATTTGTAAGAAGAACTCCGGAATCATCTGTTTCCATGGATGTGTTAGAAGCTTCTTCTTTTCCGTCCAGTGCATATTTCTGGAATGTTGCTCTTGTTCCTGAAGACTCAGGACGTGTTACAAGAACGATATCCTCATCCGGTCCTCCAACATCTTTCCAGTTTGTTGTCTTTCCTGTGAAGATGGAGATCAACTGCTCTTTTGTCAGGCTTTTAACACCTGCTTCTGCAACATCTTTGTTTACGATCGGTGCCATAGTTACAACACATACCTGATGATCTACAAGCTCTTTTGCTGCTGTCTCATCCAGTTTATCTTCTGCTGCCACATCAGAGTTACCGATATCTACAGTCCCTTCTGATACCTGCTTCAGTCCTTCTCCTGAACCGCCTGCATCGATTGTGATAGATACATCCGGATGATCATTTAAGAACGAATCTGCTGCATCATCAGCAAGTGGTTTCAGTGCTGATGAACCAGCTGCTGTGATTGTTCCGCTTAATGAGCTGTCACTGCTCTCTGTATTTGTATCTGCTGCATTATCTGAAGTTCCGTTTGATGAACTTCCACATCCAACTGCCATTGTTGCTGTCATACCTGCTACTGTAAGTAATGCGATAAACTTTTTCATTTTCATGTTAATTATCTCCTTTACGTTTCATACACATTTCTAATCCCGCTGCATTTTCTTTTTTATGTTCTGCAGCCTTTTGTGCTTCCCTCAAGCACAGTACATATGTTACGTAAGAAATGTAAAGTCTGAAATCAACCAAATGTTAAGATTATGTAAAACAACAACAAGTGTTTTTTCGGATTTGTGCAGATCCTAAACGAAGTATTTTTTGTATATCAGGAAAACACTTTCCCGATATACAAAAAAGAGAGGCCTCTCAACCTCTCTCTCAAATCATCTCTTTATCTGAAGCAAACACATAAGGACTACGCCCAGAATCAGACCACCGAGAAAACAGACAATATATCCAAGAACCACCTTTCGATTTCCCCTTTCACAGCTTGTCTTCCTGATGTCATTATATGAAGCTTTCTGCGAAAATATTCCTTCTAATCTTCAAGTGTTCCCCTTGCCCAACGAATCAGCCATAGAATACTCCAGGTCAGCAACACTCCCATGATCACACCGACAATATTGATTCCTGCTTCATCCCACTGACAGTGTCTTCCTACGATCAGAACCTTGTGTGCCTCATCTGCAATTGCCAGGATCGTACAAAGTCCGAATACCGCACACGCCGCTTTCCAGGCTTTCATCACATTCTTCATTGCCAGAACCAATAATCCTGATTCTATGAAATAAACGATAAAGTGTGCCCATTTTCTCAGATACATATGCACATAATCCACACTGTCCTGTGGAAAAAAGTGCTGTTGGATCCATTCTGCCATTGGCAGACTGGTTGCTGCTGTCTGTGGTCCATTCTGGCTTGACAAAACCAGAAGAAGGATCAGCCAGATGATTGCCGGCAAAAATGAGATCATCGTCAATTTCCTGTTCTTCTCTCTATTCGTTTTCTTATTGCTCTTCAAAAATCTACTCCTAACTGATATACTGCTTTCTTTTTCGCTCATTATACCATGTAGAAATTCTTTGTCAAATTTTCATTTCTTACCTTACTCATACGTTAAACAAGTAGTTCGCAATCCCACACATCAACTCCACTGTCCTGGAACACGCCATGCAGACGTTCATGCAGCTGCTCCTTTGTCACATCTTTCTTTAAAATCACCTGAATGAATCCGCCTCCACCGGCTCCTGATATAAACTTACCATCTACCAGATCTTCACATACAAGAAGGATCTGATCGATACAGGTATTGGTTGTACCGGCATCCAGCATACAGGATAATTCCCAATGCTGGTTTAGAAGTCTGGCAAATTCATCAATATCTCCCTGCTCCAGCGCAAAACGCATTAACACGGCGATTGCCTTCATCTCCTTTAATGCTTTCAATGATTCTGGTCTGCTTCCGATATAACCACCAACCACATCACGCAGCAGATTTCTTGCGAGACGCCTCTGACCAGTATAAATCAATGCGAAACGTTCTTTCAGTTCTTTCTTTCCCTCTTCCGGCATTTCTATCTTCTCTACAACAAGATTCTGGGCAATCCCCGGTTTTGTTGAGATCAGTTTAATTCCTTCTGTCAGTCCGCCAACCTGATCCTGCCATCCGCCTCCGGTACTCATGATCTGCTCCATACCTAGGACAACATCATAGATCTCTGCATCTGTACGCTCCTGACCAAGGAATTCAAAGATTCCCTTTACACACGCTCCTGATAAGATACTGCTTGTTCCAAGTCCTGATCCTTTCGGTACTCCATAAACCTGGGTAGAAAGATAGATTCCTCCTCCCATCCGCTTTAAAATCTCCTGAAGATCTGCTTCTTCCTTGACCGGGATAATTCCACAGGCGATCAAAGCTGCTTTATGCAGTGCAAATGAATCATATGGATTATGACAATCCTGAATCTCAGCTGCACTATCTACAGTTGTATAGACTCCGATATCCTTACTTTCAAATTCCACATGAAGCTCATCTAATCTCTTTACCGTGATCTGTACCGGATAGATTCCTCTTAATTTCATTGCAGCATTAAGAACTACTCCACCCTTTTCATTACAATGTGGTGGTGTATCCGTCCAGCCACCGCCCCAGTTCACGCGGACCGGAAGCGCAATATCAACCTGATTTTTTGCAATTCTGTATCCTGCACTATCCGGAAGCTTCTTCTCTGCTTCTTCATAAATCACCTCCTGGATTGTTCCGAAACAGTCATTCTCAAGTGCATCATAATGCAGATCATCATAAATCGTTCTTGTCTTTTTCATATAACAGGACACTGCATGATAGATTCGGATCTTCAATGAGAAATCTGCTTCTGCCGCATCTTTCATCAGTAACTTAAAGATTTCTTTCGATATTCCACGCTTTCCAAATATCTTAAGTGCATCCGCATAATACATTCCCTGCTCCAGTTTTCTGATGAAACATCTTGCAAGAATACGGTTTTCAAGAAACCTCTCCTGATCGCAGGATGACTCAATATCTGCTGCATTAAAACTGGAATAGAGGCTCATACGTTCACTCTCGCGCCATCTGGAAATCTCTTCTTTTGTCGCAGTACCGTGTGCCATCTTATAAACAATTCCAGCCATATCAAGTGCATCTTCCCGGTCATCACACACCGGATAAAGATCGGCAAACCACAGATAGGTCTCTTCCCCTTTCCAGAGTTCTTCTTTTGTCACTTCATTCTGATCCATGAACTGATTCAATGTCGTACCAAGAAATGAAACCTCACCCGGATATTTTCCTTTCGGATTATCTGGTACACCATAGATTCGGATCACTTTTTTCCCACCTGTCAGTTCAATTCCGTGCATGACGATCTGCTCCGGGACCTTCCGATCCATAACGCGCACATGGGAAAGAATGGTTCCGTCGCCGACCTCAGAATTACCAAGAACATAACAATTCTCCAGGTATGCCTCTTTTCCTATCTTTGCACGGCTTCCTACATAAGCATTATGCGCTGCAAATCCTTCTTTTTGCACTGCTGAATTCACCTGCATCTTCCAATCCAGGAACTCGTAATCCTGCACATCTTTTGTTACAAGACTTCTCAATTCTCTTGTTGTTCCGAAATGAATAAATTCCGCCGGTGACAGACACAACAGCTTCATCGAGAAATGATGGATCGCATTCCATATCTGTGTCCTGCATTCATGCAATGCTTCATTGAGCTGTCCTTCTGCTGCCTCTTTATAGAAATCTTCTAATGTAGAATCATTTGCAAGCGGGTATAAAAAATCCCCATAAAAGCTGATTCTTGCTTCTTCATTACAAAACTGCCGGAATTTCTTCTCATCTACTTTACCCTCTGTTGAGATCAGGCTGAACAATGCCTGCAGGAGTGCGCTGCCAAACAGTACCGCACCTGTATCAAGATCTACATTTCCTGCTTTATTGACAGCTCCCATCTCTCGCAGACGCTCTTCTGTCTGTTTATGAAGAAAACACTTTACATAATCATGTCCGTCGTTCAGAAATACGCCATGATTCTTTCCTGTAGCTACCGGCTCTTTAATAGAAATTGCCGCCGCTCCGTCAAACTGCGCATCGATCTGAAGCGGATTAAACAGGAGTAACACATCACCTGACAAAACAAGCATTCCCTCCTGGATTCTGGATGGAACTCCTGACATCCCTACAATAAACTCATCAAACAAAGTAGAGCTTCTTCCATCCGGCAATTCTCTTGGAACCGGTGAGAAAAGCTTGCCAATTGCAGAATACTGCGGCACTCTCTTGCTGTCACCACCTGAATGAATCACAAGGATTCTACGATTCTTAAAAGGATTCTCTCTCTCCGGCTCCTGTTCTGCAATATAACGCATCACCTGAAATGTAGCTCCTCCGGATCCCACACGTTTTCCCTCCGGATCTGGAAGAACCGCATACTTTGTCTCTTCCGGAAGAAGACCTTTTTCCAGACGGTTCTCGATCTGATTCCGATAAGCCGTTGCCTGTGCTTCATTTGATGCTGTCAATATAATATAATCCCATTTGATGAAGCTTTTTTTCTTTAAACTTCTTTCATAATCTTCCCAGGAATCCAGATAGGACTGACGCAGGAAGAGATTGTTCATCTTCTCGTATTTCATTTTCTTACCCCTTATCTAACCTTTTCTTTTTCTTATCTTAGTTAAACGTTCAAGTAACATTCAATGCTAGGATAACACACATTTCATAAAATTGGAAGTAATTGCATCCTGAGTAGAACATTTTTGTATGTCAAAACATTACTTTTCATATAGAACAAAGAATGTGCCTTGCACATTCTTGCGCCTGCGGCGGTCGCTTGCGACATCTACATTGTACGCCGCAGTGCGCATCCTTAGCGGAGCGTTTTTTGTATATTAGGAAAGCACTTTCCTAATATACAAAAAAGAGCTGTGAGAAACGAGATTATTCTCTATTTCTCACAACTCTTTTCAAAAATTAGTTTACATCCAGCTCTTACTGCTGTGTAAAATCATTATTCGCTGTCGGCGCCACTGCGCTCTCCTGAGCGCTGATAGACTGAACTGTCTCAGAAGGTGTATACGTTTCTGTCGGATACAAAAATGTATGCATCTGTGTACTCATGTCATTCAGTGTAACTGGAACTTCATAGAAAACACCATTAATCTTGCCAGAATAAAATACCTTTGGAAATGCATCCATTGCTTCCACCTTGTATTCTGTGATTGTACTCAAAAGACGAAGCACTTCGCTCTCTAAATAGTTGGTATTAATTTTATCAAGCATGCTCTTGGCAATATCAATCTTCTTCGCTTTATCAAGATCCTGTGCTTTTGAGAAAATCTTAAAGAGAACCGTTCTCTGTCTTTCACTTCTCTTATAATCTCCGCCTTCTGTATAACGGATACGGCTAAATGCCACCGCCTGTGTTCCATCTAATGTATAAGTGCCAGCTTCTGTAATGTGTGCAGAAGATGTTCCCCTGATTCCATTAAGTTCATCTATATAACCATTGATATACTTTGTTTCTTCTTCTGTGATATCCTGCTCGATTCCGTCCATATCATCAACCAGTTCTGCAACATTCATGAAATTAACTGTAATATATTTCTGAATATCCAGATCGAAGTTTGTATTCAATGTATCCATTGCAAGCTCCGGTCCACCGAAAGAGTGTGCATGTGTGATCTTATCCAGACCATGGCCTTCAATCTGTACATAACAATCTCTGTAAACAGAAGCAACATACACTTTTTTATTCGTATTATCTACATTTACCACCATCAATGAGTCTGATCTTGTTCCCTTACCAAGATTATTCTCCCTGGAGTCAACTCCAAAAATAGCAAATGTCTCATGATTCACTTCCGGCTCTTCTTCTACTTCTTCCGGCTCTTCTTCCTCTTGCACTACCTGCTTTGTCTCTTTCTTTGGCTCTTCCTTTTCCTTCTTCTTTCCGCAACCGGAAAAAGAAGCAACTGCAAGTGCAACAATCATAAGAACTGCAAGCACTCTTCTCTTTTTCACCTGAATTTTCCTCCTTCTCTTTGTCTTATCTCCATATTGATACGAAAAATTTTCTCTGCATATTTGCATAAAATGGCTGTGTTTCATCAACAAACACAGCCATTTTAGCACACTTTAATTTAGAAAGCTATAGGAAATCCTCAGTTCTCGTCCTAAAACGGTTCTTTCTAGCATTTTTCACCGATTTTCTCCCCCATCTTTACCAATGTCTCTGCACCGATTGCACTATTTCTCACCAGATCTTCATCTGCCTGCACTTTCCCAGGTTCTGTCAAAAGAACGACTGTAGAACCTCCAAACTCGAACATTCCTTTTTCTTCTCCCCTGTGTACGACAGATACTTTCTTTTTATGATTCTTAATCCGTCCAACCATAAGAGCACCGACTTCCATCTGCAAAACGGTTCCCAGTTCTTCTGTCTGTACAAGGCAATATTCCCTTGTATTCATCTTGTAAATCGGAGCATAGTCATTCGCCACCGGATTCACTGTATGAAAGACTCCTCTGATCTTTCGCTGTGCAGATTTCACACCATCCGCCACATAACAATATCTGTGGTAGTCATCTACCGTGAGACGGATTATATAAGCTGTTCCACCTTCATAGCGTTTTGCAAGCTTTTCATCCTTCAGAAGATTGCGGACTGTATACTGTGTCTGTTTGATAAGAAAAAGCCCATCCCTTTGAATCGGACAAACTGTCACTTTTCCGTCACAAGGACTGACCAGCACTTCTTTTCTTCTGTCAATCGGACGTTCCTCCGCTAAAATCTTACGCGTAAAAAAGTCATTATAAGAAGAATAATGTTTCTTCTCATAGATTGACAGATCAATCTGATTCTTTCTGACAAACGATGGAATCAACAGCCTGGATGCTCTGCTGTCCAGCACTTTTCCGCCAAGTCGGGACACCCCGCAGCCAAGCAATGGTTTCAGCATCATTCTTGTCAGTGTATGTCCATAGATATATTCCAGGAATCTGTCCTGTCCTGTTGTTTTCTCAGTTCTGTTTCCGTTTCTGTCTGCATAAATCATAATCTATCCTCTTACATGAATCTTCGTCTCAATGTCCAGACTACTGCAACCGCTACTACTCCGACTAATGCAGAAAGTGTCTTATTTCCCGGCTTTTTTAATCTAAAATCCGTAACAAACAGAAGTCCTACAAGAAGAACCATCGCATGCAGTGCAATTCTGAAATCACAGTGCAGAAATGGACGAAGCACAACAAGAATCGGCAATGTAATCGACATGGACGTGATCGGCAATCCCTGATAACACTTTCTGTTCTCTGTTGTCTCATCCTGCCGACACTCTTCTGTTACATTAAACCATGCCAGACGGATCAATCCTGCCAACACATAAAACATAAGAATAAGAATACCGACAATCCCATTCATTCCCATACAATAACAGATGATCGCCGGCCCAACTCCAAAACAGACAATATCGCACAATGAATCAATCTGAATTCCAAAACGTTTCTCTATTTCTGTTCTATCCTTCTTTGTTCTTGCAATCTTCCCATCAAACATATCACACAGACCAGACAGTGCAAGACACAATACTGCAAGATCCAGATGTCCATTCAATGACAGCATCATCCCGCCAATCGAAATCCACAGACTGATATATGTAAGTATAACCGTGTAATCATAAACACCTAACATTTTATTTCCCCCTTGTTTTTATTCTTATCAGAATAACTCTCCTTTTATTTATGCTTCCTTAAGTTTCTTCCTATTGTAAAATTCGCCACGATCGTAAAAATTGCACTGATCAATAATTCTGTATAATATCCAAGTCCTCTGCTTAAGATCATTCCCGGAATCAAAAGTGCACTTCCAAAAACCGGCTCAAAAATCATCGAAAACAGTTTTTCACTGATTCCCATACCACCCGGCAGTGGCAGCATATCCACAGAAACTGAAATCACAGACTGCAGAAGAATGATCACGAATGCATTCGTTCCGGACAGTCCAAATGCCTTATATACAAACCAGGTTGCTGTAAACAGTGCGAACCTCTGAAATAGTGTGATTGCAAATACATTAACCAGCACCATCATATGATCTTTCAGATAAACCGCTGTTGTATGATACTGATCCATTGATGCATTCAGTTTCTCAATTCTTGTACTCTTATGTCGCATCAGATGCATTTTTTCCAGCAGTTCCATCCCTTTCACAAGAATAGAACGTGCAAGCACCGGATGAAATACAAGGAGCAGCATAGAAGCCACACAAAATACATTTAGTCCTGTTCCAAGATAAAAAATATGACGGATATCATACATATGTGTTCTGATGAATCCCCGGCCGAAGATCATAAGTCCAAGACCGATCACAACGAGAACCATCTTATAGGTAATCGTGACAATCATCAGCACAAGTGTTGATACCGGGATTGGAATTTTCTCTTTCTTCATATAATAAATCTGCGCCGGCTGTCCTCCTGTTGCGGATGGTGTGATACAGCTGAAAAAGAATCCTACAGAGGAAAACAAGAAACATTTCCATTTCTTTAGATGAATACCAAGCGTATGCATCATATAAAATATAATAATTGACTCTCCCCAGATAAAGATAATCACACAGGCAACACCCGGAAGCAACCAGTATAAATTCACTGTTTTCAGGATTTCTGCAATCTCGCTTAAATCCTCTCCACGGAACACCCCATAGAGTGTTGCCGCAAAGACAAGAAAGAGAAAAAGTACATTAAATATCATTTTCTTTTTATTTTCCATTTTCTCCTCCTGCTTTACGAACCAGATTTCTGTAAATTTTCCATCCGTTTGTCCGACAGCTTACAAACCAGGTCAATTCCGCTACCGCAACTCCACCGATCACATCCACAATTACATGCTGTTTTGTTACAAGCGTAGAAACAAAGACCAACACTGCGATCATTACAGATACGATCTTATACCACACCGGTACTTTTTTATCTCCCCTGATTCCAATACAACAGAACCAGCTTGCCATACAATGGATTGATGGAAATAAATTCACCGGTTCATCAATCTGATATAAAAAACGCATGCCCTGAACAAAAATTCCGTTTCCGACAAGTTCTGGTCTTACATTTGTTGTCGGATAAAACACAAAAAACAGAAAACAAATGATTCTTGCATACAAATCAGCCGTAAAGAATCTGTATTTTATCTCTTCCTCCCGCAATGATACAAGCAGATAATTAATTACCCAGAAAATATAACATCCAAAATAAACAAGAATAAATGCCGGAATCAATGGGATCTTTGTATCTAATGCAAGTGACAGGTTATGGTACTCACTTGTATTTGTCAATCTCGGTGCTCCCCAGTAGACAGCTGAATTCACCAGAAAAGCAATTACCGGCGGGAGTAAGATCTCTATTATTCTCTTTCTGTCCAGATTCCCTGTCCTTTGTCTCACTTCTTGTTTTCTCCATTCTTTTCCCATTTTATGATGTAACCGGATTGCTCCATTGCTATGTACTTACATCATTTTATCCCACTTTTTCATAATAACAATAGGCTTTGGCATTTATTAAAGAAAAAAGTGCCATTCTTTAAGGAACAGCACTTTTTTCTTTAGAATTTCTTCAGAATTTACCGCAAATGCATTTCAGGGCTTACATCTCGTCTTCCCTGTATCCAAAATTTTTCATCATATAATCACTGTCTCTCCAGTTCTTCTGAACCTTCACCCACAGCTTCAAATTTACTTTGCAATCCAGCAAACGCTCGATCTCAAATCTTGCAGTACTTCCGATTTTTTTCAGCATACTTCCCTGCTTTCCGATGATGATCCCTTTATGGGAATCTCTCTCGCAGATGATTGTAGCATCAATATGACACACTTTGTGGTTCATCTTCATCTGATCGATTGCTACTGCGATTCCATGTGGAATCTCCTCATTCAAGCTGTGCAATGCTTTCTCGCGGATAATCTCTGCCACGATCTGGCGCTCCGGCTGGTCTGTGATTGTATCTTCATCATAAAACTGCGGTCCGTATGGAAGATATTTCATAATTACATTTACAAGCTCATCCGTATTATCGCCTCTTCTTGCAGATACCGGAACGATTTCTGCAAAATCACATTCCTTGCGATATGCATCAATAAAAGTAAGAACCTCTTCCTTCTTCACCATATCAACTTTATTGATAACAAGAATAACCGGTGTCTTTACCTTCTTTAACTGCTCAATAATATGCTTCTCACCTGCACCGATAAATGTAGATGGCTCTACAAGCCAAAGTACAACATCCACTTCATTCAAAGAACGTTCTGCAATATTTACCATATACTCACCAAGTTTATTCTTTGCTTTGTGAATTCCCGGTGTATCTACGAACACAATCTGACCTTCCTCTGTTGTCAGAACAGTCTGGATACGGTTTCTTGTTGTCTGTGGTTTATTTGATGTGATTGCAATCTTCTGTCCGATCAGACGATTCATCAAAGTAGATTTTCCAACATTTGGTCTTCCGATCAGTGTGACAAATCCTGATTTAAAATTATCCTGCATACTTTTTCCTTTCTTTTTCCATCTTAAAGTGTCTTTATTTCAAGGAACATCTCTTTCTGCTCCTCAATCTTCTCTTCACTTCCGATCACACAAAGTTCATGTGCATCAAGCAGTGCCTGCAGTACATCGGCAAGTGCACGGATATCCGCCTGCTGTGCATCAAGGATCTGATTTCTCTCTTCCTTAATCATATCAGCAGATACATGATTCATATAAAGATTCATTGATCTGCTTCCCTTCGCTGCCGGATTCATCGGGCGGTCGATATTACTGATCGTTCCGATAATAAACTTATTCATATCTCTGTCATCTACGTTGAAGTTCTTCAGATAATCTACAACTCCCTCGTAGATTTCCATTGTTTTCTCCAGATTCGGGTCGCGGTAAGATACCAGATATCCCTCTCCAATACGATTGAAGCTGCTCATGCATCCGTAAGCTCCGCCCTTCACACGGACATTCTGCCACAGATAATCATAGCTCAAGATGACTTTCAGAATCTGAAGTGCTCCTGTATACTCAACACCACGGTCGATAAAGTTACCCGTTCTTGCAACATACTGAACTTTTGAAGATGTCTTGAATCCCTCGTTGCGTTTCACACAATGAATTTCACACGGTGTCTCTGCTTCCTTTTCCTCTGTATGAAGTGTGTCTGCAATCTTTGCAAATGCTTCTTCCATCGGTGCAAGACCATCCGCTGATGAAGTATAACTAATGATCAGATTATCCTTACGGAAAATCTGCTGTGCAATCTGTCTTAAGTTTTCAATCAGTTCTGCTTTCTTCTCCTCAAAGTTTTCCTCCAGTTCCTTTACAACCTCATAGTAACCGATTCCATCTGTATCATCTTTGAACTTCGCCATCGGTGAAGTATAAGACAGGGAACGAAGGGCTGCTGTCGTATGTCCGGATGACAGGAAGGACATCTGCAGTCTGGATTTCAACATTGCTAAGATTTCTTTCAGACGCTTCTCATCCCCAAGATCAGATTCCATCAGAATCTCACGCATCATAGAAAACAGAACATCCATCTTCGGATACAGTGCTTTACCTTTGATCTCAAATGTCGCACGGAATTCTTTCTCTTTTACCTTTGTCACGTCTGTGTAAAGCTCCAGAGAAGTTCCGATTCCTCCTGTGTGTACATTGATCTCGTTAAACAGTTCACTGTATTCATAATTCTTTGTATTAATAATTCCAAGTACACTCTGCAGAATGCTGATATAAGGAAGCTTCTCTTCCGGAATTCCGGAGAGGTCAAACAGTAATGCCGTGTATCCGATTCCATTCGTCTCAACCTCATGATATACCAGCTTCACACCACTTGTCTCAAGTTCTTTATTATAAATCGGTGCAATCTCTCTGGAAATATCTTCGCGGCCAAGTACCGGGATCTTTGCCAGATCTTCCGGTGCAGACTCTTCTTCCTGATATTCTTCCAGCTCTTTTGTTGCTTTCACAAGTGCATCGATCTCATCCTTTGACAGGCTCTCTTTGTATGCCTGGAGCTTATCTGCAAGTTCCTTATCCATTCTTGCAGTACGTCCACGCTCCGGCTTAATGATCACGATAGAACCATGTGTGTTATCCAGGAGATATTTCTGGATCAGTTCTTCAAAGTATCCTGTCTCCACCTGTTCTTTCAAGAATTCAAATGTCGGAATTGCCTGCATGTGGATAAATGGTTTCGTCTCATCATACAGCCAGCTATCAAACAACTGAAGTCCATACATCAGTCCACGCGGATAGTTTCCGAAATCAGCCTCACGGAAACGGAACTCATGATAGTTGATTCCTGCGCGAAGTGCTTTCTTATTGATTCCATTTTTCACAATATCTTTCAATGTATCTTCAATTACACGAACGAATTCTTCCTTCTGCTCTACATTCGCATTCTTAGAAATCACAGAGAAGATCGGCTGATAAACTCCGTTGTCATAAGATCCTGAGATATCCTTGCCGACCCCAGCATCCAGAAGTGCTTTCTTCAGCGGTGCTCCCGGTGCGGATAGAAGTGCATAATCCAGAATCTCAAATGCCAGATACAGCTTCTCATCCAGTGTCGTACCGATCACTTTATTATAAGAAAGGTAGGTGTTATCCTCCTCACTCTCTTCACTCGCGATGGAATACTCCTGAACGACTTCTTTCATCTCTGTAAATGGCTTCTGCAGATGAATCTCTGAATCCACCGGTTCATTCTCAAAGTCTGATAAATACTTCTCATCAAGCCATTTTAATTTCTCTTCCATATCCATATCACCATACAGGTAAATATAGCTGTTGGAAGGATGATAATACTTTCTATGGAAATCTAAAAATTGCTCATAGGTAAGTTCTGGAATCACCTCCGGATCTCCACCGGACTCTACGGAATACGCATTATCCGGAAACAGAGAGTTCAGAACCACGCGGTCAAGTACGCCTTCCGGAGAAGAGAATGCTCCTTTCATCTCGTTGTATACAACACCGCTGATTGTCAACTCTCCATCTGGATCATCCAGCTTATAGCTCCAACCTTCCTGGCGGAATGTCTTGTCATTCTGATAAATATTTGGATAAAATACTGCATCCATATAAACATGCATCAGGTTCTGAAAATCCTTGTCATTGCAGCTTGCCACCGGATATACTGTCTTGTCCGGATAAGTCATCGCATTCAAAAATGTATTCAGAGAACCTTTCACAAGCTCAACAAACGGATCCTTCACCGGGAATTCTTTCGATCCGCACAGAACAGAATGTTCCATAATGTGTGGAACTCCTGTACTGTCTGACGGTGGTGTACGGAATCCAATTGTAAACACCTTGTTCTCATCATCATTTTCCATAAGAAGCACTCGTGCTCCGCTTTTCTTATGCTTCAGAAGTGTCCCCTTTGACTTCAGATCAGATAAATCTTCTGTCTGGAGCACTTCATATGCATTCAAATCATATATACTCATTCTTTTTCTCCTTGGTTTTTGTTCTTATAAATATCAAATTTTTCAAAGATTGACTATTCTTTAGTATATCCGATTTCACTGGTAAATACAAGGAAAGCCAGCGGAAAGATACGACAAACGCATGAATGATTATTTTTCTATTTTCTTTCTCATACTTCGATAACGATAGGTTTTCGTCCATCCGCTGCTCTGTTTTCATCAATCAATTGTTTCTCTACCTTTTAGAAACTCAGCCACACCGCCTGATTCCTGAAAAAGAAAAGCGCTCCTCTCAGATTAAAGGAAAACGCATGCGCAAAATCACGCACTACATCGATGAACATTATAGCGAAAAACTCCTGCTTTCAGATATCGCTGAACAGCAGAAATCGATGCTTACAACACAGGACTTTTTGTCAGATGACGCCAGTCTGCTCATGTTGGAGAAGTACACGCTGTGACTTCGACGTTACTGTTCAGAGTACCTGTGAACAGTAACACTTCGACTCCACATGGATTTTGGCTCGCTATCGTTATTGAAATAATTTTCAAAGTCTTGTATACTCCTACTTAGGAATTTATCACATCATATTAATATTAAAAAAGGAAGATTATATTTTGAATAAGATAAAAAAAGGGTTAGTCATGGAAGGCGGTGCCATGCGTGGAATGTTCACTGCCGGAGTAATCGATGTTCTCCTTGAAAACAACATCGTTTTTGATGGTGCTGTCGGAGTATCAGCAGGAGCAGTTTTTGGATGCAATTATAAATCAAAGCAGATAGGTCGTGCAATACGTTATAACAAAACATACTGCAATGACCCGAGATATGTTAGCCTTCGTTCATTTCTTCAAACGGGAAATCTATATAACGAACAATTTGCTTATCATGAAGTACCAGAAATATTAGACCCTTTTGATTCACATACTTTTGCTTCCAATCCAATGGAATTCTATGTTGTTTGTACCGATATGGTAACAGGTAATGCAGTATATCATCGTTGTGAGCATGGAACTACCGAAGATATTGAATGGATGAGAGCCTCTTCTTCCATGCCTCTTGTATCAAAAGTTGTAAAAATAGATAATTTATCTTTATCTGATGGTGGCACAGCTGATTCCATCCCGATACGATTTTTGGAACAACAGGGTTACAATAAAAACATAGTTATTCTGACTCAGCCAAAAGGATTTGTAAAAGAACGCAATTCGCTTCTCCCTATATTGCGTGTTGCCTTACGTAAGTATCCTGCATTACTTCGTACTCTCAGTAATCGACATATTACCTACAATGAAACATTGAAGTATATAGAAACCCAGCAAAATGCCGGAAATCTATTTGTAATACAACCACCTGAAGCTCTAAACATTGGAGCTGTGGAACACAGACCGGAAGAATTAGAACGTGTATATCAAATTGGAAGACATGAAGCACAGCGTGAACTGCAACATATTATAAGATTTCTCAATTGACTCCTAGCTAATCAATATTGGTGCTTTATAAAAGACTGACTTCATCGGATTTATCCTTTGAAATCAGTCTTCACCTTTACAATTGCTCTACTTCTGATATAAAGCGTCTATTATTTATCCTTTTTTCGCGATGTGAAAATTGCAACATCACAATAGTCCAACTCTGTTTCTTTCCCGTATTTATAAGTTTTGAATTCACCTACAAACGGAATTTTCATTTTCTTTCCATTTTTTTGAGTTTCCTCAATGGTCTGCAACATTCTGTTGAGATGACTTTTTGGCAAAGCACATCTATCGTGTGCTGAATATGCTTCCTTAAAATCTATTTTCTTTAACCGCTCCACTTTTTGGCAAAACGGCTCTATTTTTACATCGCTTCCCACACCGAAGAGCAGCCTTCTTGCTACAGAATCACCCGACAAAAGAAGCTTTGTTTTTTGATCTAGAAGCAGAATGCTTCCCGGTGTATGTCCCGGAATATGATAAACCGTCAATTTTCTGTTTCCCAATTCTATCACATCTCCCTCATTTAGCGAATGCAACACAGGACAAGGATGAGTTGGTTCATTCACTCCGGGAACTCCATTTTTCACCATATCCATGTCATCGGGATGGAGCCATACCTCTTCTCTCTTATTCAGATAAAAAATATGATCCACATGTCCATGGCTTAATACCAATTGAACCGGTCTGTCTGTCAGGGAGCACGCGTAATCCCACAGATTTTCCTGATTGATTGCTAAGTCGAAGAGCAATGCCTTTTCTTCTCCGACAACGAGATAAGAATTTGCAGTTGCCTTTTGTGGTTTTACCAGTTCCTCCATCGCAATATTTGATTTATTTGTCACAGATATCAGAAAAATTCCATCTGCGATTTCTGTCGAAAAAAATGTTTCCTTCAAAATATTTCCACCTTTTTATGACTCTTTCTTTTCACCATACACAGTTACACCAGGCGCATATTTTCCTTCTGCAAGATCAGCAGCAATCTGTGGATAAATTTTATCCAAATCATAGAGAGCTGCTGCAACGATTGCCAGGACGATCATTGCTGCCGGAAGGAAGATAAACATAACCTTAAATCCTATCAATGCAGAAGCAGTCTGCTGCGCAGCTCCTGCTACATATCCAGAAGCATTCATAACCAAACCGAGTACGATAGTTCCAAGGCTGTTTCCGATTTTTCCTGCAAAAGAGTTTGCGGCATTTCCCATACCAATCATACTATAACCGTTTTTCCATTCGCCGTAAGTCAATGTATCCTGAATGATAGATGCAAACGCACATCCTGCAATCCCATATCCAGCTCCACCGATCACACCTGCTACAAGCAAAATTGGCTTTGCATTCGAAAACAATGGAAGTAATGTACCAATACCACGTATAATAAGACCACCCAGTACCGCGTTACGCTTTCCAAGTTTTGCCATGATTGGGAATCCCACCAGCATAAACCCAAGCATTGCCAGAGAATTTGCTGTAGAAAACACCTGATAGAATTCCGCATCTCCTACTACATATGTCATATAATAGGATGTTGTAGATCCGGTTGCTCCCATGAGGAACTGAATCACTACTGCAATAATAATATTATAAATCCAATACTTGTTTTTAAAGAGTGCTTTTAATGTTGTAAATACAGACACTTCTGCTTTCTTACTTTCTTTCCCATCGTCTTTACCTGCATTTTCAATCACACGTTCTCTCGTTCCAAATACAATCAGAACCTGCGCAAGCATTCCGACAATCATCCAGATGACTAGCAATTTAATCCATCCAGTTCTGTCTCCATATGGTGAGAACGAAGGGTCTGAGCTTAAAAGTTTTAATGCAGTGATAATCGTTGCATTTCCAAGCAAGCTTGCAATTACATTTCCTACCATGTTGATACCGCCGTTTAAACCACGGGATTTCTGATTCGTTGTCATAAGACCGTTTAATGCCATAAACGCTACATAACTGAATGTATAACATCCTGTAGAAACAAGATTGTACATCACAAATACATATACAATCTGTGCCGTACCCGTGAGACTGCTTGGCATCAGATACAATAACAGTAACGAAATAACTGTACACGGAATCATACGAAGCAGCCAGACTCTGGCTTTTCCAAATTTGCTGTGTGTCTTGTCAATGATTCGTCCTGCAATCAAATCTGAAATACCATCCAAAAACTTTGATACACCGACAATTCCCGCAGCAACACCCGGATTGATTTTCATAATTTCTGTTAGATATACAATTAAGAATGCACCGATGAAAAGGTTTACCGCATTTGTGGCAAATCCCCCTCCTATACCGTATGCAAGATGTTCGCCAAATCCTACTTTTGCATTTTGTGACATATCTTTACTCTTTTTGCTCATTAGTATTTCCTCCTCTTATACATGAATTTTGCTAATCTCTTCAATTGCTTTTTCATAACTTTCCGTTGGTTGTCTGAATAGCATTGCACGCGTTCTCTGATCTACGATTGATTTATTCATTGCTTCCAAATCATTCCGGTCGATGGATGCAATATATCCTGGTAGATATTTATCAAGAATTTCTACTGCCTTTGGATTATCCAATAATCTTTCTACCGGAGTTGTTCCGGAATACAGTGCAAGATAATCTCTCTTCGTCATAATTTCGAAATCATAACTTCCTGCAGGAAGCACTTTTGCTTCCTGCTCAGGTAATACCACTTCTGCCTCACAGCCAAATGGGATTTCTATGTGGAATGACAATACTCCGTTTTTCTTAATCTCCCACTGTGATACATAACGACCTGCCGCTGAATCAAAGGAGCCTTTGAAGTAACCCATTCTTACATCCGGTTTTGGCGCAAGACATACTTTTTTAAATCCAGGTTCTACCGGAATCAGCCCCATCGAATGACGATATACAAATTCCATAACCGAACCATAAGAATAATGATTTAAGGAGTTCATTCCTGTTCCGCTAATCTTTCCGTCAGGTAAGATTGAATTCCATCGCTCCCAGATAGTGGTTGCTCCGAGATTTACTGCATAGAGCCATCCAGGAAAACCTTCAAAGAATAGGAAATCGTATGCAAGATCTTCCATTCCACAGTCAGCTAGAACAGTATTCATCATCGTAGCACCTACAAAACCGCCTTTGATGCGATAACAGTCTTTTTTAATACGAGTTCTTAATGCCTCAATCATTTTATTCTTATCACGATAAATGCCAAACTTCAATGCAACAAGATAACCGGTCTGCGTATCAACCGCAATTCTTCCGCTTGTTGTAAAATATTCATCCAAGATGGCAGTCTTAATACTTTCTGCCAGCTGCTCATATTCCTTTGCCTCTTCATAACCAAGTATCTTTGCTGCTTTTGCCACATAGCTTGTAGACGCATAGTAGTATACTGAAGCAATATAACCGGAATCTGTTGCGCCAAATGTACTCTGTTCTGTTGCACCGTCTAAAGCAAGCCAGTCTCCAAACTGGAATCCAAAATCCCAGAGATGTTTTTCTCCCCTGTTCTGGTCTTCTCTTCTGATACAATCCACCCAGTCCTTCATCAATGGATAGTGGCATGCAAGCATGTCCTTGCTTCCATAGTAATCATAAAGCATATCCGGCAAGAAGGTAGCAATATCACTCCACACGCTTGCGCACAGACCAGGAAATTCATTTGGAAGATAAATAGCAGCTTTTCCGTTGTTTCGCATCTGATCCGAACGAAGATCACGAATAAATTTGGCATAAAAGCTGCGTGTATCCATCAAATAACCTGCAGTACGGCAAAATACCTGTGCATCACCTGTCCAGCCGAGTCTTTCGTCTCTCTGCGGACAATCCGTAGGCATATCTATAAAATTTGATTTCAATCCCCAAACTACATTTTCGTGAAGTCTGTTAATTTTAACATTTCCTGTTTCGATTTCTCCTGTTCGATCCATTTCCGAATAGATTGCTTTACCGGTGAAGCAAGAGCCATCAACCTCTTCTAAACCTGAAACCTTTACATAACGGAATCCAAAGAATGTAAACTTTGGGCGAATCGTTCTGTCACAGCCATCCGATGTATAGACAAATTCTGATTTTGCTGTTCGATAATTCTCATGATAAAAATTACCATCCTGTAAAACTTCCCCAAACTCCCATTTCATAGTTGTTCCCTTTGGAATCTGCTGTGTGCACTCAACCACACCGGCAAAGTTTTGACCAAAGTCCAGAACAGTTTCTCCTGCCGGTGTATGAATCACATCCTTCACTGACAGACTTTCCATATCATGAAGTCCCGGCGAATAGCGTTCCACTAATGTTGCCAATGCATCAATTCTTTTCGCACTGCGCCATGGATTTTCTTTTCCATCCCATAAGAGATAATTTTGTGTTTCACCGTCATAGATACATGTTTTCTCAAATACACTTCCGCGATAATTCCAACTCTCATCTGTTCCGATTACTTCCACGCTTCCATCCTCATATTGGATATAAACTTCTGCAATCAGGCCGAAAGTCTTCATGCCATAAGCAACATTTGTTAAGCCGAAGTGTCCCATATACCAGCCTTTTCCAAGCTGTACTAAAATTTCGTTTTTCTCGCTTAAATGTTCTGTTACATCATATGTACAATATTGAATATGCTCTTTATAATCATTGATAAATGGTGCCATAACATCGTTTCCAACCTTTTTACCATTGATTTGTGCTTCGAATACACCAAGACCACAGATGTACAGACGCGCCTGCGAGATTTTTTTAGATATTGAAAATCTTTTCAGGAATTCAGGATGAATACTATCATTTTCTTCAATACCAATCCAATTTGCACTCCATTCTTCAGCTAGTTTTGCAGTCTCAAACCAGCACACCTCACTTTGTACTGTTTCATTTGCATCTGTTGTCACAATTATCTGATAATAATATCGTGTGTGAGGAGTCAATTCTAATTTTAATGGTACGCCCAATGAATCAAGTTCTGGCGAATTCAACTCGTAAATCACATTTTGCATATTTGCTTCCAACGCAACTCGAATCTCAACATTTGTCTGCTTCTTTCCAGATACCCCGCGCACCTTCCAAGAGCAGATGAGTGTATCGTATAGATAACCTAATGGATTTTCAATCCCATTAATTTTTACTGCATATATTTCCATATTTTATTCCTTCCTGTTTGCTATTCTTTTACACAAATGCCTTCACTGTTCGAATAACAGAAGCCGCACATTCCTCTAAATCCCTTCTGCTAATCGAATACTTACTGTCCGGATGATGCAATGCCTCCATAATATTCTGTATCTCCGCTTCTCCACCAGGCATTATTAAATCGTTTCCGGCTTTGATACAGCCTGCTGCGCAAGCAGATGGATACTTATGTTCCATAGCAAATCCTGACACTAGCCAATCAGACATAACCAAACCTCGATATCCCCACTCATTTCGAAGAACCATAACATTCAGATCTCTTCTCTGGGAAGTATGTTCTCCATTCAACAAATTGTATGACGTCATGACTGCTGCAGGATTTGCTTCCTTAATTGCAATTTCAAATCCACGCAGATAAAGATCTCTCAATGTTCGTTCATCCACAACACTATTTGAGTGAAAACGATTGGTTTCCTGGTTATTGCAACAGAAATGTTTAACCGTAACGCCACATCCCGGATGACTCTGAACACCTTTTGTAATTGCTGCAACCATCTTTCCACTTATAAATGGATCTTCCGAATAGTATTCAAAATTCCGACCACATAATGGACTTCTCTGGATATTTAATGCCGGAGCAAGCCAGATATTCACACCAAATCGCTCCATTTCTTCACCCACAAGATTTCCACACTCATTTGCCAGAGTTACGTTCCAACTCTGTGCTAAAGCTGTTCCGATTGGAATCGCAGAACAATATTGATTATATGTCGCACCATTTCGTTCTTTTTTCACTTCTTTCGAATTTCCAAGCATTGCCAAAATCTTCTCATCAACAAATTCAACTAGTGCAGCTGGTATTTCATCGCCGACAGCATAAATTCCATCTTCATCTACACCATATTGGCGACTCAGACGAAGTCCTGCCGGTCCGTCAGCCATTACAAGCGAAGGAAGCCCTTCTTTCGTAAATATACTTGTTGTTTCACCTGCTGCGCCAGCAACTTTCATACCAGCATTTCCAACAATACTTTGACTTCCTTTCTCTTGGAATCCCCCCACACAGAGGTATGCAAGTTCCTCATCACTTAATCTGTTAAACCAATCCTCATATTCTTTGATTTGATCAGAGCGTTTAACTGTTCCATAAGTATCCACTGAGTCTTGACCAATTGTCTGCAACTGCTCTACAACGATATTCTCTTTCAATGATATTCGTGCACAATCACGCGTATCTCTGCTACTCGTTCCAACCCAAACAACATAATCACCTTTTTCCAGAATACGTGAAGATGTACCACTTTCATATGAGGCAAACTGTTGTAAATCGAAACAAAGATTCAATTCATCCTGTTCTCCCGGCATGAGCTCTTTTGTCTTTTGAAATGCCACAAGCATTTGATACGGCTGTATAATTTTCCCGCTTGGCATTGATACATATACCTGAACAACTTCTTTTCCTCTAAAATCACCAACATTTTCTACGTTAACAGATAGATTCATTTTTGTATGTTGTTGCTTTACGTTTGTTACATTCCATCGAAATGTGGTATATCCATTTCCAAATCCGAATGAATACATCGGTACAATCTTCTTTGTATCAAAATATCGATATCCTACCATCATCCCTTCTGAATATACGGTGTCATCAGGATTGCCAAAATCCATTTCTGAATCATAATCTTCCCATGTGCTCCATGTTGCAGATAATTTTCCAGAAGGATATTGTTTTCCTAAAATCACATCTGCAAATGAATCACCAACTGTCATTCCAGGCTGAGATAGCAACAAAATATTCTTTACATGATTTACCGGTGAAAGATCAACAATACCACCCACATTTAGTACCAACATGAACTTTTGGAAATGTTCATTTAAATACAAAATATCTCTCACTTCTGTCCTGGTCAGTTTTAAATCGCCAGCAATTGGTTTTCTATCAGAACCTTCTCCCGAGATACGTGATAACACATAGATTGCAAGATCACCATCTTTTTGAATTGGAAGTTCATATTCCGGTTCTGGCATAACGGCACCCATTCCTAACAAAAATGCCGGCATTCCTTTTTTATCTGCGTCTTGTTTTATTTCTTTGACAAACAATTTTCTCGCATCTTTATATTTCACTTCATATTCATCCATCCAATCGGATGTTGTAATCTGAAAGCCCGCATTTTTCAATCCCTCTTCAATGGTCACGTAATGTCTTACATTGACATCACCCGAACCGGTTCCACCTTTGATTGTCTTACGCGCACCACTTCCATACAAAGCAACCTCACACGCCTTTTCCAATGGAAATGTTCCATCCGATTTCAATAGAACCATGCACTCACACGCTGCCTTGCGAAGTAATTCTATATGTTTTTTTTCATAATCATATAATTCCATATTCGTTCCTTTATTTGTTTCGATTTATAAATGTTTCCAAAAACGAAGTGCTCTTTCTACCCATCCCTCAGCTTCTGTACTAGTTCCCAAACCAAAGCCATGCTCACCGGTTTTGATTCTCTCGTATTCGTAGGCAATTCCAAGAGCAGCCAATTGATTCTTCATATTATCACTATTCGAAATTGGAACAGTGCTGTCATTCTCTGCCTGAATAAGAAATGTTGGTGGATAGTCTGCATCCATATTTCGAACAATCTCATAATCTTTGCAAATTTCTTCCGCATTACCTTTTCCAAAATAGCCTTTTACCATCATAATTCGAACTGGCAGTGGCATCTGCTGCAGTGTATCCCAGACATCAATCAAAGGATAGTCTAACAGCATACATTTTGGTTTCAGACATCCGTATACCTCGTAACCGATTGATTTCGTTCCCCATGAAGCAGCCAGATGCCCGCCGGCAGAGAAACCACCTACCGCATATTCCTCGGCATTCACCTGAAAATCATCTGCATGTGCTTCAATATATTTACATGCAGCAGCCAAATCTTGCATCGGTTTTGGAAATACTTTCGGTGCACCGACACGGTAATTCAAGCAGAATACGGTCACACCCAATTCATTTAATTTTGCAGCTACAGGAAAACTTTCTGGTAATGAACAGACCGAGCCATATCCACCACCTGCAGCCAAAATCACATATTGTTTTGACTCAGCCGGAAAGTGAAAAATCTGCACATCGCCTTTCTCCGTATCTTCTGCCACGCTCGCAGCATCATACACCGGATAAGCAAACTTCTCACCGCTTTCTAAAATTTCTGCAACACGGTTCAAACCATATGCCATATCTTTTGCAGACCATGTTTTGTGCATTTTTTCAATATCTGCAAGACTCATGTTCATCTTCAGATTGCCACCTAATCCATTCTGACTGTAGACTAAATAAGGAATCAGAGACTCCCATTCCGGTCTCATCTGCAATTCGCTTAAGGATGTACATTCTGTTATTTTCTGACTCATGCTACTTTCCTCCCCACACGTCAAAGACAAGTTCTTCTACCTTGGTACTGATATAGGAACCTGATCCACCAAGATCACAACGATTTGTTACAAACACAACCTCTATTTGATCCTTAGGACTCACAAAAAAATGAGTTCCGAAAGCTCCACTCCATCCGTATGTACCTTCTGTCGCAAAGCTTTTCGCAGCTTCAGGATTTTGCCGAATCTTCATACCCAGCCCCCATACCATACCTGGTTCTGATTCCAAATGTTTTTCTGCTGCTTCTGTATGCATCAATGATACAGTTTCAGGTTTCAAAATCTGCCGTCCATGATAAGTTCCTTGATTATAGAGCATTTCTCCAAAATGTTCATAATCTATAATCGTAGAGAACAATCCTCCACTTCCTTCTTCAAACTGTAACGGTTCCTGATGCAGCATTCCAAACATGTCATCCTTTGTTCCGGTAACATCTTTTAATTTTTCATTTTCTCTCTTATATACGTGAACAAGACGTTTTTTCTGTTCATCATTCAAGAAAAAAGTGGTATCCTTCATATCCAACGGTTCACAAATGTTCCTTTGGATATATTCTTCCAAACGTAAGCCAGAAACGCGTTCAACGATATAACCGAGAATATCAAATCCGGCAAGTGGAGAATAATTTGTTGCTGATCCAGGTTGGAAATCCAACACGTATCTGCTGTATCGCATCACACGGTCTTCCAAAATCTGATCTTCATTTTTCATTTTCATCATTGCAATCAAACCAACTGCACCTTGCTCCAAGCCAGATGAATGAGACAGCAAATCACGAATGGTTATTTCTCTGTCCGCAGGCACGGTCTTTACCTTTTCCATTTTAAAAAGTGGCACCTGCAGCAGAATTTTCTTTGGATTTTTCATATCAATCACATATCGTTTATCCGATGCGACCTGCATATTTTTGAATTCAGGCACATATTTTGACAACGAATCATCCAAATCCATCTTGCCACTCTCAATCAATTGCATAATGGCAACTGCAGTTACACATTTCGACATCGACATCATACGGTAGATGGAATCATACGAAACCTCTTCTTTTGTGTCGAGATTGGCCATTCCCCATTTATTTTGATAAATCAACTCGCCATCTTTTCGTACCATAAGTGCCCCACCGGACATTTCCCGGTGTTCCACATATGTCTGCATACATGCGGTAATATCGTGTTCTGTCATCTTATCTCAACCCCTGTTCTTTTAATTCTTTTTGAATTTCTGTAATTCCTTTCTTCTCCAGGTCAATCTTCCAGAAACAAATTGCTGCTAATATGTACATCACAGCAGGGTAAATTCCTGCTAACACACGAATCATAAAAATCGCACTATCAGGCTGTACTGCAAGCACTGAACTATCTGTGCTGATATATCCGCCCAGTGCAAGCATCATGCTTGATAACCCTGCTGCAAGACCGATACCAATCTTCCCCCCCCCATCGTAGCAGCTGAACTAATTGTTCCATCCATCGGCTTTTTTGAACGATACAATGCGTAGTCACAAATTTCACCTGTCATTGGAATCAATGCAACGGTAAACGGTACAACTGCAATACCACCGATACTTTTTCCAATCATGAACATCGCTAAATTTGTATTTGCAAAGAAAATAACAATATGGCTGGCTGCTGCTAATAACATTCCACCAACAATACAATTACGCTTTCCAAATTTATTGATAAACGGTACCGCAAATGGAAGAATAAAGATAGCTAACATACCCGGCAGATTAATCAGCGCCGTCTTATTAATATCTCCAAATACATATTTCGCATAGTAAGTAGCAACCGGAGCTGCTGATAAATTGTAAAGGATTGTTCCAATTGCAAGGAATACAAAGTATTTGTTTTTTACAAGTTCTTTTAAAGATTCCTTCACTGGTTGCTTTTCTTTTAAATGTGCTTCTGAATGCTCTGTTACGGTTTCTCTTGTTAATTTCACACCCAAAATTGCAGCTAAAACAGCGATTGCCGCAAAGATCAATGTTACGGTTGTATATGCAGCCTGACTCTCATTCATTGCAGAAAGAATTACAGGAACAACCAAACCAATAAGCATAACGCAGAACAATGATCCATATGCCGAGAACACACCGAGTACACTACGCTTTTTCGAATCAGCTGTTAAAAGGTTATTCATCGTTCCGCATGCCACAGAAGTCATCGTACCGAAAATAGGATTTGCCAGGAAATAAAACAGCGCGCAGAACGCAACCTTAAACCATCCAGGCAAGCTTCCCGGGCAATTGAACAGCATCATAATTGAAATAGCAAGTCCGGCTCCACCCGCAAGAACCCAAGGTCTCGCTTTGCCAAGCTTTGTATGGGTTCGATCAACAATCATACCCATGACAATATCTGTTACACCGTCAGTAATTTTCGTAATCATTAGAATCATACCAACTGCACCCATGGAAATGCCAACGTTATCTGTATAATAAATATTAATGTAGTTCGGTACATATCCCGTGGCTACTGCACTTACCATCGCGCAAAGCATGATACCGATTTTTTGATTCATTCCTAATTTTTCTGTATTTTCTTTCATTTTATCTTCCATTTCTATTCTATTTCTTACTACTTTTTATATTTCTAACTATCTTTCAAACTGATAAGTGCCACTGCCGATGTTTACTACTGTTTCTCCACAATAAACAGTTGCCGTTGTGTTACATGGAATTTCCACTTTCAATGTGTGCTCATCCCATTTCACGGAAACCATACCGGCTTCACTCTCAAAAGTTCTCTCACAGCTTGTAAGCTTTGAGTCATACTGTGGACGAATCACAAAATGTTTAAAGCCAGCCTGATCTGTGTCGATTCCGCAAATAGCACGCTCCATCCAATCATCCACGCATCCGAGTGCATAATGGTCAAAACTAACAAATCGACCTGGCTTTTTCGCCTCATCCGCATCCCATGCTTCCCAGATTGCAGTTGCACCATGGTCTACTTCGTAGAGCCATGACGGACGTTTATCCTGCCAGAATACCTGATGTGCAAGCTCCTGTTCTCCCACGATACAAAGTGCATCAAGCAAGAACGGTGTTGCTAAAAATCCGGTGTCAAGACAATAGTCATTCTTCTGAATCAGTGACACTAACTTTTCTTTGTAATTTTCCTTTAAATCATCCGGCACTAAATCAAATGCAATTGCCACACAATAGCCACCCATTAGATCATCCGGCATATGTCCGCCACGCATAATTCCATTCTGAATTGCATTTTTCATCTGCTGTGCAATCTCATCATAGTGGTTCTGCTCATCTACTTTTCCAAGCAATCCACAGATTTCCGCAAAATAACGTACGGACTGATATCCGAAGAACGGCGCCATAAAGTATGAAGTTGTTTTGGCATTCTCATAAGGATGTTTCGGGTCAATCTGCTGACTTGGAATCAACCATTCACCAAAGTGAAAACCGGTATTCCAAAGATACTGATCATACTCATAAGGAATATCACGATAACCTCTTTTTTCTTTCGCAGTACGAATAATATAATCACACCACTTTTTCATTGCTTCATAATTATCTTTGAGGACAATGGTATTTCCTGTCACCTGATGCATAATATATGGCACCCAAACTATCGCATCCGACCAGCCTGCAACACCTGTCACTCTGGTGTCACCGAATTCTTTCACCGTATTCATCAACACGCCGTCATATAGCTTTGTATATGGTGCGGTAATCATAACGACACCGTCATCTACCTGGTTTTCTCTTAAGCTGTGAAGCCAGCTGCTTAAGAATGGTGTTACATCCTCATTCATAAGAGCCGTCTTAGCATACACGAGAATATCTCCTGTCCATCCTGCTTTCTCACGTGCCGGACAGTCTGTCGGCACAGACATCATATTGTTCCACTGTGACCATCGCACATTCTGATACAGACGATTCACTCTCTCATCGGAACATGTAAAGGAACCATAATCATCCTTTTCCGTTGTCAGAAGTACAGCTGTAAAATTTTCTTTCTTTACTTCTGTCATGCCGGTCACCCGGATATAGCGAAAGCCATGGAATGTAAATTTCACCTCATGTTCCAGCGGTGTTCCATTAGATACAACGATATCCTTCTGTGGGCAGAACATCGTATTAACGTAATTGCCATTTTCATCTAAGATTTCGAAATATTCCAATACAATTTCTGTATCCTTCGGCTCATCGATATGAATACGTGCACGTCCTGCAAGAACCTGTCCGAAATCGACAATCCACTCACCGTTCGGTGACTGGAAAACATCCACAGCCGGAAGTAGTTTGGTTGGCCTAACAGGTGGCATTGGCTGTGCTTCCAACATCTCGTATCCATAATCTTTCACTTCAACCGGATGTTTCTCGTCATAACCGATTCTATAATCCTGTTTTTCCCCCTGGAAAATATCAGAATAGCAGATTGGTCCAAGTGCACATGTTTCATCTCCGTCTGAGATAATCTGCTCTGTTGTTCCATCCTCATATTCTACTTCCAATTGGAATAACACCGATGGTTTCTCATGTTGATTTTCAAAAACAGGGCTTGCCTGCATGCTAAAATACCAACCATCACCAACATACATATCCAGTGTATTCTTTCCCTGTTTCAGAAGCATTGTCACATCATAGGTCTGATAGTATAATACGGTGCTATACGTTGTAAATTCCGGTGCAAATTCACGGTCATCTGCTCTTTTTTTGTTGATCCGAAGCTGATAAACGCCATAGCTGGTTGCATACATTCTCGCCTTTTTCACACGCTTATCCAATGTGAATTCTTTTTCAAAAAATACAGCCGGTGCTGTATTGCCGTATTTATACTCTGTAACCGGAACTCTTGGAATGGTACTTTCTACCCATTTTGCATTCCAAAGAGATTTTTCTAATAATCCAGTCTCAAATTGCGCCTCTGCTTCCGCTGTTTCATTGTAATTATTCCACACAGTCACTTTCCATTTATATTCTGTCCTAGAAGACAATGCAATTCCTTCATACTCCACAAAAGACTGTTTTTCGCTTTCAACTTTTCCTGTATCCCAGAGACATTCTTCATCACAGAGTACCTGAAGCTGATAAGCACACTGAACAGTATCATTTTTGTCGTTTGCAATTTTCCATGAAAAATAAGGATTTTGATCAATCCCAACACACTTTTTCATATGTAATGTTTTTAAATCATATAGTCTCATCTGTTTTCTCTTTTCATTTTGATATATTCTCTCATCTCTCGCACTATGCCCAATCATCAATACAATCTACCGGACGAATCAATGCCTTTTTCAAAATTTCCTTTTTCTTCATGCTAACCTGAACACCTTCGATTTCCTCCGGATAGATTCCATTCTCAACCCAGTCCATCAAAGCTTTCAGTCCATTGCTTTCTGTGATTCCAGGCTGCTCATTCCAGCAGTTTCCGTGTCCGTCTCCAGGCACCAGATACAAGCGGAAGAAGGAATCCACCTTCTCTTTTCCCATACATGCCACAACGTTCTTATAATAATCGATTGTGCCATCTACCGGAATCAGTGGGTCGTTCAATCCATGATCCACGATTAATTTGCCACCGTGAGCCTGAAACACAGATAAATCAGCCTGATCCGCACCTGCATCCTTAAATTTTTCGATGCTCTGTTTAAATAGTGCTTCAAATTCCGGTATTGTAATCTTTTCAAATTTCCGCTTTGGCTGTTCTGTCACCCATCTTGCATATAGAGTTGTTAAGAAGAATGGCTTTGGCTGTTTACGGATCAGTGAATAATAGAATCCACCGACTGGAATACCTACATTCCAGAATTTCACACCCGGTCGAAATCCGTACCATAACCGATTTCCATCAGCATCTTTTGGTCCATCCCAGAATGCCTGCATGACTTTCGCATCCTGTTCGGTAATTTTACCACCTTCACTCATTGCTCCAACAAATGTATTTGCATCGAAAACCGGTTTCTTTTCACTTGAAAAATAGATGTCTTTTCCGCCAGATTCTTCCCATACACGCTTCATAAAATACTCAATTTTTGCAGGCTTTAAAATATGATGGTTTGTATTCATAACTGCCAAAAACCACAAACCTTCTAATAGGAATCGATTCCAATGAATCGCCGGACAGGATGCCCAGATTCCATCATAATCCTCCGGATATTCCTGCGCTTCTACCATACACTGGCGTCCACCACCGCTTCCACCATTCATGTAAGCATATTGGACAGGTCGCCCATGAACGATCTCTGCTACCGCTTTTCCTACTACTGTCATGTGATGCGTAGTTCGTGCACGCCAGTTTTCATATAATTCTCGCTTTACTTTTCCCGTCTTTTCATCCAGCATATAGTCGTGAAGTCCGTTGATGTTGCCTGCATTTGCCGTTGCAGCGGTAAAACCTTTCATCACGGCATATGGTACTGTCCATCCTCTTGTAAAATCATCGGGAGCAGTTAAATAGCCCGCTCCCCCTGTCTCTGCGCCACCGCCTACAGTCCCGGCAAATCTGCCATTCCACGTAAGTGGTGACCAGATGATAATCTTTTCTTCGAACTCACCAGTTCGCCATGTAACATTCACTTCACAATATGGCGGAAGATTCTTCACATCCTTACTGACTCCGAAAATCTTATTAAATGAATCTCCTTTTGCCTTACGCTCTCCCGTCATATTGATTTCTGCTGAATCCACCCGAATATCTGCACCTGGAAATCTCGCTTTCAGTTCCTTTTCCAAATATTCCCTTTTGCATCTGTTTTGTATCATATTATTTCCCATCCAGGCATCTTCCTTTTCTTATTTCTATAAATTTATTCTACTGATTCTAACTCATCATTGCCAATTGAAACTGGCTCAGCAGAACCATCTTTGTTCAGTACCATTGTTGCATTTTCACCCTTTTTAATAAAGGATGCTGCCAGGATTCCAACTGCAACAAGAAGTACAGCAAGAACGCCCAACACAATTACTAAAACTCTTTTTTCATAAGCACACCTTCTTTGTTTTACTTGTGACTCCCCACATTTCCATACTTATAGATTACTGTGTTGGATATTTAACTTAAACACTTTATATTGACTTACAATCATAGAATCTTGACATTGCAGTATATATTTCCTATAATAGACTCAGTTTTAAACAAGAGGAGGCATTGTTATGTTTGAGAAAATCCCCTTATCCCATTATGAACCACATAAGCGCTTGACTTCCAAGCAACTAACTGATAAGGAACTTAACGACAAGAAATATGGTGACGGCAATTTACCTAATGCATCCTTTTCTCTTATGGGAAGTGTGGAGAGTTTTCAGATTCCCCCAATTACAGACTATGCGTTGGAGCATCTGTTTCATTTGCAAGCTTTTACACTGTTTCATTATCAGGCACCTTCCTATACCGAACGACAAAATTATCCGTCTTTTCTGATTGCGTTTACATATAGCGGAACTGGTTCTTTGACCTATCGTGGTAAAACATATTCTTTATCGAAAGGAGACGGTTTCTTTATCGATTGTATGGATTATCATTTATATAAGGTGGATAAAGGTACATGGGATGTTGCTATTTTGCATGTGCAGGGTCCACTATGTAAGGAATTATATGCACAATTCGCAAAAAATGGTTCCTTTGTTTTTCATGAATCGCCGGAAGGTAAGTTCCAGCAATATCTCGAGAAGGTTTTAAGCATCTACAGCAGTGCACAATTATACCGTGATTGGCAGGCTTCTTCTTGTATTGACGTGCTGCTTACATATCTTCTCATTCCAACACGTATTCATACAGAAGAAACGGAGATTCCGCAGAATATCCGTTTCTTGATTAAGTATATGGAGAACAATTACCAGTCTCATATGTCACTTGACTATCTCGCTGAATTCGCATGTATCAACAAGTATTATCTGTCTCGCGAATTCAAAAAATATACGGGCTTTTCTCCAAACGATTATTTAATTTCACTACGTATTAATGCCGCAAAAAACCTGCTGCTTAACACAGCACTTCCGGCATCAAAGATTGCTCACGAAGTTGGCATTCACGACATTAATAATTTTACAACATTATTTAAAAAGAAAGTTGGCATGACTCCAATTCAATTTCGAAATTCCAGCACACTATTTTCCTGATGCTGCGTTTTCTTCCTTGATTGTCTTCCAATCGCGTTTCTTAGTACCGATTCTTCCTGCTGTGATTTCCTTTTCAAGAAATGGCAGCTTTTTATCTAAATCATAAAACGCAGATAAAAATACACATATCACACAAATGAGTGCCGGAAGCCAAATGTAAAGGAACTTGATTGCACTCAGTGCACTGGCTGGCTGAACCGAAAGTTTCGCGTCAAATTTTCCCAAATCCAATACCCAGCCGAGCACAACAATTCCAAGTGCTGACGATAATTTATTCACGAATGAGAAGACGGCATTTCCCATACCAATGGCAGATACACCACTTCTCCACTGTCCAAATGTCAATGTGTCCTGAAGAAAGCTTCCCGCAGGTGCTGCAATGAATCCAAATCCAATTCCAACAATTGCCATAGCTCCAACAACCGCAGGTTTCTGTAAAGTGAGCTGTGGTATAAAGTAACCGATAGCACTTATGATCAGACCAATTCTCATCGTATTTCCTTTTCCAATTTTCATCATAACCGGAAGCGCAGCAACAAGTCCAAACAGTAATACGATGTATAATGTTGATGACAATGTCCCCTGAAGATCTAAATCATTCATAATATACTGTGCAAAATACACGGTTGCGCTTGATGCAAAACTCATTAAGAAATAGAAACCGAGGCACATCACGTTACAGAGAATCCAATACTTGTTCTGAACAAGAGACAACAATGCAACTTTAATTGGGACATCTTCCTCTGCTTTCTCTGCTTTTTTTCTGTACTTTTCTTCTGCCAGTTTTTCTTCAATGATACCAGAAGGCGCTTCCTCTTCGCTTTCTTTTTCTTTCTCTGTGTCCTGAGCCGGCATCACATTATTGATACGTTCTCTAGTAAGTAAGAATGCCAAGATAGCTGACACTGCATACAGAACAATATAACAAATCAGAGTGCAAGTGAATCCTTTCTGGGTATACGCATCTCCTCCACCGAAGAAACGACAGATTTTCATAAAAAAGTTCGTTACAAGTATCGTAAACACTGTGTTGGATGCCATACTCATAACACCAACCATACCTCTTGACTTTGTATTCATCGTCATGAATCCAATCATAGAGGCATGAGCAACGGCATTCGCTGTATAGCATACAGTTGATACCAGGTTGTATGTAACAAAGACATATACATACTGCATCATACCTTTAAATCCCGCCGGCATCCAGAACAACAAGAGAACACATACTGTTGTCGGTATAATCATTCTCGCATACCACGGTCTTGCTTTACCATATTTACTCTTCGTTTTGTCAATGATGCGTCCCATAATCAAGTCTGACACACCATCGAATACTTTCGAAACAGCCATAACTGTTCCAACTTCCGTCAACCCCAAATACAAAACATTCGAATAGTAGATCAAAAGGAATGCTGACACAATTAGGTTCAGTATATTCGTTCCTGCTCCAAAAAAATAACCTAAATAGTCCAGCCCTGTCAATTTTGCATCCGGTGCCATATCGCGTTTCTTAAACATCTTGCTCTTCCCCTTTGCTTTCAATTTCTTATAGATTTATTTTCTTTATTGTAAAATATCCTCTGTTTGGGTAAATCCTCTTATATTGCCCTTTTATCATATAATCTTGCTACTACACACCTGACATTTACACAATAATACATTTTCACAAGATACTATGATATTTTATCAAAATAGAATGTTTCTTTGAAAATCGATTCAATCCGAACGCCACAGAACAGATTGAGGTAGATGATACTCTTCTGAAGTGCATTCTGGATAAAAACACTTCCGTTGCAGATTATGTATGGCTTCCAATCTTGTTCAATGGAGAGCGACCTTATATCGACTGGAAGGAATCTTGGAAGATTGAAGATTACGAATAATTTTTTATTCCTTTTATTCACATGAATATTGGCATAAAAAAGAGAGAGAATTCTCTCTTTTTTATGCACTACAACTTGTTTCTATTCGCCTGTTACTTGAATCTCCACTGCAACAGATTCCAGACCATCGCTGCTTGCTGTCACTTTGATAGTTCCACTTTTTTCTGTACTCTGTACCACTGCCAATACTCTTCCATGATAAGAAGTGTAAGCACCTTCATGGAAATATTCTTCTGTCTCCGGATTTCCACTTCCAACTGCGAGAAGCTTTCCTTCACCCTCTACCGTCACATTTATCTTCTTCTCTGTTGTCATTTTTAATATTCCATCTTTATCAATGAGATGAATTGGAATATAGACAATATCTTCTCCATCCGCTTTGATTTTCGTCTTTTCCGGAAGAATCTGAAGTTTTGTGTCATTGCCTGCAGTTGCCAGGGTTTCTCTTGCAAGTTCGTTTCCGTCACGGTCAAAACTAATCGCCTCGAGCACTCCAGGCTCATAAGCTGTCTTGAACATGCAGCGACATGATGTTAATGTCTCCTTACCGACCAGTTCACCATTTTTGTATAATTCTACTGCTTCACCAACACTATAGATTTCAATCTCAGCTTCTTTTCCTTCCTGTCCCGGCCAGCTCCAACAATGAATGCTGTCTGTTAGTCTCCAGCGTCCCAGTGTATACTCTTCACCACTATGATTAACAGGTCGAACACCGATATATGGTTTCTGGTATGCTCCCCACAACACAGCTGAATAGTATGCCTGACTTTCCGGGAATCCTGTCAAATCCACCGATCCACATCCTGCTGACAGACATGGATATTCTTTCGAAAACGGTGCCTGTGTTGTTCCATAAACAGGAACTCCAACGCCAGCTTCTCCCAGATAATCCCATGCAGTCCACATAAAATCACCAATTACATAATCATGCGCCATGACCATATCCCAGTTGCTGTCCATTCTGCTCGGAAATGTTTCAGAACTGAGAATTACTCTCTCAGGTGCAAGTTTATGGGTTCCTTCGTACAGATTCTGTCCGTAATTATATCCGACTATATCCACATGACTGATGCACTCGCCAATCAATGCTTCTAAGCTTTCCGGTGTAATGGATGCCATAATTTTAGGAAGTAATGTAATAATGTCATTGACTTCTGCACTTCCTGCCATTTTCTCTTTTTTTACTTCTGTTTCTCCTTTGGCTGCTCGTTCTTTTGCAGCTTTTTCTTCAGCAGCTTTCTTCTCCGCCTGCTTTGCCGCGAGAACTGACAGCATGCTATTGATTGCAATAGTGGCCGGACGTGTCTGATCCATCGAATGAAATGCATCACTTAACATCTTTGAAATGGTTGCTCCAAATGGTAATCCGGTATCTGTGATTTCATTACCGATACAGTACATAATGACACATGGATGGTTGTAATCTTTGGATACCAGTGCCTTCACATCTTGCTGCCACTCGCTATCAAAATAGCATGCATAATCGTAGGTAGACTGTGGGATTTTCCACTGGTCAAAGCTTTCATCCAGAACATACATTCCAAGTTCATCACATGCATCCAGAAAGTTTTTGCCTGCAGGATTGTGCGAATAGCGGATTGCGTTGTAACCTAATTCTTTTAACTTTTTCACTCTGCGATATTCCGCTTCATCATATGCACATGCACCAAGAATACCGTGATCATGATGAACACAACCGCCACGCAGTTTTATTGTTTTACCGTTGACCTGCAATCCATCCTCTGCACTCCATGCAAGATTTCGGATTCCGAATCGTTCTGTCGAACAGTCTATCATTTTTCCATCTTTCTCTAAGATTGTACGGATTGTATAGAGATTAGGCTCTTCTGCCGTCCACAGTTTTCCATTCGGGATTTCGATTCTAACTGTATCACCTTCTCCGGTTGCGACCACCTTGTCATTCTCTAAAATTTCATATCTGATGCACATATTTTCGGCATTCACTGTATTTGTCTTTACGTCAATCAAAGCTGGTGCAGTGCTGACTGTTGTCACTTGCACACCTTCTGGAAGAATATGGCTTTTTTCTCCACTCCAGAGATTGACACTGCGGTAGATTCCACTTCCTGAATACCAGCGCGAGTTCGGTGCTTTTGAATTGTCAACCACAACTTTCAATGTGTTTTTTTCTCCAATTTTCAACTGTTCTGTGATGTCTACATAGAAATTTGAGTACCCGTATACACGACCACCTACCTCTGTATCATTCAGATATACTTTTGAATTCATATATATGCCTTCAAATTCAATCATCACACATTTGTCACGATAACATTCCGCACCCATGATATTTTTCTGATAGAGATAAGTTCCACCAGGGAAAAATCCTCCTGCATTCCCATTTGGAGATGCAGCATCTCTCTTTTCCATAATCATCGCGTCATGCGGCAATGTAATCTTCTCCCACGCATCTGCACCTTCTTTTTGAAACATCCAGTCTCGATTGATTCTTTGCTTCAACATCGTTCTACATCCTCCTTCACGTTGCATTTACATCTTTCCTTTATTTTACTTTTTTTGTATCCTTGGGAACAATATCTCTGTTCGTCTTTGAAATATTTTTTTGTATCATATTTCGTGATTTCATATTTCTTGTTCAGACGAAATATGTTATAATATCAGCAAAAGAAACCAAGGAGGTTCATGATGTCTATATTCATCGATTCCACTGTCAAAAAAGGAAATCAAACGCTCGAAAATCTTGTCTCTTTTCGTGAAAACAAGGACTCGTTCTCATTTCATCAGGAGGTGAATGTACCATTTATGATTACACTGATGTCAATTCATCCAGATGCTTTAGATACAAGTGCACTATCTGTATTTACACCGGAATCTCAGTTCAACATACCGCTTCACGGAATCAAGGGACGCAGCAAAAACAGCATGCATCAACACAACTCTTTTGAATTCACTTACGTCCTTAGAGGCAATATGTATCAGATTGTAGAAGGTAGACGATACCTCTACACACCCGGCAGCTGTTGTCTGTTGAACCGTGACACATTACATACAGAGGAGACGTCCACTGATTTTATATGTATTTTCTTCTCTGTATCCTCCAATTTTATTAAGATGCTAACAAATTATGGGAATCCAATGCTATTTCCACAGGAACAACAACGTTTCGATAACTTGATTTTTCATTTTTTAGAACAGAATACGCAGGAGCAACATCGCAACACAAAAGATTTTATTGATTTTGTTCCACGCATTTCTGCAAAAGAACAGAAAATCCTTGTCCACGATATTTTTGAGCAGATGATTTTCACACTACTTTATCCTTATTATGGAGCAACGTATCATCTGCAGGATTTATTTTTTCAGTTGATTGATATTCTATGTGACGAGCAGTACTATCAGGCAATCCATGTAACTGCAAAGAAGAATATGGAATCATTGCTCTTTGCACGTATTGAACTACTTCTGGATGAATACCACGGTCGCATTAGCAACAGTGAACTTGCTCATCTTCTGAATTATGATGGCACTTATCTGGGTAAAATTGTAAAAAAACAGACCGGTCAGAGTCTGTTTGATTACAGCATGAATTTCACAATGAAGACAGCAGCAGACATGTTAAAAAACACGAAAAAAAGTGTGTCCGATATAGCCTCTGAACTTCAGTTCAATAATCGAACACACTTCTATAAACTATTTAAAAATCATTTTGGAGTGACACCACGGGAATATCGGGAACAATTATGATAATTCAAGTTTAGCAAGAATCATTGTAATAGATACACCAAACTGTGCACCGAACAATATCATCGTTCGTCATACTTCTTTTCGCGTGTATCATATTTCGTCATTTACATTTTAATTATTTCAGTTCCATATCTATTTTCTTTTTACATAAAAAAGAGAAACAATCGCTCTCTTTCCTCTTTTTTCCGCACCTATTTTTTTAAATAATATTCGCAATATTTTAAAGTCTTATCCATAAATTCTTGTGTTTTATCTAAATCGTTATACATGCCATGATTTGATTTTGGAAACGCTATGTATTCATATGGCACATCATATTTTTCAAATTCATCCATAAGCAGCTGTTTCTGATTTTGAGGCACACAGTGATCAATCAAACCATAACCAATCAATGTTGGCACCGGATTCTTTCCTTCGAGTGATGCTGGTGAAATTTGATTAATTGCATCTTTACACTCTTCTGTCGTAATGTCCCCCTTGTAACCTGTCATCATTTCAACAAATTCTTCTTTTGTTTTCAGATGATCCACCTTCATAAGTAATCCCCAATCTTTTGGATCAAAATACGTCGGTCCCGACATTTGGAATACAAATTTTACAGGAATAGCAGAACGACCATTATACGCCAGATTCATTGCTAATGTTCCACCGGCTGACACACCACTTGTTGCCATTGCATTCACCTGATATCCTAGTTCTTTTAGCTTGTCTTTCATGGCTGCTGTCGCTTGTTCAATTTCACAATTAATCAATTGAATTGTTGCCTCTTCACCGTGAGTTTGCAGTGTATAATCAATCGTTGCGGTAATATAACCTTTCGTTGCAAAGTACTTACACCAACCATCACCATCTTCTTTTTTACCTGAATTAAAGCTACCACCATGAATGTAGACAATCAGAAACTGTTCTTCACTTTTATTCAATCCCGAAGGAATGTACAAATCATACTTGTGATTATGCTCATTCTCATAATTTAAATCCGAATAAATGGTTCCCATAGATTCATCCCAATCTACAGCAAGCAGTTTTGCAGGTGCACCACCTAAAAATTGAATTCTGATAAATGCACTCACTAAAAATGTTACGATAAATACGATAATATACATCACTATTTCCCACTTCCTTTTTATCATATGATATTGTCCAAAAAAATCTTACCACAAATCGCACCAGATATAGCTGCTACAACTATTACAATCAAAAATTTCATAACTCTATTCCTCATTTCTGTTTTGCTACCTATTCTATAACGTTTATGTATTCTATTATAATAATTTTTGTATGTGAATGAACATTGTATCTTGCTTTTCAATCATATAATATTGTCATTACATAAGAAAAGTGAAACCATATAATGATAGTTTCACTTTTCTTTCTTCTATTTCCCAAAGCATTTTATCTTTACCTGATATTGCTTCGTTTCACCTGATTTCAAGAACTTTAACATCCCGGTCTTACGCATGACATCGCGTCCGTCTGGATAACAATTGCCACATTCTAGACCTAATACATAATCACGAACTCCCATCATCTTCCACTCCACGAAGCCGTCTAATTCTTTCGCATCATATTCCATAGCAAGTCCAATGTTTTTCTTCGGCTGATAAATGGATGCATATCCTCTTTCCTGCATTTTGTGATAATAGCAGCGCTCCTCATACCCTGGTGTCGGTTTTTCCATATTCATCCAATTCTTGATATCTTCTGCCGCATGCTTGTTTCTTGGTGTCACTTCTTCCGACTCAATTTTCACTACACTATCCTCATCCAAAAGCGGATAGCCCATGTTCATATGATACAGAATTTCAAACGGTTCTTTTTTGTCTCCTGTATTCTTAATCGTATCCGAAAATGTAAACTCATTCTTTCCGATTGGGAATGTATACGTTCTGCAAAGGCGCAATTTTCTTCCAAAGATCGTTTCATCAGATGTTCTTGCCTTCACGATCAGGCATCCATCCTCTTCATACCAAAAGCTATACTCTGTCGGTGTGTTTGCAATGGAACCATGCAACGGAAGCTCTTCCCCTTCATCTGTACACGGACTTCCCACTGCCTGTAATCCACATGTGGTAAGAAAACCGGCTGTAAAAGATTTTAACCAGTCTGCTCCCTTTGATTCATAATAAGCCGGAGCCACATATCCACATGGCGAGAAATAACTCATATTCATTCCTTTATAACGAAGCCTGGAAATATCAGCATTTCTATCCAAAGAAATGGTTGCTTCCAGTCCGCTTCCGTTATTAATAACCAGCAGGCGCATTCCGTCCCCTTTACCTCCGCTCAGACGGTGTTCTTCAATGCCATACAGTTGTGATTCATGTCCAATATATGGATTCATATCTCAATTCTCCTTTTGAATTAATGTGAAATACGCCGTGCGGACTATGCTCCATTCACACGGCGTATGATATATTCAGATTTGTGATTCAAGTTAATCACATTTTACAACAATCTTTAATCCCTGCATGCTGATGTTCATTTCCATCGCTTCGTTGATCTCCTCTAATGGGTATTTGTGTGTGAGCAGTTTTTCAACTGGAATATTACGCTCTTTTGCTTCTTTTAAGAATTCTGTTGCATGAATCCAGTCTTTTGCCTGATATGTCCATGAACCTGTTACCTTGATTTCTTTGTTACAGATGTCAAGGTGTGGATTGTATGTTGTGTCACCGTTGTTTACAAAGAAGCCAAGTTCACACATAGATCCACCACGTTTTACATAGTGCCAGATTGTTGAGGCAGCTTTTGGAGAACCTGTACACTGGAATGCCATGTCAGCACCTTTTCCCGTAATTTCCATTACTTTAGCCTGAGCGTCTTCTGTCATAAAGTTTACTGTGTAAGCAGCACCGAGTTCTTTTGCCATATTCAAACGGTTCTCATCTCCATCTACAGCAATGATATTGCGAACTCCCATTGTACGAACCACTGCTAATAATAACAGACCGATTGGTCCACAGCCCTGTACAAGAACATAAGAGCCATGCTCAAAGTTAAAGATTTCTTTTGCTTTTTCTACTGCATGGATTACAACTGCAGCGGGCTCAATTAATGTTCTAAGATCTACATCCATATCACTTACATTGAACATAACGCCGCCGGCATTCACTTTCATATATTCTCCAAACCATCCGTTGAAGTTTTTGTATGCTGCTTCACCTGGAATCAGACCGAAGATTTCTCCGTTATCACACAGATGAATGTGTTCCGGATCGAATTTACATGTATCACATGTACCGCATGGTTTTAAACCTGTTACAATCTTGTCACCAACTGCTAACGGTTTTCCATAGTAGTCTTTTGTAATATTCTTACCCATCTTTACGATTGTTCCTGTTCCTTCATGTCCAAGTTCTACTGGAATGTAGCCAAATGGATCACCTTTGTACTCGTGTACATCTGTACCGCAAATTCCAACCTGCTCAACTTTAACAAGCACTTCATCATCGCCAATCTCCGGTACTGGAAGTTCATAGATGTCAATCTTTTTCTCCCCTGTTAATACTGCTACTTTTGCTTTTTCTGGAATGTTACTCATGTTCATGTCCTCTCTTTCTTTTATTATGACTGTTCACTGCAGCATTGCATCTTCTCTGCCTGAACTGTTATCATCACATTTACATTAACCCTCGAACTGCACGATAAACCTGTTCGTACCGCTCATAGATTTCCATATACTTTTCGTGCATTTCTTTTCTTGGTTTATAAGTGGATACTTCATGCACCATTACCTGTGCCGCCTGCTTTAAATCATCAAAGATTCCTACGGCAATTCCTGTCAGCATTGCACTTCCCACAGTTCCTGCATCAACAGTCTCAAGCGATGTGATTTCCATATCCAGCATATCCGCCTTCATTTGCATCCACTCTTTGGAATGAGCTCCACCTCCAGTCGCATTGAGTCTATGGAAATGTATTCCTGACTCTTTCAGCCACTGTAGATTCAGCACCATCTCATAGACAACCCCTTCCATGCAGCCCCGGTAAATATCTGCCGCAGTTGTGGCAGTCGTCAGTCCTAAGACTGCCCCTTTCGAACCGGTATCCATGTATGGAGTTGCCGCTCCTGCGAAATGTGGAAGCACCAGCAGTCCTGTTGGACTCACAGACTGTCTCTCCAGCAATTCATTGACAGAGATTCCTTCTGCTTTTGCCTCTTCCTTTTCCTTCTTTGCAATCGTTTCCGTACACCACTGCATCAAAGCACCTCCGGTGTAGGAAAATGCATAGCATACATATTTCCCGGGTATAACATATGGTACAACCGCATAATTTCCCTTTGTCATAACCTGCATGTCCGGTATCTCATCATAGATTGGGGTGATACATTCGACCGTTCCGGCTCCGTCAACAGCTGTGTCAGAGTCAAATACGCCTGCTCCGACTGCCGCCGCAATCTGGTCATGACTGATACACACAATCTTGGTCTCTGTGGTAAGTCCTGTCTTTTCTGCGATCTCTTTTGTCACCGTTCCTGCAACGGTTCCTGTCGGAACAGTCTCTGACATCAGATTCACATCAATCCCCGCTGTTTCAAAGATTTCTTTGCTCCACTCCATCTTCCGGATATCAAATCCCATCGTTCTTGTCGCGAGGGAATAATCGATCTTCGTCTGTCCGGTCAGATGATAAACAACGAAATCTTCCATGAGGAACACATGCTCAGCTTTAACATATAATTCCGGCTCATTTTCCTTCAGCCACATCAGCTTTGGCAGGCTATACATTTCATGAGGTTTCATGCCAGATATCTCAGCGATTCTGTCCTCACTCATTTTATTGCAGAGCTGCATGCATTGCTCTTTTCCTCTCGGATCTGTGTAGAGCATTGCTGCATGCAATGGCATTCCGTCTGCGTCTGTCATCACGCATGTTTCTCCGAAGCTTGTAATCCCGATTCCTGCGATATCTTTGTACTGCTTTGTCGTATCCGTGATTACCTTCCATACTCCTGCAAGAATCGCATTGGCATCTACTTCGTGAGCACTCGCCATGCGTTTTACTGGATAATCACTGTAGGACTTATGCACTTGTTTTCCGTTTTCATCAAAAACTGTCAGTTTACAGCCTGTTGTTCCGATGTCAAGTCCTCCGATATACATATCATTTCACTTCCTTACACATTATTTTTGAAGTAAGGTGTTTACAACACTTTTTATTCTTTGTCAATATCCACCCAGTCATATCCAAGATATGTAGTGAATGCCTCTTTTAATACATCTTTCATGTGACCAACACCGATGCATGTGTGATGTTTGAAACCGCCTCTTGCCAGGCGAATCATTTTATCTTCCATATTCGGCATCTCGCATACACCTGCACATCCGAAGTATGCTTCTTCGATCGGATCATTCGTAAACTCTGCTTCACTTGCGTAGATTTTGATTTTGCCATCCACTGTCAGACAGTTCGAAATTGTTGTTTTCATTGGACGGATTCTACCTTCATTTGTTCCCCATCCACTTCCCGGATCACCTTTGTCGAACATCTTATGAGATGTAACTGTTCCTTTCTGTGTCATCAGGCTCTGTGCTGTAGAACCGCAGTGGAACAGGATTACTTTGTTTTCCTCATCACCATAGTTGTTGTTCCAGTCAAGAACTGCTGTAGGCTCTTCACTTGCAAGTGCCATTGCACGCATTGATACAGCAGATGTCAAATCGATTTCGCAGCTTGTCACGATACCTCTGTCATTTAACTCAGACAAGAGTACACATGGGCAAATTCTTAGAATCTGTTCCATCTCATTCCAGCAACGGATTGCGAGTGAATCCAAGTGGTACTCTTCTACATACTCATCAATGACTACCGACACTTTTGCAAGCATCACTTTCTTTTCCTGTGGAACCTTTGTAAAATCAGAATAGTTCATCAAAGTTTCCATCTTTGCAAGCACAGCTGCATCATCGTCTTCCTTCGCATTGACTTTAAAGATTAATTCAGATAAATCAAAAGTCTCTACTGTAATACCATTTTTCTGTAATCCAACTTCATCAAATCTAGTTGTCTTGAACGCAGTTGTTCTTGCACCGATACATCCGATTGTGAATCTCTTCATACCATTTACGACACGGCAGATTGCCGCAAAGTCTCTCAAGTTTTCAGCAAATTTCTCTGACAATGGATGAACAACATGTGGTTTTAAAACCGTAAATGGTACCTGATACTGTGTAAATACATCTGTAACTGAGAATTTACCGCAGAATGCATCTCTTCTGTGCGCGAAGTCCATCTTGCCAATCTCATCCGGATATGCCTGCATCAAAATTGGAACTCCTGCATCCTGAAGGGCCGTAATTGCACCGTTCTCATCAGCGAAAATCGGCATAGAGAAAATGACTCCATCGTATTCTCCATCATGTTCTTTGAGCCATTTCGCATACAGCATACCTTCATCTCTTGTCTCGATTCCGCCGTAACGTGTCAGATCTGCATCCATTGCAATATAATCATATCCTGCATCTGTGACTGCTTTGATCATATCTTCTCTTGCACCGTAGATCAGTTCTCCCGGCATGAATCCTCTGTTACAAAATGCTAATGCAAATGTCATCTTTTTCTTTGTCATGTTTTTAATCTCCTTCTTATTTTTCCAGATGTTTCTATTCATCTAACAAAGCAAATGTTCTCATTGCTTCTTTTACATTTTCTTTCATTGCTTCTGTTGCTGCCAGTACAACTGATGAGTAAAATTTCGGTTCATTTTCCTTTAAGCTATTCACATACTCTGCCGCAGCATTTCCACCTGATTTATCCATATATGTAAAGTAGTTTACTTTGCGAACTCCGGCTTTGATTCCTGTATGGAAATCTTCTTTACTCACACCGGAACCCCCATGCATAACAACCGGAATGTTTCCTGTCTGCGCTCTTACATTTTTTACAACATCGAAATCTAACTGTGGTTTTGCAAGATAGATACCGTGTGTTGTTCCGAACGAACATGCGAGAGCGTCGATCTTTGTCTCTTCTACAAACTGTTTTGCCTGAACAGGATCTGTGTAAATCTTGGTATCATCTTCTTCCCCGCTTCCATCACCGGCTCCTGACTCGCGTTTTCCCATAGAACCTAACTCTGCCTCTACGCTACAGTTATATTTTGCAGCCATTTCCACTGCTTTTTTTGTATTCGCAAGATTTTCTTCATAACTCAATACTGAACCATCATACATGATTCCTGTAAATCCGATTTCCAGTGCCTGCTGCAGGTATTCTAAAGTCTCACCGTGATCCAGATGTACACATACCGGAACACTTGCCTTCTTCGCATGTTCAATCATAATCGGTCCGATCACAGATACCGGAATCCATGGCTCATGGCACTGTGCAAACTGGATGATTACTGGCACATCCAACTCTTCTGCCGCACTGATAATCGCAATCAGGCTCTCCAGATTTGGGGTATTAAATGATCCGACTGCAATATTTTTCTCTTCTGCTATCTGTAAGATTTCTTTCAAGTTGACTAACATAGTTTTCCTCACTTTCATTGTGCGCCGATACATTGATTTTTGCTGTACCAGCTTCGAATTGCTTAACTTCATCTTCTGACATCAGCATATACAAAATAAAAGAAAAAATATAGTGAAATGCGTTTTAAAAACTGTAAAATCTTCCGTTGCCATATATTTTTTTACATTTTTATGTTACAATGTAAATTACAAAATGATGTGAAACAGGGAGATTTTTACCGATGAACTTGGAATATAATGAAATGGAACTTCACGAACTAATGAAAGACTTTTACGTGCTCACTGGAATACGAATTGTACTATTTGATCTCGACTACAACGAGCTGCTGTCATATCCCGAACATAACTGTGCCTTTTGCAGTCAGATGAAGTCGCAGGAACACACGAGCGTTCTCTGCAGTCAGAGTGACCGCACTTCATTTCAGAAATGTAAGGAAACGAACCGCCTGGTCATCTTCCACTGTCATGCCGGATTAATTGAAGCTACCGCCCCACTGATTGAGAACAATACAGTGATCGGTTATATGATGTTCGGACAGATCTCTGATGAACAAAATGTGGAAATGCTTGCTTCTATGTTAGCCCAGTACTTTTCTCTTTCCCCAAACGTAAAAGAGGACATTCTCCGATATACGGAAGACATCCCCCTGAAAACACGTGAACAGATTCAGGCTGCTGCAAAAATCATGGAAGCATGTGCTTTCTATGCAATTTTAAAGAATACAATCACGATTCAGCGCAATAACTTCATCCGCAATATGGATGCATACCTGCTGGCAAATCTGTCCGAAGACTTATCCATTGACGCACTATCTTCTGCTTTTGGTATCAGTAAGACAAAACTCTGCCAGTCTGCCACGCATTACTATGGATGTGGCATTGCAGAACACATCCGCCATCTGCGTATCGAAAAGGCGAAGACACTGTTAAAAGAAACTGACAAGCCAATCACTAGAATTTCCGACCTCGTCGGGTTTGCAGATTATAACTATTTCTGCCGGGTATTTAAAAGGGAAGTCGGACTACCGGCAAAAAAATACAGGAAAAGTACACAGTGAATCTCACTTTTACTTACTCATTATACTCATGTGGAACATTATATTCCGTTTTCCAAGGTCTTTGGGAAATCCTCTGCACACTCCGTTTAACCTTGCGCCTTCTGCAATCACTCCTGCCGAACCACCATTTCCTATTCCGAGAAACCTACCGTTCCAATCCTTCTCTTTTTTCTTACGTTATCTTTACTGTATCTTAACAAGATCCACCGGTGATCATACGTGCTTTCTCCTCTACACTCATTTCGTTTAGAATCTGTTCAATTGAAGCTTCATCCTTTAACTGTGTAGCCATATTCTTCCCCCTTCCTAATATTGAAATTTTTAAATAATCAGACGTTCTCGATGAACTTGTAGTAAACGGCCTGCCAGTTCTGCTGACAAGCCGCTGTTTTTATTTATGTTCTGCATCCCAGTCTTTGTTTGCTTTCTCAACCTTCAATGCTTTCACAAGCAGTTTCATGAAAACAACTACTGCAAACGGAACAACAGCATAAGATACCTTGATCATATTCACTGCACTTGCTGCCTGAACAGCTGCCTGTCCGTCGAATCCACCGGCTGCCAGAAGCCATCCTGCTGCCGCAGTTCCGATTCCGCCGCCCACTTTAATTCCAAATGAAGAACAGCTGAACATCATTCCGTCAAGTCTTTGTTTCTGTGTGCGATATGTATAGTCGCTTGATTCTGAAATCAATGCATTCAAACTTCCAACAAGTGGTCCTGTACAGAATCCATTGAGTAATAATGTAACGAGCATGAGTCCTTTATTTGCCATAAATGCAAATACCATAAACAGTCCACGGAAGAGAATTGCTCCGTCATATCCCAGATTGATAATCTTGTACATTCCCTTCTTCTTAACCAGTGCCGGTGTCACTGCAAGTACAATGATCATTGGAAGCAGTGTTGCCAATGTAAATGTTCCCAGAAGTGACGGTTGTTCAAACACATATGTCATATAGTAGATTCCAACCGTCTGTGTCACACCCATCATTCCATAATACAGAACGTAGATTGCAAGAATCATCAGATAATACTTGTTTTTTACGATCACTTTGATTCCTGCTGCAAGAGATACTTTTTCCTGAATCTTCTTTTCGCCAAGCAGTTCCTCTTCCGGAAGTTCTTTGATGCTGAATACACTGATTGTATTGATGATCAATGCTGCAACGGAGAAGATGATCGCAACTGTCTTCCATCCTTTTGCACCACCACCGAAAGCTTCTACCAGACCGACTGTAGCAGTTGCTACAACTAGGTTCGTAAGCAGCGAAAAAATGAAACGGATAGAGCCAAGCTGAACTCGTTCGTTTGAGTTCTTTGTTGTCAGTGATGTCAATGATGAATATGCGATATTACTTGCTGTATAGAAAATTACATTCATCAGTGTGTAGACGATGAAGAAATACACATACTGCATATTTGCTCCCATATCCGGAATTGCAAACAACATAATCATTGTAATCGATACACCGAACTGTGCCCCAAACATCCAAGGTCTCGCCTTACCCATTTTGGTCTTTGTACGGTCAATAATCATTCCGAAAATAATATCAGAAATGCCGTCCAGCAATTTTGATGCCATAATCAATGTTCCGACAATTCCCGCATTCAGTCCAACAGTATTCGTCAGATAAATCAACACAAAACTTGTGACCAGTCCATAGGAACAGTTGGCTGCTACATCACCGATTCCATATCCCACTTTGTTATACCACTTCAGGTATTTTCTTTCTTCCATATTTTAGAACCCTCCTCTTTTATTGTTTACATAGATTATAAAATACTACTTTTTTTCATCACAATATCACCATTCGGCATTCACACTCTGATTATGTATCATATTTCGTTTTCTCATCTAAATCGCATTGAAAACAGTAAAACAGGATTTTCTATCCGATGAAATCAGACTGCTTATGCTACAGAACTATATGCGTAAACATTCTTTTCAATAGTAATTTTATCTCATATCAGGAAAATATTGAATATATTGGATCCGACCACATTCCCCAGCGCAATGTCACTTTCACCTTTTTGAGCTGCCACAATGGAAGTCACAAGTTCCGGAAGTGAGGTTCCCAACGCAACAATCGTCAGACCAATCAATGCTTCACTGAGTCCGAATGCTCTTGCGATTTCTTTTGCTGCATTGACGGTCAGATCACCACCCAATACAATTCCGGCAAGACCTACAATGGATACAAAAATACTCATTCCCATCGTATATTTCACTTCAATCTCCTCACCGGCATCGAGACTTTCCTGTCTACCTTTCACTCCCTCCTGTATGGTGAGATACATAAAAAATGCAAAACCAAGGAAGAGATTCGAAGACGCTTCGCAATAGAATCTGCTCCGTCCACAAAGAAATCTGTTCCTTTTACTAAAAGCAAGAATCCAACGATTAAGAATAATAGTGATTTTATCATTTGTATTATGTCTAACTTTTCTTTGTGACGAGTGTCTTCGATATACTCCATCCATTTTGTATGTGCGAGTGAATATTCTCTCTTCGCCATCTACATTTTTCAGATCAACGAAAAACTCCAATGGACTCAACAGACTAAAGTCCATAAACAAAAGGATGAATCCCCTAAAGTCTTCATCCCTTTATTTTACCTTTATTCTTCTGTTCCTATCAAAACCTTTTTTCCACGAAATGCAAATCCATAATGTCGGATTCGCTCCTTTTTGATTCCTCTGGCAAGTAGTTCTGTATCATATTCTTTTTCATCAATCTGACGCAGCGCATTCTCTACTGTCTGCTCGAGTGATTTTTCTTTTTTCATGTTCTGGACTTTGAACTCCATCACGATTGCATCCAAATTTTCTTTCAGAGGTTCCATAACTACATCATAACGTCCAAATCCACTTTCCCTGTTGGAAGTAATCCTATATTTGTCAGCCAAATCCACGATCAGTCCAAGAACAAATCCGTGGTAGAATCTCTCCGGCTCCTGTTCTTCGGATGGCTTATTCCCGGTATCAAAACTGCTAAAAGTCTGAAGTGCAACCTGATTCATAAACTGGTTCATATAATCCAGATCTCCTGCAATCAATGCATCTTTAAAATTGCCATACGCAGAATCTTCTTCCGAAAACCAGTCTTCGATCATCTTCTCAAACATCAGCATCGTCTCATGGTTTGTGATTTTCAGATAATATTGACGCTTACCGGTTCTGTTATCCATCTCATACCGGTCAACTTTCAGGTAACCGCTGGCAAGCAGAAGACTCCAGATGGCTCCACGCTTTCTTCCAAGCTGCTCAAAAATCACCTGTTCATCCAGATCTGTGCAGATTGCTCTACCTTGCAACAGATCTTCCATTTCTGATTTAATCTTTGCAGGACTTTGGCGGATCAAATTGGATACAAGTACATTTCCACTGGTATCTGCCCAGTAAGTTCCATATTCTCCTGTATCCAGATATTTTGTGATCGACCACGGATTATAAATATCTTTCCGCTTACCAAAAGAAAAGCCATCATACCAGTAACGGATATTTTCCTTTTCAGAAGACAATCGGTTATTCTCTAATACCTGAAAGACTTCTTTCTCTGTAAATCCAAAGGAAGTACTGTACTTTTCTGATGTTGTTGTTACAACTTCCAAATTGTTCAAATCGGAAAAGATGGATTCCTTACTGACTCTTGTAATTCCGGTCAGAAGTCCCCGTTCCAGATACGGATTTGTCTTAAATGTGCTATTAAATAAGCTTCTTATAAAATCAGCCAGTTCTTTCCAATAGTCGTTTACATATGCCTCTTGTAGCGGTGTATCATACTCATCCAGTAACACTAACGCATTCTTACCATAATAACGTCTCAAATAATCACACATATACTGTATCGCAATTCCTGCAACATCATCCCCCATATCCACTGAGACCGAATCGTAAAACTCCAGGTCTCTGCCACTGAGAACTCCCGTCCTCTTTAAAAATTCAAAGTCTGTATATAACTTTGTAATCTTATGGATAATCCCCATTCTGGTTTTCTCATAAGTTGATCCTTTAATATCTGCAAAACTCATGAAAATCACCGGATAGGTTCCCTGAAGTTCACGGAATTTTTCTTCTTTCCAGATGTCCAGGCCTTCAAAATACTTCTTGCAATCTGAATGATTGACTGAAAAGAAATAGTCTGTCATGCTCATAAGCAATGTTTTTCCGAATCTTCTTGGACGGGTGATTAAGGTAACACTATCCTGATTCTCCCACCATTCCTTTATAAAAGCTGTCTTATCTATATAAAACATATTTTTATCAGCTATTTTTGCAAAATCCTGAATTCCAATCCCTATTGTTTTCATATGCTCTATTTCCTTTCGCTGATCTATCACTACTACCTGGCTGATGAAACAAGATTGTTTCTATTTCTTTTCATTTTATCATACTTTTCTGACAGAACAAAGAGCAGAATTTTACAGTTCATCCAGTTCCAATTTTCTAATCTCCACCTTATAGATTTTATCTATAAATCCTTTCTTCATATATGCATTATCTATTGGAAAACTTCGTTCAAAAACGATAAAATTTATCTATAAAAACTTTGGTTATGAGTGGATTGTTCCCATCGTTTATTTTTCAGAAAATATACGTTTAGTAAAGCAATCTCTCTGCAACAGCCATTTACAAACCAAACAATAAGGAGAACGATTATGGAAATTATTAAAGATTTACCGGAAGTATTTGAAGAATTCGCAGAGCAGCGTCAGAAATCATTTCTCGCTGTAAAACAGTTAAAAGACAAAGGAATCCCTGTAATTGGATCCTACTGTACTTATTTTCCAAAGGAGATTGCCATGGCAATGGGCGCAGCAACAGTCAGCCTCTGCTCTACATCTGATGAGACGATCCCGGCAGCAGAAAAGGATCTGCCACGTAACTTATGCCCACTGATCAAATCCAGTTATGGATTTGCAAAGACAGACAAATGTCCTTTCTTCTACTTCTCAGACGTTGTTGTCGGAGAGACTACCTGTGACGGAAAGAAGAAAATGTATGAATACATGGGCGAATTCAAAGATGTCTTCATCATGGAACTGCCACAGTCCCAGAAAGCCGAGGTTCTTGATCTCTGGAAAGCTGAGATTCTCCGCTTTAAAGAATATCTTGAAGAAAAATTCGAGGTGACGATCACGGATGAGCAGGTTCGCGAGGCGGTTAAACTTGAAAATGAAGTCCGCACATCCTTGAAGAATCTTTACGGAGTTATGAAACATGATCCTGCTCCGATCAAAGGGCATGACCTTTTCCGCGTTCTGTATGGAAGTGGATTCAAGCTCGACCGTACACTGATTGCCGACGAAGTTGACGCACTGACAGCCAAGATTGAGAAAGAATATGCAGAAGGAAAACGTGAGGATAAGAAACCGAGAATCCTGATCACCGGATGTCCGATCGGCGGTGCAACAGAGAAGGTCATCGACGCAGTCGAAAATAACGGTGGAATCGTTGTTACATTTGAAAACTGCTCCGGTGCAAAATCCATCGATCGTCTCATCGACGAAGATGCTGAAGACATTTACCAGGCAATCGCAGAGCGTTATCTCTCAATCGGATGTTCTGTTATGACTCCAAACCCGAACCGTCTGGAACTTCTCGGAAGACTGATCGACGAGTACAAAGTAGACGGAGTCCTTGAGATGACTCTTCAGGCATGCCACACATATAACGTAGAGACTCTTTCCATCCGCCGCTTTGTAAACGAGGAAAAAGGAATTCCATACATGAATGTTGAGACAGATTATTCCCAGACTGATGTCGGACAGCTGAATACACGTATTGCAGCCTTTATCGAGATGTTATAAATCTGCTATACTTAAATTATTACGAACAGTCGGCTGTTCTCATGCGAGAGCCGACTGTTTTTATAAAGGAGTTTTTACTATGAACTATATTGGAATTGACATCGGTTCAACTTGTGCGAAGACAGTAGCTTTGAATGAAAAGAAAGAAATCATCCAGGAATTCGTTCAGCCAACCGGATGGAGCAGCGTAGATACAGCCGAAGAAATCCGTCAGAAACTTGAGCTTGCCGGAATCAATCTTTCTGATGACTCTTCCTGCTGTGTAGCAACCGGTTACGGACGTATCTCTGTTCCTTATGCTGATAAGACTGTTACAGAGATCACCTGCCATGCTTTTGGTGCCGTGCATCTGTTTCAACAGCCGGATCTGACTGTGATCGACATCGGTGGCCAGGATACGAAGATCATCCAGATTGAACAGGGGTTCGTAAAAGATTTTATCATGAACGATAAATGTGCCGCCGGAACCGGACGTTTTCTCGAAGTGATGGCTAACACACTTTCGCTGCGCCCGAATGAAATGTTTGCTCTGGCACGCCTGGGTTCTGACACAACGATCAGCTCCATGTGTACTGTATTCGCAGAATCCGAAGTCATCGGACTGATCGGTAAAGGTGAGCCGAAAGAAAATATTGCTTATGCAGTAGTAAATTCTACCATCCGCAAGGTTGCCGCCCAGGTCAGCCGGATGAATGGTGAGATGTCCACATTCTGCCTGACTGGCGGTCTGTGTGAATGTGATTACATCCGTGAAGCTTTGTCAAAAGAACTTGGAAACGAAGTGATCTCCTGCCCGGATGCCCGTTACGCCGGTGCGATCGGTGCTGCACTTAGTGCAATAAAGATACGAAAATAAATATCCACAATGACTATGAATACGGACATGGAATGATTCTATGCAGGCATTGTCCCAAGGATAAGCTTTCTTGGAATAGCTGTGAGTCATTCCATAATTTTTTTGAAAAAGTTTCTAAAACTTCAATCGAATCTGTCTGTCAATCCAGCTTTCCTGCTTTGCCTCACGAACAATATCACCTGGCATATATCCCCCAATTAAAAACGGGGAGTCAGGATTATGCTTTCTCATATTTTCTTTGACCAAAACAGAATTTACATTCGCATAACAATATTTACACAAATGTCCGCAAGTATCATAGGCACCTATATCTGTCCCCAAAAGGCACGCACATTCCCCATTTCTCTGATTTTTCTTTCTCTTTGGAACTTCCAGTCTGCTATGGAGAGCTGTCTCAAATGTATGAACAGTCATACACCCGGAGCAATCTGCACCATATTGGGCAAGCTCTTCTCCTTCTGCACAAGGCCTCAGAACCATTCCATACTTTGATGCTATTTTTACAAATGCTTTTCCTATCATAGCCCGGTCTTCTGCCCGTACTGATTTTGCTTCCGGAAAATTGCGTTCCACCTTTTTATAAATATCTATAAAGCTGATTACACATGTCTTTGTGTATCCGGCAAGAATTTCAGCCATTTTTTCAAATTCAGATATATGCCACTCCACAGAATGTTTTTTATCTATAAAAATCGGATCATATCTCCATCCCATACTGTCTACGCCCACGACATCCGACAATTCTTTAAAACCTTCCATCACAGTTTCTTTATCCGGAACGTTTGGCTCAATATCCCTTCCGTAAGGTGTAATTGTTACAAACCAGTATTGACCATACGGTTTTAACTCATCAAGAAACGGCAGCATTGGAAGAGGGTTCTTCGTGCAGAATGCGATCAGATCCACAACTTCTGGTGAAAGGCTGTATTTCGTCACCTGTTTTGGATTATAGGGATTCCTCACGCATACATATCCTTCTTTTATCCGATTCAAAAACCATTTTGAATAAAATGCAGGTATATCTGTTCTCATTCCTGTTTGTATTATCATTTTATCACACCCTCTTTTGTCACTATTCACCCCGTTCACAGCCGCTCTTTATCAAAAGTCTACAGTTCTTTCAGGATCTCTCCAATATCTTCATTCATGCAGACAGACTTTCTCCTTATTTCTTCCGGTGCATATGCTTCACCCTGATTCAGACACACATAAAATGCATGTTGGAATGTGTTTGTCATCTGCCAGAACGGATATTTTATAATCCCGGGAGTATTATATCCTACGCCAAGCTCCAGGAATACTATTTTCTGCTTTTTATGTTCCTGTATAAATTTCTCGTATCTTTCTGCCGCCTGATGCCATCCTTCATCTTCAACAAATGTCTGATCCGCTCTGAGATTCATACTCATCGGCTTACCGCAACGTGGACAATATGGAATCATACCAGACGGAACCATACGCTTAACTTCTCCCTCTTCCGGTTTTTGCAGTTCTCCATCTTTTATCTGAAATCCCTGACTCAGCACCATTTTTTTAATTGTTTCTTCATTGTCATAAGTTTCCTTATGACAAGGCTCACTACATTGAAACAGACCATAATCTCCCTGTGTATAAAAGATTCTGTTTTTATCAAAACCGGCCTTCTGGAAACAATGATCTACATTTGTTGTCAGAACAAAATAATCTTTTTCCTTTACCAGCTCATACAGGTTCTGATATACCGGTTTTGGCGCATCCATATATCGATTGATATAGATATACCTGCTCCAATATGCCCAGTGTTCCTCTAAAGTCGCATAGGGATAGAATCCGCCTGAATACATATCTGAAAACCCATACTTTTTCTCAAAATCTGAAAAATAGTATGTAAATCTATCTCCGGTATATACAAACCCTGCCGCTGTAGAAAGCCCGGCTCCTGCTCCAACTATAACTGCATCTGCCTGTCTGATTTTTTCTTTTATCTGTAATATCTTATCCGAGTAACTGCTTGTAGAGTCGTTCATCTTCCTCTTTAAAAACATTAAATATCACCTTTATCTTTGATTTTGTCTTTTCTTTATATTGCTTTACTGTCTGTACTGCAAGCTCGGCAGCTCTTTTATTCGGGAACATAAACACACCGGTTGAGATACAACAAAAAGCAATACTGTTTACCTCATTCTCATCAGCAATCCTAAGACACGACTCATAGCAGGATATCAGCAAACGCTCATGTTCCTTTGTAAGCCTTCCCTGTACAATCGGTCCAACGGTATGAATCACATGATCACACGGCAGATTAAACGCTGGCGTGATCTTTGCCTGCCCTGTCGGTTCTTCCTGTCCCTGCTTTATCATCATATCATTGCAATAGTTTCGAAGCTGAATTCCTGCATAAGTATGTATACAATTATCAATACAGTTATGACAGGGATGATAGCATCCTGTCATACCGCTGTTGGCCGCATTTACGATTGCCCCCACCTTAAGCCTTGTAATATCGCCTTTCCAGATAAAAAGATCAGGCTGCGCCTCCCTGATATCTGCCAATGTGACAATCCCTTTCTTCTCATTTTCTTCCGAAAGATACGCATCCTGAATCTGCAAAAATGCAGGATCAATTTCCTCCGGCATTCTTATATTCATAAGCGATCTGAGTAACATTTTCTGCTCGCCTGCATCTGATGGAATCTGCATGTTCTCATACTCCGGTCGCTCTTTCAATAATCCTTCAATCAAATATTTTCTTCTGTCATCCTGATTCATTTCCTGATCACCGCTTTCACCGGACAGTTTTCATAACAGTTTCCACAATGCAGACAGTGCTCCTGCCGGATGACAAAAGGTGTTCCCTTCTCAATACATTTCTGTGGACAATGTTTCATACATGTCCCGCAGCCGATACAGGATTCCGTTATGTAATATCCCTTTTCTTTTACACTTACATTTCCCAGAATATATGTCTCCCGGAAAATTGGATTTACGCCAAGATTAAAATACTCCACTTCCGCCTTATCAATACAGAAAATAATACCGATTTCTCTTGTATCCCCCGGATATACATTCGCAAGATATGGCTGTTCTTCAAAAATGATATCCATCCATTTTTTCTGTTCATTCTCTGCTACTGCATAAGCCTTTCCTGACAAACGGATCATTTCTTTGTATTTCGTATAGGCAAGAATCTGTACCCTGCCGTCTTCCATTAATTCTTTGCAAAAATTTTTACCTCTGGCGGTAAAGAAATAGAGTGCATTCGGTTCGTAATGAATGGCACTGATATTTCGTATCTGTGGTGCTCCTTCACTGTCCACTGTTGCAAACGCAAGCACTCCCACCAGTTGCATCTTCTTTAAGCATGTTTGTAAATCCATTTTATCGCTCCTCCAATATCTCTCCGGTAATCTCATTTCTTGTCTTCCAGCACTGTGGATCTGCCCCATAAAAGTTACCGCTTGTTCCATTGGCAACTGCCGGACATCCACGGCACCATGCCTTAAGTTCACATTTGCTGCATTTTACAAATTTATCGTAATCTCTGTATTTTTCCATCTGACAGATCCAGACGTCTGCCAGTCGGTCTTCAAAAATATTGGCTACTTTACTGTCTGTCACCCTTCTGCATGCCATAATATCTCCATTCGAAGATATGGTAATATGACAGTTTCCACAGTTACAGCCACCATAGATCATTCCTGCCTCTGCACTCTCAGGAAGCTTAAACTCTCCTGTTTCATATTCATACAGCGTCCACAAATGATCCTTTTTATTAAAATAGGTCT
>CAKRDD010000010.1 GCA_934309345.1 uncultured Mediterraneibacter sp. | reverse complement strand
TGTTCCGGAGCAGACTTCTGGCATCTGAAAGGAGTGGAGCGTCTTGGAATTCCATCCGTTATGGTAACAGACGGACCACATGGACTGAGAAAGCAGGCACAGGGAGCTGACCATCTTGGAATCAACGAGAGTGAGAAGGCAATCTGCTTCCCGGCAGGATGTGCGACAGCATCCAGTTTTGACCGTGATCTGATCCGCAGACAGGGAGAACTGCTCGGCCAGGAATGTCAGGCAATGGATGTCAGCACGATCCTCGGACCTGCAATGAACATCAAACGTTCCCCACTTTGCGGAAGAAACTTTGAATACTATTCAGAGGATCCATTCGTATCCACAGAGATGGCAGCAGCACTGATCGAAGGAGTCCAGAGCAAGAATGTTGGAACAAGTGCAAAGCATTTCGTTGCAAACAATCAGGAAAAACGTCGTATGACAAATTCATCTGATATGGATGAAAGAACACTGAGAGAAATCTATCTTGCATCCTTTGAGGGCGCAGTGAAGAAAGCAAAACCATGGACAGTCATGAGTTCCTACAACCGTATCAACGGAGAATTTGTAGGAGACAGCAAAGAGTATCTGACAGAGATCTTAAGAGAAGAATGGGGATTTGACGGATATGTTGTTTCAGACTGGGGTGCAGTAAATGACAGAGTATCTTCACTTGCAGCAGGACTTGACCTGGAGATGCCACCTGGAGATTACGAGAACGACCGACTGATCGTGAAAGCAGTTCAGGAAGGAAAACTCGACGAAAGCGTTGTTGACCAGGCCTGCGAGAGAGTACTTAATGTGATCTTCCGCTACACAGAGAACCGCGATACAGAAGCTGCATTTGATTATGAAAAAGATCACGCAGCGGCAGCTGAAATCGAAGCGGAATGTATGGTATTATTAAAGAATGAAAATGATATCCTTCCGTTAACTTCTGATAAGAAGATTGCATTTATCGGAAAATACGCAAAGACACCAAGATATCAGGGCGGTGGAAGTTCCCATATCAACAGCTGGAAAGTGGAATCCGCACTGGAAGCTGCAAAAGAGATTCCGGAACTTGCGAATGTAATTTTCGCAGAAGGCTATCAGGACGAGAAAGATGAAGTTGTAGAAGAACTTCAGAACGAAGCAGTAAAGGCAGCGAAAGAAGCTGACGCAGCAGTTCTTTTCCTCGGACTTCCGGATAACTTTGAATCTGAAGGATATGACAGAAAGCATATGAACCTTCCGGATTGTCAGAATGAACTTGTACAGAAAGTGCTTGAAGTACAGAAACATGTAGTTGTTGTTCTTCACAACGGTTCTGCAGTTGTTATGCCTTGGAAAGATCAGGTGGAAGGTATCCTGGAAGCTTATCTTGGAGGCGAGGCAGTTGGAAAAGCTGTTGCTGAAGTACTTGCAGGAAGAAAGAATCCAAGCGGACGCCTGGCAGAGACATTCCCACTTCGTCTGGAAGATACACCTTGCTATCTGACTTATGGAAAAGGATATGATAATTCTGATTACAGAGAAGGCGTGTTTGTAGGATATCGCTACTACACATCCAGAAAAATGGAGACAGCGTTCCCATTCGGACATGGACTTTCTTATACAACATTTGTGTACAGTGATCTTCAGCTCGATAAGAAAGAAATGTCTGATAAAGATACTGTAGAAGTAAGTGTGAAAGTAAAGAATACCGGAAACTGTGCCGGCAAGACAGTCGTTCAGCTTTATGTAGAAGCACCGGAGACAGAAGTGGTACGTCCGGTCAGAGAACTGAGAGGATTCGAAAAGATTTCCTTAGAAGCAGGAGAAGAGAAGACAGTCACATTTACACTGGATGAGAGAGCATTTGCTTACTGGAATACACTGATCCATGGCTGGTATGCAGAGGAAGGCACTTATAAAGTAATGATTGGTGAAAATGCAGATCAGATGTGTGTGGGTGAAGAAATCACAGTACATCCTACAAAAGAGCTTCCGAAAACATATTCCTTAAACACTTGTCTTGGAGAATTGATGCGTGATCCAAAGGCACAGGCAGTGATGGGACCTTTCATGCAGGGAATGGCACAGAATGATGCAGCAATGGATATGGCAGAAGCAAATGAAAATGATGAATCCGGAGTTGTGAATCAGGAAATGATGGCAGCGATGATGGAAGGAATGCCACTTCGTCAGCTTCTTAGCTTTGTTCCTGGAATCAAGAGGGAGATGCTCGAACAGATGGTAGATGCGCTGAATCATTTATAAAACGAAATTGTAAAAGTTGATATTTACAATAAAGTGTAACTAGTGGTATAAGGAAAATATAAGAGAGGGATAAAAATGGCTAAAACAAAAAAAGAACTTGGCCTGGACTCAATGGGAGTTCAGAAAACAATGCGAATCACAGACTATCTTGGTGATGGTCTCGGACAGCTGCCGCTGAATATTATGAGCTGTCTGGTTGGACAGCTGACTTACTTCTATACAGAGAAGGTTGGACTGGCAGCAGGAATGGTTGCAACGATGCTTCTGATTGCAAAGATTTTTGATGCATTTTCAGACCTTGCAATGGGAAAAATCATGGATAATGGCAAATCACCAAAAGGCAAATGTCGTCCTTGGTTTTCAAGAATGGCAATTCCTGCACTCGTATCTATCGTTTTACTGTTTACCGTACCTAAAAATATGGGTAGTGGGTTACAAGCAGCATACGTATTGATTACAAATATACTGATTACAGCAATTGTATATACGGCAGTTTCAATTCCTTACGGAGCTTTGATGGCAATCCGTACGGAAAGTTCTGAAGAACGTGGAAAAATGGGAATCTTCCGTGCAGCATTTGGATATATCGCTGGAATGGTGATTGCAATTCTTCTGATCCCAATCACAAATATACTTGGTGGAACACAGAGTGCCTGGATTAAAGTGGGAGTTGTCTTTGGTCTGATTTCCATGCTTTCTCTGTTTATTCTTTATAAAACATCAAAAGAAAATGTTAAGATAGCAGAAAAAAGTGAAGATGAGAATGTGCCATTTGTAGAAGGAATCAAAATTCTTTTCAAAAACAAATACTGGGTGATCATGCTTGCGCTTCAGTTTTTGATTAATATTTCTTACAGCTTAAGTACATCTGGTGGTACCTATTATGCAAAATATATTCTTGGAAATGATAATATCGTTGCACTTCTCGGAGCAGTCGGACTGATTCCAACATTCCTCGGATTCATCCTGACAGGACCGATGGTATCTAAAATGGGCATGACAAAAACTTGTATGATTTCCTGTGCAATGGGAGCAGCAGCCTGCCTGGTGAGAGTATTTACACCATACAGCCTTATGACATGTATCGCAGGTGGAGCAGTAACAACATTTGCAAACATCCCTATGATGTGTCTGTTTGGAGCAATGGTAAATAACTGTGTTGAGTACAATGATTACAAGTTCGGAAAACGTATTGTAGGTATGACAAACAGTGCAAACTCTTTCGGAAGTAAGATTGGATCCGGTATTGGAGCATCTCTGATCGGATGGCTTCTGGCAGCAGCTGGATACAATGCAGCACTTGCGGCACAGCCGGCATCCGTAGATACAGCAATCTTCGCATTTGGTATCTACATTCCGCTTGCACTTTTCGTAATCATGTTTATCCTTCTTTTGAAGAATGACCTTGAGAAGAGATATCCGGAGATCATGGCAGAACTGCAGAAGAGAGAAGCAGCAAAATAGATAATAAATAGTAGTATGAGGGGACGGAGCTGACAATAAGTTTCTGTCCCTTTTTGGTTAAAGTGATTTTTGAAGCTATAATGATAATTGGAGGTAAATGATAGATGAAATTATATGATCTTAGAACAGAATACAGAGAAAACCCAATCGGACTTACAGACAAGGCACCAAGATTTTCATGGAAAATAGAGTCCGAAGAGCAGAATACAATCCAGACTGCATATGAAATAAAGGTGACGGATGAAAATGATAACGTTGTATGGAACAGTGGCAAAAAAGCGTCGGACCAGTCCGTTCTGATTCCTTACGAAGGAGAAACACTGGCAGATGAAATGCTTTATAAAGTAGAGGTGTCTGTGGCAGATAACCATGGAAATGTAGAATCCATCGGAGGAACATTTGAGACAGGAATTCTTGATAATACAGAATTTATTGCAAAGATGCTCACAAGTGATTTCCCGGAAGAAGAGACAGCATGCCCGGTATTTGGAAAAACATTTGCAATAGATAAAAAGGTAAAGAAAGCGCGTCTGTATGCAACTGCACATGGTGTATATGAGGTGACATTGAATGGACAGACAGTCGGCGATTACCGTATGGCACCGGGATGGACAAGCTATCACAACAGACTGCAGTATCAGATTTATGATGTGACAGAACAGCTTGCAGCAGAAAATGAAATCGCAATCACAGTAGGAAACGGCTGGTACAAAGGAATCTTAGGTTTCTATTGTCTGCCAAATCAGTACGGTACACAGGCAGGAGCATTTGCAGAACTTCACGTTGAATATGAAGATGGAAGCAAAGATGTAATTGCTACAGATGAAACATGGTCTGTAAAAACAGGAGAAATCCGTTACAGTGAAATTTACATGGGTGAGACAATCGACACAGATGCACCGGAAATCATAGAAGGAAACGTTGTTGTTAAGGATTTTGACAAAGGAGTATTAACAGCACAGGAGAATGAACCTGTTCGTATCACAGAGAAAATTGAAGGTAAAGAACTGATCGTTACACCAAAGGGTGAGAGACTGGTTGATTTTGGACAGATCGTTACAGGTGTTGTTGAGGTTCATGTGAAAGGTGAAAAGGGTCAGAAGATTGTACTCCGTCATGCAGAGGTACTGGACAAAGACGGAAACTTCTATCCGGAGACACTTCGTCAGGCAAAATCAATTGATACATTTATCTGCAACGGAGAAGAGCAGATTTTCCGTCCGCATTTTACATTCCACGGATTCCGTTATATCTGTGTGGAAGGAATGGAAGAATTTACAGCAGATCAGTTTATTGCCTGCGTAACACATTCCGATATGGAAAAGACAGGTGATTTTACTTGCTCGAATCAGAAAGTAAATCAGTTACAGAAAAATATTACATGGAGTCAGCGAGATAACTTCCTCGACATCCCGACAGATTGTCCGCAGAGAGATGAGCGTCTTGGATGGACAGGAGATGCACAGGTATTCTCATGGACAGCAGCATTTAACAGAAATACAGCACTGTTCTACACGAAATGGATGCGTGATGTGGCAGCAGAATCTTCCCTGGAAAAAGGTGTTCCGCATGTCGTGCCGGATATCCTGGAACAGTACAGCTCTTCTGCATGGAGTGATGTAGCGGTTATTGTTCCGTGGGTTGTTTATCAGATGTATGGTGATAAAGGTATTCTGGAAGAAAACTGGAAATGTATGCATGAGTGGGTAGACTACATCAAGAACAACTGTGAAGAGAATGGTCTCTGGCAGAGTGGGTTCCAGTACGGAGACTGGCTTGCACTGGATAAAGAAGAGAGTGCAGACAGAACCGGAGCAACAGATAAATATATGATCGCAAATGCGTACTATTTGTATGTGACAGAGCTTGTAAAGAAAACAGCAGAGGTGCTGGGAAAAGACGAAGAAGCGAAAAAGTATGCGGATCTTTATGAAACAACTTTGGATGCATTCCAGAGAGAATATTACACAGAGACAGGACGTATCGTAAGCGAGACACAGACAGGTGCTATTATTTCACTGTATTTTAATCTTGCAAGAGAAAAAGACAGAAAACGTATCTTGAATACTCTGCTTACAAATATTGGTAACCACAAAAATCATTTAGCTACAGGATTTGTTGGAACACCATATATCTGTCACACACTTTCTGAAAATGGAGCTCATGAAATGGCTGCAACTCTCTTCATGAAAGAAGATTATCCGTCATGGCTCTACGCAGTAAATATGGGAGCAACAACCATCTGGGAGCGTTGGAATTCCATCAAACCGGACGGAACATTTGATGAATCAGGAATGAACTCTCTGAACCATTATGCGTATGGTTCTGTAGGTGACTGGATGTACCGCAAAGTTGCAGGATTATCTCAGTTAGAGCCGGGATATAAGAAATTCCAGGTAAAACCTATGTTTGTAAAAGGAATTGAAGAATGGGGCACAGAGTTTGAATCTGTTTACGGAAAGATTGTGGCAAATACATCCTGCAAGAATGGAAAAATCCATGTGCATGTAGAAGTTCCGGTCAATACAACAGCTGTGATTGTTCTTCCGGAGAAAGAAGAAATACATGAAGTTGGTTCCGGTGTATATGATTATGAATATGCAACAGAGACATGCCTTGCAGTAGAGAGATTCAGCATGGACAGTACACTTGGCGAAATCGTTGCAGAACCGCTTGCAGTCGAGATGTTCAATCAGATGGCACCGGGAATGCTGGAAGGTCCGATGATCCAGTTCGCTTATGGAATGACACTTGCAGAACTGCTGGGAGCTGCACCACAGGCAAAACCGATGTATGAGGCAGTAGTGAATGCACTGAATCAGAAGGAAAGAGAAAATCAGTAGTGCCGATTAGGGACGGAGTTGGCCAAGAGGGAAAGGTAGCAGATGTAAAAATGAAGAGTAATGAAATTAATATAAGAGATCCATATATTCTGCCATATGATGGAAAATATTATCTTTATGGAACGAGAAGTGAAACTGCATTTGTAGGACAGGCCTATGGCTTTGATGTATATGTAAGCGATGATCTGGAAAACTGGGAAGGACCTTTCGAGGTCTTTCACAGACCGGAAGGATTCTGGAGTGAGAAGAGCTATTGGGCTCCGGAAGTGTACTATTATCAGGATAAATTTTACATGTTTGCGACATTTGCAGATAAGAAAAAAGGGCTTGGAACAGCTGTACTTGTAGCTGAAAATCCAAAAGGACCATTCACACTCTGGTCAGATGGTTATGTGACACCAAAGAACTGGAGATGTCTGGACGGAACATTATACATTGCAAAAAATGGAACACCATACATGATTTTCTGCCATGAATGGAGAGAAATCCATGACGGGACAATGTGCGCCATCGAATTGAGTAAGGATTTAAAAGAAAGCGTAGGAGAGCCGTTTGTTTTATTTTCAGCATCCGAAGCAAAACCATTTGTGAAAAGATATTTCTTCCGAAACTATATTACGGATGGTCCATTTTTGATTCGTACAGAGGATGAAAAATTACATATGCTCTGGTCAACGAATGCAAAAACAGGATATGTAGAAGCTATGGCATATTCCGATAATAATGAAATTAACGGAAACTGGAAAATTGATAGTCAGCCATTATACGATCACGATGGTGGACATGGAATGATTTTCAAAAGCTTTTCAAATCAATATTATCTGGTTTTACACTATCCGAATAAATTTGGAAAAGAACATCCGTCATTTATGCCGCTGAAGTATGAAAATGGGAAGTTCATTCAATAGAGCTAAACAGGGACGGAGAGCAGGGAGACTCCGTCCCTGTTTGGCAAACTGTGAAAGGAGAATATCATGAACAAAATAACATTATGGAATGAATCGGAATATAATTATAGTGCAGCATGTGGGTTTATCCCGAACATGCGACTGTATTTCCATGAAGATGGAAAAGTACGACCATGTATCCTGATCGCACCGGGTGGTGGATATAGTGTAGTTTCTCCATCTGAAGGTGAGATTGTAGCAAAGAAGTTTTATGAGATGGGATATCAGACTGCAGTTGTGACTTACACAACAAATCTTTTGCAGATGATTCCATTGAAAACACAGCCAATGCAGGATCTGATACGTGCCATCCGTTATATCAGAAAGCATGCAGAAGAACTTCATGTAGATAAAGATAAGATCATGTTATGCGGATTCTCCGCAGGAGCTCATGCATGTGGGAGTGTTGCAGTACACTGGCAGGAATTTGAAAACACAGAAACCGGGGAATATGCGTCCATATCCGCAAAACCAAATGCAGTCATTCTTTCCTATCCGGTGATCACATCAGGTGACTGTGCACATAGAGGCTCTTTTACAGCACTTTTGGGAGCAGATGCTTCTGAGGAAGAACTTGAATATATGTCTCTAGAAAAACAAGTGACAGAAGATATGCCGCCATGTTTCTTGTGGCAGACGGCGACAGATGAACTGGTTCCGGTGCAGAACTCATTCTTATTTGCACAGGCTTTACAGGAGAAGAAGATTCCGTATGCATTCCATGTATTTTCCAAAGGGAAACACGGATTGTCACTTGCTGATGAAGCATGGGCGAATGAAGAGTTCGGAGAACCATATACATTGGAACAGACTTTTGCACTGGGGCAGGCAGTGAATGATGGAACATTTCCTGTGCCGGAAGAAGCGAAACAGGCTTTGAATGAGATGGCGAAAATGTTCACCGGACAGACTGAGCGTGAGAAAGAACAGACGAATGAAGAAGTAAAACAGTGGCCGGAGCTGGCGGATGAGTGGATAAGGGCTACGCTTTAAAATGGCGAGATGTATTACTGGACGCACATAGTGTGAACAGCAACTGCTAAGTGTGTCACATGTCACAATTCTCCAGTATCCTTACTTGGCAGAAAACAGGATTCATGCTATCATTAAAAACAACGATAGCATGGATCCTGTTTTAACTGAAAGGAGGATACAAATGGCTGAATTAAAGAAACTTCCAATCGGAATCGAAGATTTTGAAAAGATTCGACAGGAAGATTTTTATTATGTAGATAAGACAAGATTGATCGAGCAGTTGCTTGCACAATGGGGAGAAGTAAATCTTTTTACACGTCCAAGACGTTTTGGAAAATCTCTGAATATGAGTATGTTTCAGCATTTCTTTGAAATCGGAAGTAAGAGAGAATTATTTGATGAATTAGAGATATCGAATAATCTTAAATTGTGTGAAGAATATCAGGGAAAATATCCTGTAGTTTCTATCAGTCTGAAAGGGATTAATGGTACAACTTATGAGGAAGCAAGAGGCTTTCTGGTTAAAACAATCAATGAAGAAGCACGTAGATTGTCATTTCTTTCCGGGAGTCCAAAACTTGATGAGACAGATCAGGAATTATTAAAGCAACTGAAGAAAAAAGAAATGTCAAATGATTCACTGGTATATAGTATCAGGGAACTCACAGAATTATTGGAGAAGCATTACGAGAAAAAAGTGATTGTGCTCATTGATGAATATGATGTTCCACTGGCAAAAGCAAATGAAAATGGCTATTATGATGAAATGGTATTACTTATCCGTAACTTGTTTGAGAATGGATTGAAAACGAATAAGAGTCTGAAATTTGCAATTTTAACGGGATGTCTCAGGGTTGCAAAAGAAAGTATTTTTACAGGTCTTAACAATTTCAAAATTTATTCAATTACAGATAAAAGCTTTGATGAGACCTTTGGATTTACAGATAGTGAAGTAAGAGAACTCCTTGAGTATTATGGGCAGGAAGAATATTATGATACAGTAAAATCATGGTACGATGGCTATCGGTTTGGTGATGTAGAAGTTTATTGTCCGTGGGATGTCATTAATTTCTGTAGTGATCATCGGACAGATCCCAAGCTCGCACCGAAGAATTACTGGGCGAACACAAGCGGAAACAGTGTGATCAGTCATTTTATCGAAAGTGTAAATGAACCACATAAACTGACAAAAATGGAACTGGAACAATTGGTGAATGGAGAAATTGTCCAGAAAGAAATCAATCCAGAGCTGACCTATAAGGAATTGTATTCTTCTATCGATAATCTGTGGAGTACGCTCTTCATGACCGGGTATCTGACACAGAGAGGAGAACCGAATGGTGATAGATATAATCTGGTAATTCCGAACCGGGAGATACGAAACATCATTACAAATCATATCTTAAAGATGTTTAAAGAAAGCATCAAAGAGGATGGAAAAACCGTTGGCGAATTTTGTGATGCATTATTAAAACAAAATCCAGAGAAAGTCGAAAGTATTTTCACAGATTATATGAAGAAAACCATCAGTATCAGAGATACTTTTGTGAAGAAACCAACGAAAGAGAACTTCTATCATGGATTGCTTCTTGGAATTCTCGGATTCAAAGAAAACTGGTCTGTAATGTCAAACAGGGAATCAGGAGATGGATTTAGTGATATTTTGATTCGTATTGAGGATGAGGATGTTGGAATTGTAATAGAAGTGAAATATGCATCTGACGGAAATATGGACAGAGAATGTGAAAATGCACTTCAGCAGATCACAGATGTTGGATATACAGAAGCTCTGGAACAGGAAGGAATCCATAAGATTATAAAATATGGAATTGCATGTTATAAAAAGAAATGCAAGGTTATGATGAAAATCGAAGAATAGAGGTTCAATAGGGAAGATAGTTTTGTCTTAAATTGCTGAAATAAAAATTATAACACAAGATATGAGATTTTATCTCACAAATCTGTTGCAAAAAATAAAAAACAGAATATAATAAAGATATAGGCAAGAAGTTTGGAAAATGGAGGTAAAGAAGATGTTATGCCAATTTACAGTGAAAAATTTTAAGAGTATACGGGATGAGGTAACATTTGACATGCAGGCTGCCGCCATTTCTGAGCATGAGGACAGAATTATAAGAGATACGGATGGAGAATTGTATTTACCGGTATCTGCTATATACGGGCCAAATGGTGGAGGAAAATCCAACGTTCTTGAAGCGTTGCATAGTCTGGTCACGAAAGTACTGAGACCATTATATGCTACAAGCAATAACGAAGAGATCGCAATGAAAATGAAAAAGCTTGTGATAGAGCCATTTGCTTTTGATGAAGAGATAAGAAATGAACCAACAGAATTTGAAGTGTTTTTTAGAACGGCATTGGCAGAGTATCGTTATGAATTGACTATGGCAAAAGATGTGATCGAATACGAAAGATTAGACCGCATAAAATTGGAGACAGGGAGAAAATCAGCACTTTTTGAACGAGATGGAGATGAAATCATCTTGAAAGGTGCGTTTTCAAAATTGAAAATCAGTGATGAATTATCCGATACATTACCACTGTTATCGTATCTTGGGATTACTTATAGCAAAAACGAAGTGGTACAGGATGTGCTTGACTGGTTTGATGAAGAGATTGCTTTTTTAAATTATGGAAATCCTATGCAGGAATTGCGAATGGCTGTTTCAAAGTCAGAGGATGTAAAGAGACTGATGCTTCAGATGATTCAGGAAATGGATTTGGATATTGTAGACTTCCGTGTAGAAGAAAAGGAGAATGACCGGATCGAAGTGTTTACAAAGCACGTAGTAGAGGAATATGAAGCAGAATTGAATTTATTTGAGGAATCCAGTGGAACAAAAAAATTATTTGGATTACTCCCATTCATTGCAAAAAGTTTATTGAGAGGAACGACACTTGTGATTGATGAACTGGATGCAAAGATCCATCCGGTATTGCTTAAATATCTTATTATGACGTTTAGCAATATGGAAAAGAATAAAAAGGGTGCTCAGTTGATTTTTACATCACATGATCTGTCTACTATGAACAGTGAAGTATTCAGAAGAGATGAAATCTGGTTTGTAGCAAAAGGAAACCGTCAGAACTCAAAATTATATTCTCTTGTAGAATTTAAAAATAAGAAAGGTGAATCTGTACGCAAGGATGCCAAGTTCGATAAACAGTATCTGGAAGGGAAATATGGTGCAGATCCATACCTCAGAAAGATTATAGATTGGGGGACGGTGAATGGCTAAAAGAGGCAGAAAAGAGAAAGACAACTGGAAGAAGAAACGTCGGCAGGAATATCTGGAAAAGAAAGAATTCCGCTACTACATTTTCTGCGAGGGACAAGCAACGGAACCTAAATATTTTCAAGGATTCAAACGGTATATTGAAGATAATCCCATTTATCGAGATATGGTTTTGATTGAAATTGAAGGCTGCCAGGCTGAGACGATGCGGGTAATCGGAAAGGCTGAAGAGTATGTGCGTGAGAATAAGATTACAAAAGGGCAGATATGGTGTGTCTATGATAAAGACAGTTTTCCATCCAGTGATGTCAATGGAGTAGTCCAGCGGGCAGAAGTATTAAATCAAAAGAATCCGGATATTCAGTATCATGCGGCGTGGAGTAACGAGTGTATCGAATTCTGGTTTATGTTGCATTTTGCATATTACACGGCAAATAATCACAGGTCTGAGTATAAGAAGTTTCTGAACGAAAAATTTCAGGAACTTGGAATTGGAAAGTATGAGAAAAATATGGATAACATATTTGAAACGCTGATGAATGGCGGAAGCCCCAAATTAGCAATTAGGTATGCAAGACGGATTATTAAAGCTGGAGAAGGAAAGACACCGGCAGAGATAGCACCGGGAACGAAGGTGTATGAGTTGGTGGAGGAACTGGCGAAATATTTGCCAGAGGAGGAACAGAAAAAATATTTTGACTAGAGAAGGAAGAATATTGTATGAATGATCAATTTATACATGGGGTAATATTCGATTGGGATAGAATTGATAATGACAGCTATTTAAAGAGAATTGAGGCTTTTAAAGGTGTTGAGAAACTTGATTTTAACAAAGCGATAACCTTTTTTGTAGGAGAAAATGGCAGTGGTAAATCGACTTTGTTGGAGGCACTTGCTGTGGCACATGGTTTTAATCCGGAGGGCGGAACAAAGAATTATATTTTTTCTACTCATGATACACATTCAGAACTATGTGATGCAATAAGAATTTCAAAAGGCTATCGTAAGGAAAAGTGGGGATATTTTCTTAGGGCTGAAAGTTTTTATAATGTTGCAACGCAGGAAGAAGAATATGCAGATTCAAAGCACCCTTCCGCTAAATATCATGAAAAGTCACATGGAGAAAGTTTTCTTGCATTAGCACAGAATAATTTGCATTCAAATGGCTTGTATCTTTTTGACGAACCAGAAGCTGCATTATCACCCCAAAGACAGCTTACATTGTTAATGCAAATATACCGATTTGCAAAAGAAGGAGCACAGTTTTTTATAGTTACCCATTCGCCTATTCTATTAGGTATACCAGATGCAGACATCTATTGTTTTGATAATGGGCGAATTCATTTATGCGAATATGAAGAAACAGAGAGTTATCAAATAACGGAAATGTTCATAAACAACAGGCAGATGTTGCTTGATAGACTACTCAAAGATTAGAAAACGTTGAGGTCAATGCTTCCTTATCCAGGGAGAATGACCTCTTTTTATATAATTTTCGCAGTTTTACAGTTCTCAGGTAATGATTCCTATTCCATTCTTTGACTTGCTTTGTGTTTTTGTAATCTTTGGGGTAACGATTCCTACTGCGTTTATTGATTTGCTTCACGTTATACAATACGAATATATTAAAAAAAATACGATTATACAAGAAATATAAAGAGTGTGATGATAGAATCGGAAAAAGCTATTATAAGACAACAAGGAGAAAGGCATCTATGAAGAATCAAAAGTTCTGGACGAATAAAATAATACAAAGCAAAGTTCATACTTCGGATGTAGGAAAAGCTGAAAAATGGTTAGGGTATTTGCTCGGTCCTACAGGCGCGTTGTTGTTAAACGCGGTATTGGGAACTTATCTAAATGTGTATTACACGGATGTCCTGAAACTGACGAAAGTATGGGGCGGAGCATTTCTTGTGATCTTTCCTATTATTTCTAAGATTCTGGATGCGATTACAAATGTTGCTATTGGGTATGCGATAGACCACACGCATACTCTGGAAGGTAAAGCACGTCCATGGCTGCTTATATCAGCTCCGCTACTAACAATTGCCGGTATTTTATTATTTACTGTACCGAATGCATCAGAAACGGTGCAGGTTATATGGGTCATGTTAAGTTATAATCTGTTCTATGCATTTGCTTATACAATTTTTAATATGAGCCATAATTTGATGGTACCTCTTTCTATTCGAGACAGTAAACAAAGAGGAAGCCTAAGTGTAATGAATCAGATTGCGATGGTTATGATGTCGGGAATTCTTGTGGCACTGGTATTTCCGATGATCATTATGCCTATAATAGGAGCGGATAAGGGAAAATGGATTACATTTATGAGTGTTCTGTCAATTATCGTTCTTCCATTAACATTGTTGGAGTATTTTTTTACGAAAGAGAGAGTTACGCTTGAAAATCAACAGAGTGGCGAAAAAAATGCTGTTCCATTTAAAAAGCAGATCCGGGTCATTTTTACAGATAAATATATGCTTCTTATCTATTTCTATTTTCTGATCTATACAATGGGAAGCAGTATCAGAAACATCAGTCTGGTCTATTTCTGTAATTATGTGTTAGGAAGTTACAACGATGGATTTACGCAGACAATGATTTCTGTTATTGGTGGGCTCCCAATGGGAATGGGGATTTTTGCAGTGTGGCCACTTGCAAGAAGATTTGGAAAGAGGAACGTGACCTTAGCCGGATTTATTTTATATGCAGCAGGAGGAATAATCTGTTGGATGCATCCGACGAACATGACAATTATGCTGATTGGACAGTTTATCAAAAACATCGGCGGACTTCCTTGTTCTTATGTATTTATGGCGCTGTTTGCAGATGTTCTGGATCATATGGAATGGAAGACAGGATTTCGAAGCGATGGACTGGCGATGTCTGTCTACAACATTATTGCAGTGGCAATGGCAGGTGTCTGTACAGGATTATTCAATGGACTGTTGGCAAGAAATGGTTATGTGGCACCGGAGCTTGTAAATGGCGTGACGGTAGCTGCAATTCAAAATGAAGCCGTTAAAAATGTTATTACATTTGGATACGTAGGTTTCGAAGTGATCACAGCAGTAATACTGGTGATTTTATTAATCTTTTTGAATGTTGAGAAAGATATTGATAAAAAACAGGAAGAAATTAAAGAACGTCAAAGCTGTTAATATAAAATGAAAAAGTCAATTGTGATTTACTAAGATGTACATTAGTAAATTGTAATTGACTTTTTTGTAAATCCGTATTATAGTGAGCAAAAATTAGATTATGATGAAAATCGAAGGATAAAACATGGAATTGAATGAAAAGAATCTGCCGTTGGCAAAATGGCTGATCGATAAGACGAATACAAAGGACTATCGCATAGGAAATCTCTCAGGAATGAAGCATCCAAAGGTGGATGGGGATCTTTTGAAAACAGTGGGTGGCAGAGATGAACTGGTCAGACAGGCAAAAGTTTTGGAAAGAATTCCAGCATTAGGCGGAGAAGAATATCTGCATTTTGACTGGAGAGAAATGAATACGGATATTACGAGGATTGATTATCGCGTAGAAGTGATTCCAAGATTATGTGAGCTGATTGGAATCATGGATCCCAGAGAACGCCAGTTACAGGCAATTTCAAAAATATGCAAACTGCAGATGGATGTATCCGAAAGCTGTCTGTGCGCTTATTGTAATCATGTGTTAGAACAGCTGAATAAAGGAAATATAAAAGAGTTATCCAAAGCGGAGGATGAAGAATTCCTCAAGTGTCTGAAAGCATTAGCTCATCTGAAAGAACCGGAATGGAAGCGTGTGTTCAGCTCCAAAGTATTTGAAAAGAAAAATGATATCACACCATCTAAAGTTTTCGAACGCATTTATCAAGGTGCAGTTATCGAAGCTTTGAAATATTCTCCGCAATATGAAGAGGGCATGTCAGAAGATGAGATACTGGCAGTACATGGAATATTGAGTTATTCTCAGACATTAGAATGGAAAGGTGCTGTGGAGTATTGCCTGACAGATCGAAATGGTACAGAAATCGAGGAGAAAATTGATACTTCTTCGAATTATTATGGAACAGTGATTAATGCACAGACATTAGAGCATGCCGTACCAACCTTACGAAATAGTGTTGAAAAAATCATTGTGATTGAGAATAAAGCGAATTACGAAAGCATGGAATATGATCCAAAAGTTTTATATCTCTTTTGTCATGGCTACTTTTCGCCAAAAGAAGTTCGCTTTTTGCAAATGTTAATGAAGACAGCACCGGAAGAAATCCTGTGTTATCACTGGGGAGATATGGATTACGGTGGAATACAGATCTTTTTATACAATGAGAAAAATATTTTCCCAAATCTGATTCCATGGAAGATGGACGCCACCTTTTATAAGGCAGCGTTGGAAAATGGAAAAGGAATTAAGCTAAATAGCGGAAAGCAGAAAAAATTAGAAGCATTGAATGCCGGTAAATTAGAAGCGCTGAAACAGTGCATATTAGAAAATAAGATGGAAATCGAGCAGGAGATGTTAATATAAAAATGTCTCGATCTCATCTACAGTCATCATATTATATACACTCTGGTGAAAAGCGGCGGCAACTTCAAGTTCCCCATAACTGCTTTTTTCAAAATCATAACTATCTTGAAAAGCACAGGCGAGAAGAGTTTTAAACTCCTCGCCTTCTTTGCTGTCCAGATAATCTTTAAAGAGCATACAGCAGGCATGAATATTATTGTAATATTTCTGATAATCCGGATGAAACTCAAGCAGCAGAGGACTGGTTGAGAATGCAAAAAGAGTGGTAGGGCGGATCAGCGGACGATATAGTAACTGCCATTTTCTGATTTGCATTTCATCAGTTGCAAAGAGTGTAAGAGACTTCTTTAATTCTTCCACAAAATCAGGATAATCCTCCGGTGTAAGTGCAATGATCTTCTGATTACGCAGATATTGATTTACATTGGCGGTATCTAATTGTTCCGGTGAAAGAGCCTGCAGATATTGAGTCATAACTTTTAAATCGGAATCGATATGTTCCAGTGTAGTCTGCATGATCTTTTGCCAGAGAAACTGGCGGTATTCTGTCATCGGCGCATCAATAAAAGACTGCCAGAGATAACGGGCAATCAGTCTTGCATCACGTGAAGTATATTGTGCGTGATATTTGCTGAGGTCTGGTTTAAATTCAATTCCTGCCAGATGCTCAGAAAGTTGCTCAAAGGAGTGACAGACCGGAAGTGAGGTCGAAAATTCATCCAGACTTTTGATCGTTTCTTCGGTAGTAAGCAGCTGCGCCTGAAGTTGATGAAGCTGCTTATGGAGATAGTAAGGAGCTGTTCGAGGATTCGACAAGATTGAACGAATGTCAGCAAGCGGAAGACCGGCATCTCTCAGTTTCCGGATCATGATAAGACGGGAGACGTCATCTTCTGAAAAATCGTGATAACCATTCTCCTGGTTGGAGGATGGTGTGATCAGCTGTTCTTTTATATAAAAATAGATGGTTCTTTTCTGAAGATTCGTTCTTTTAACAACTTCCTGGATTCTCATATACTTCTCCTAAAATGTTACTGTTCACACGATGTGCGACCAGTAACCCTAAAATACGAATGGTTTATAATCTGTAATCTAAAGTGTACACCAAGTGTATACTTTTTTCTTTATTATAAGATGTCTTAAGGAGAAAATCTATGAAAAATTAGAAAAAGTGACAAAGAAAATGGAAAAACGAGAGAAAAGGCAGAGTTATTTTGTGAATTATTTAACGTTGACTTTCCACTAACTGTAGATTGTATAGTTGAAGCAAGGAGCGAACAAGTTAGAAGTCTGTCTAAGGATGTAGACAGTAACAGAAAAAGTTTGCAGAAAAGGAGAAAAACAATATGTTTGAAAAATTATTCAGCCCAATCACAATCCGTGGAATGGAACTGAAAAACAGAGTCATGCTCCCGGCTATGGGAACAAAATTTGCCGGAAAAGCAAGTTATGTAACAGATCAGCTGATCGACTATCATGTAGCACGTGTCAAAGGTGGATGCGGTTTAAATATGGTGGAAGTCTGTTCTGTTCATACACCAAGTGCACCAAGAGGATTCCTTTCGATCAGTGAGGACGAGTACGTTCCGGGACTTAAGAAACTGACAGATGCAATCCATGCAGAAGGTGGTAAAGCAGGTATCCAGCTGTGGCAGGGAAGCATGGCAGTTGGAATGGACCAGACAGCACAGATCCTGATGGCGAGTGATATGCCGATGGGACCTGGAATCACACTTCCTGGAATTACAGTAGATCAGATCAAGGAAGTTGTAGCATGTTATGGAAAAGCAGCAAAACGTGCAGCAGAAGCTGGATTTGACTGTATCGAATTCCACTGTGCACATAACTATCTGCCACACTCCTTCCTTTCCGGTGGAATCAACCACAGAACAGATGAGTACGGTGGAAGTTTTGAAAACAGAAGCAGATTCCCACTGGAATGTATCCGTGCGATCCGCGAGAACATGCCGGAAGATATGCCGCTGTTTATGAGAATTGATGCGCATGATGATTATCTGGAAAATGGACTTACAATCGAAGAAGTGATTGAATTCTGTAAACTTGCAAAAGAAGCAGGGGTTGATACACTTGACGTGTCCAGAGGAAATATTCTTTCAGCAGGACTCAAATATGAGGTACCTTCGATTGATATTCCAAGAGCATTTAACATTGATAATGCTGCAAAGATCCGTAAAGAAACAGGAATGCTGACAATCGGTGTCGGAAGAATCAATACACCACAGCTTGCAGAACAGATTCTGGAAGATGATAAGGTAGATATGGTTGTGATCGGACGTGGACAGCTTGTAGATCCTGATTTCTGTAACAAGGCAGAAGCTGGAAATACAGAAGAAATCGACTACTGTGTTGGATGTAATCAGGGATGCTATGATGGATTTGAGAGCAAAGATTCTCCGTGCATCACTTGTCTTCGTAACCCGGCAGTCGGAAGAGAGAAAGAATGTGAACTCATTCCGGCAGAAAAACCAGAGACAGTTCTGATCGCCGGAGGTGGAATCGGTGGACTTGAAGCGGCTATCATTCTGAAGAAGAGAGGGCATAATCCGATTCTTTGTGAGGCAACAGATACACTTGGCGGCCAGTTCCTGACAGCAGGAGAAGCTCCGAGAAAAGCAGAGATGAAGGCAGCAGTTCTGTCTATGGCAGAGAAAGCAAAACGCCTTGGCGTTGACATCCGTATGAATACAAAGGTAACTCCGGAAATGATCGCAGAGATCAAACCACATACATTTATCAATGCAATCGGTGCAGCACCGATCGTACCTCCGATTCCGGGAAATGATAAAGCATTTGTTGTAGATTCTCATGCAGTTCTTGACGGCGAAGCAAAGGCAGAAGGAAATGTTGTAGTCATCGGTGGCGGAATGGTCGGCATGGAAGTTGCAGAGTATCTTTCAGAAAAAGGTGCTAAAGTTACAGTTCTTGAGATGATGAAAGAATTCTGTGCAGATATGGGAAGCACAAGAAAAATCTGTGTGACAGAGCAGATTTATCAGGATGGAATCACTCCGGTAACAGAAGTGAAAGTAACAGAGATCCAGGACGGCAAGGTCATTGGTGAAAAAGATGGAGAAAAAGTTGAATTTCCATGTGATTACGCAGTAATGGCTGTTGGAGCAAGAAAACGTGACGGAAGTGCATTAGAAAAGATGTGTAACGATCTTGAGATCGGCTACTACGAGATTGGTGATGCCGGAATGGCAAGACGTGCACTTAACGCAGTAAGAGAAGCATTTGACGCAGCACTTAACTTTGATAAAGAGGAAGAGCATAAGTATGTGAGCAAGCCGAAAAAAGTCATATTTATCACAGGTGCAACAGGAACAATGGGACAGGAGACAATGAAACAGCTCTTATCCAGAAACAACCGTTTCAAGACAAGAATCCTTGCAAGACCGTCAGAGAAAAACCGTCAGCTTCTGAAGAAATATATGTGTCCGTCACTGGAAGTTGTCTGGGGAGATATGGCAGATTACGACACAATCAAGAAATGTGTAGACGGAGCAGATTATGTACTCCATATCGGTGCAATGGTATCTCCAGCAGCTGATAAATATCCGGAGAAGACATTGTATACAAATATCGGTTCTACATTGAATATCATCAAGGCAATCAAAGAACAGCCGGATCCGGACAAAGTACATTTCGCATATGTCGGAACAGTTGCAATGACAGGAAGCAGACTTGATCCGGTACAGTTTGGACGAATCGGAGACCCAATGAACCCGTCTATCCATGATTACTATGCAGTATCAAAAGTATTTTCAGAGGCAGCAGTCTTTGAAAGTGGACTGAAATACTGGGTATCCATCCGTCAGACAGGACAGCACCCAAGTGCAGAAGGTGCAGGAGAAGAGCCAATCGTATTCCATCAGCCGGCAAACAACGTACTGGAGTGGAGTACAGCACTTGATTCAGGTATCTGTATGGCAAACCTTTGCGAAGACTGGGTGGATGAGAGCTTCTGGCGTAAAGCATATAATTTAAGTTCCGGTAAGGACTACCGACTGGCAACCTGGGAGATGGCAGGACTTTCACTGGAACCAATGGGAATCAAATATGAAGATGTTTATGATCCGCAGGATGTGGCAAGATTCAACTTCCACGGACAGTATTACCTGGATGCTGACAAACTGGAAGAGCAGCTTCATTTCCGTCAGATGCCGGCTAAGATTTACTGGGGCGCTGTAAAGAATGAAATGGAAAGAATGATGGCAAACCCAATGATCGCAGCTATGATGCCGACAGCTGAAGCAATGCATGCACACAATAAAGAAATCGCAGCGAAGAAGACTGGAACTATTTGGATGGAAGAGAACATGGAGATGGATTGGATCAAGGCATTCTTCGGTTCTCTGGAAGAAAAACAGAATGCGAAACCGTTTGAACTTTACCATCCGGCAGAAGAACCGGAAAGACCGCTGGATCATGGTTATGACGAAGAAAAAGGAATTGAGAATCTGGATGTAAATGATCTTGAGAAGGCAGCGAAGTTCCGTGGAGGTTCTTATGAAGAAGACCATGCAGGAGATATTTATACACCGGTTGAGTGGAAGTGTGCGTCTGGACATAAGTTCAAAATGTCAGTCAATGCAGTTCTTCATGGTGGTCACTGGTGTCCGGAATGTATGAAGAATTCCTGGGCATATCCAAAGATGGCGAAAGAGAATCCATTCTATGCACAGGTATGGAATCCACAGCACAGCCCAGAGGAAGATTATGAGATTCCAATGCAGTTTAGCGCGTATGACATCAAGAAAGAACTGGAAGAAAAACTTGGTCTTTAATAGCAGATACATTTGCATGATTTTATCTAGAATGAAAGAGGAGGACTTTGATAATGGAATTATTAAAGGATAAAGTAGCGGTAGTTACAGGCGGAACCCGTGGAATCGGATACGCAACAGTGAAAAAGTTTCTTGAAAATGGAGCGAAGGTTGTATTATTCGGCTCCAGACAGGAGACAGTTGATAAAGCACTTGCTTCTTTGAAAGAAGAGAACCCGGCATGGGAAGTAAGCGGAGCGTGCCCGGATCTGTGTAATGCAGAAGCTGTTGCAGAAGAAATCAACAAGATTAAAGACGAGTTTGGAAGAATCGATATTCTTGTGAATAATGCAGGAATTTCTGACAGCACACCGATCGACAATTACACATCTGAAAGATTTGATCAGGTGATGCAGTTAAATGTGAATGCAGTTATGAATGGCGTTATGCCGACTGCTGCAATCATGAAAGCGCAGGGCGGTGGAGTAATCCTGAATACAAGCTCCATGGTCAGTATCTGCGGACAGCCGGGCGGAGTAGCTTATCCGGCAAGTAAATATGCTGTAAATGGTCTGACATGGTCACTGGCAAGAGAACTTGGACCATTTAATATTCGTGTAAATGCAGTAGCACCTGGAATTACAAAGACAGATATGGTTGCTGCACTTCCGGATGAAGTGATCCAGCCAATGATAAATGCAATCCCTCTTCGCCGTATCGGAGAATCTGAGGATATTGCAAATGCATTCCTTTATCTGGCAAGTGATATGGCTTCTTATGTGACAGGAGAGATTCTTTCTGTTGATGGAGCAATGAGAACTTGATCTAGTCTTTGAGTCTTTGGCGTTATTGTTTGCAGGTTACCTGTGAACAGTAACTCTTTGGCAGAATTGCCGAGAAACATGGGGACAGTGGAAAGAACCACTGTCCCTTTATTGTTGAATTATATTTTGAAAAAAGCATATGTTTATTCAATCTTATTTTCATTCCTCCAATTTCTTGGAGATATCCCATAGACATTTTTGAATGCACGTGAAAAATGCAGCTGATTCGGATAGCCTACCGCATTCCCAATATCTGCGATCGAGAGCGACGTGATCTTCAAAAGCTCCGCAGCCTTGGTCATACGATAACTGATCAGGAATTCCTGAGGGGAACGTCCGATCGTGTCATGAAAGATCTTTCCGAAATAACTTCGGTTCAATCCGCAGGAATCGGAAATATCTTCTACAGAAATATCATTTTGAAAATTCTGTTCAATATAAGAAAGTGCTTCTTTGATATAAAAATCCCGAATACTTCCGTTTTGCTTCACATGAACTGTCGCGGCAGAACGCATGAAATAATCTAAAAACAGATAGAGATGTCCGATCAGATGAAACGGAGATTCTTCCGGATGACGGCTCAGATAAAGCATTTCTTCCATCATCTGGTTGCGAAGTTCCTTTGAACTTGCATGATAAACGGGTTGATTCAGGCTCAGACCTGCGGTTGTAACAATCTCTCGGGCTCGAAGACCGTCGAATTCAACCCAGGTGTATTCCCACGGAAGCTTAGAATCAGCAATATAGGTAGTGACCTGTCCGGGGAAAAGCATGAATCCCTGTCCGCTTTTTACCTGCCATTCGGTCGTGTTCCCATTTTCATCATCTGCATGCAAGGTTCCTGTTCCGGAGATTACATAATGGAAAATGTAATGATTTCTTGCGGCAGGACCGAAGGAATGTGCTGGTGCACACTGTTCCCATCCATATTGATATAATCCCAGATCAACAAAATTTTCATTTGGAAATACGGAAAAAAGTAAATCGCTCATATAAACTACCTCTTTCTATTATCACCATTGTGCAAGCACAGGTGATGTAATGATCTTTGAACTCTGCTATCATTATATATCAAAATGCTAGATGACTTCAATATATGTACGGAAAAATAGCATTTTGCTATAAAAAATAAAAAATGCTGGTATTGATAGTAGCATAAAGATATGTTAGAATTTTATTATCAAATAGATGACCTGAATGAAATGACAAAAATATTCCGGAATGTGTCAAAATGAAAGGTTTATGGTGAAGGAAGGAGAAAGGAAATGTATAAAAAAAGCAATCGAATCATTTGCATGGGATTGATGCTTTGTATGACTTCGGCAATGATACTTGGAGGCTGCGGGCAGAAGAGTGAAAACAGCGGGAAGATAGAAATCGAGCTTGTACAGTATAAACCGGAGGCAGTTAAAACATTTGAAAAGATCGAAGAAGAATTCAATGCAACTCATGATGATATTCATTTGACAATTGAATCTCCGAATGATGCAATGACAGTACTTAAAACACGGTTTATCAGAGAAGATGCTCCGGATATTATCGGAATCGGTGGAGATGTCAATTTCTCGAACTTTATTGATTCTGATATGCTGATGGATATTTCAGATTATGAAGGCCTGGATTCTATTAAACAAGCTTACCTGGATATAGACAAAGCACTTGAATTTGTACCGGAGGATGGGGTGTATGCCGTTCCATATGTGGCAAATGCAGCAGGAGTTCTGTACAACAGAGCAATGTTTGAGGAATATGGCTGGGAAATTCCGGAAACTTGGGATGAATTTATAGCCCTCTGTGAACAGATCCAGAGTGAAGGAATCCAGCCATTGTATTTTGGATTTAAAGATACATGGACTTGTCTTGCACCGTGGAATGCGATCGCCGTTGATCTTGCACCGGCAGATGTCTGCAGCCAGGTGAACAAAGGAGAGACAACATTTTCAAATGAATATAGAGAAGTAGCAGAAAAGACACAGGCACTGCTTGCATATGGGCCAAAAGATCCATTTGCCTATGATTACAATGGAGCTTGTACGGCATTTGCAAACGGAGAATCTGCAATGTACACGATCGGAAGTTATGCAATCCCACAGATTCATACAGTAAATCCGGATATGGATATCGATTCCTTTGTAATGCCGGCCAATAATGACGCATCAGAGAATAAGCTGAACTCCGGTGTGGATCTTCAGTTCAGTGTTATGAAAGACTGCGAGAATAAAGAGGCAGCGTATGAAGTACTTAATTTTCTTTTGAAAGATGAAAATGTACAGAGTTATCTGGACGAACAGAAAGCGGTTCCTTGTAAGGAAGGAGATTTTGAACTGGCTTCAACACTTGATGGAGTGAAATCTTTCATAGAAGAAGGAAGAATGGCAGATTACCAGGATCATTACTATCCTTCAGAGATGTCAGTGGATGCACAGATCCAGACATTCCTTATGAAAGGGGATGTGGATGCATTCTTAACAAAGTTTGATACAGACTGGAAGAGATATAACCGTGATATCATCCGCAAAGTGGAAGATTACGAGAAAGAGCATGCGGACGAAGATTAAGGAAGGGGAATTCAAGCATGGGAAAGAAATCAATGAGTGGAAGAAAGATGACATTTCTTCTGATTACAATTCCAATCGTGGCACTGTTTTTCTGTTTTAATACATTGCCACTGATCAAAGGTGTGATTTACAGTTTTACGAATTTCAAAGGTTATGGTAGCTTTGACTGGGTAGGACTTAGAAATTATCAGGATCTTTTTACAGACAGCAGAGTCGGTGGCTCTTATCTGTTTACATTTAAACTTGCAATTGTAGCTACGATCGTGACAAATGTAATCAGTCTGATCCTGGCGCTTGGGCTGAACAGCAAGATCAAATTCAAGAGTGCATTCCGTGGTGCATACTTCATTCCAAATGTTCTCGGAGCATTGGTTGTAGGATATATTTTCAACTATTTCTTTACATACATTCTTCCGGCTTTCGGAGAAATGCTTGGAAGTAAGACACTTTCTTCGAGTATGCTGTCCAGTACAAAGATGGCATGGATCGCAGTTGTAATCGTATGTGCATGGCAGTCGATCGCAATGAACACGATCATTTACATTTCCGGACTTCAGACTGTTCCGGAGGACGTCTATGAAGCGGGAGCAATTGACGGTGCAACAGGATGGAATAAGTTCAGACATCTGACATTCCCTCTCATTATTCCGTTCTTTAGCATCAACATGGTACTTTGCGTGAAAAACTTCCTGATGGTATTTGATCAGATCATGGCGTTGACCAAAGGAGGTCCGGCGCAGAGTACAGAATCCATTTCTTATCTGATTTATAACAATGGTATGAGTGGCGGTCAGTTTGGATTCCAGAGTGCGAACGCAGTGATATTCTTTATTGTTATTGTTGTAATTTCTGTATTGCAGATGACGATCACAGGGAAAAAGGAGGAGCAGCTGTAATGGAAAAAATGAAAATAAAAGAACGGGTAAACTGGCCTGTAACGATTTTGCTTTTACTTGGTCTGGTCACAGTTGCATTTCCACTGTACATGACAATCGTAATTGCACTGAAAAAGCCTTCTGAGATGACAAACAGTATCAGCGGAATCCTTTCTCTGCCAAGTCATTTCAGCCTGGATAATTTTGCTGAGGCAATGCGAGTGACAGATTTCTGGCATTCGCTTGGAAACAGCGTGCTTATCACGCTTGTAACAGTTGTACTTTCTATTCTGATTCATTCTCTTCTCGGATATGCAATCGGAAGAAATAAAAAGAGTAAATTTTACAAATTCATTTATTTCTATGTTGTCAGCGGAATGTTTGTTCCATTTGCGATTCTGATGATGCCGGTTGTAAAACAGACCGCACAGATGGGGCTGGCAAACAGGGCAGGAGTTATTATTCTTTATGTTGTATTCTATATGCCAATGAATGTATTGCTTTATTCCGGATATCTGACCAATATCCCGGTAGCATTGGAAGAAGCGGCATGCGTGGATGGTGCGAGCACATGGAAAACATATTGGAAAATTGTTTTCCCGATCATGAAACCAATGCATGCAACAGTTGCAGTTCTGACAGCACTTGGTACATGGAACGATGTAATGACACCACTTGTTATCATGTCCGGTTCAGGAAGCGGAAATACACTTCCTCTGGCACAGTTAAACTTCCAGACACAGTTTGGAACAAATTATAATCTGGCATTTGCCTCCTATCTGTTGGCATTGCTTCCGATTCTGATCTTCTATCTGATCTGTCAGAAGCATATCCTCAACGGAGTTGTTAATGGAGCAGTGAAATAATAAAAAGTAAAAGATAGCGAAGCGAGAACAGACAGTAATGCAGATCTTGCTTCGCTAAAATTGAAAACAGGAGTATTTAGATATGGGAATTATATATTGCGAGAAAGACAGAACATTTACTTTACAGACAAAAAATACGACATATCAGATGCAGGTGGATCGCTATGGATTTTTGTTACATTTATATTACGGGAAGAAAACCGATGGATGTATGGACTATCTTCTGACATATTATGACAGAGGATTTTCAGGAAATCCGTATGATGCAGGAGAAGATCGTACCTATTCTATGGATACACTTCCGCAGGAATTTCCTTGTTATGGAAACGGTGATTTCAGAAGTACTGCATTTGCGGTTGAAAATACCGACGGAAGCATGAGCTGTGACCTTCGTTATAAGAGCCATACGATCCTTGATGGAAAATATAATCTGGAAGGACTTCCGGCAGTTTATGCAAGTGAGGAGGAAGCACAGACACTGGAAATCTTAATGGAAGATCCGGTGACGGGAGTTAAGGTGGTGCTTCTTTATGGAGTGCTTCCCGCACAGGATATTATTACAAGAAGCGTGTGCGTGAAAAATGAAAGCAATGGGAAAATCTATCTGAATAAAATTGAGTCTGCAAGTCTGGATTTTCTATATGGAGATTATGAACTGCTTACATTTTATGGAAGACATGCGATGGAGAGAAATGTTCAGAGAGTTCCGGTTGTGCATGGGACACAGAAAATCGGAAGTGTCAGAGGAACGTCCAGTCATCAGTACAATCCGATGATGATTCTTGCTGAGCGAGAGACAACAGAAGACAAAGGGAACTGTTATGCGATGTCTTTTGTATACAGCGGATGCTTTCAGGGAGAAGTGTTAAAGGATCAGCTGAATCAGACAAGAATGATGCTTGGACTTCAGGAAGAGGCTTTTCGTTATCCGTTGGAGAAGGGAGAGATGTTCCAGGCTCCGGAAGTGATCTTATCTTATTCAGCGCAGGGAATGAACCAGTTGTCTCAGAATCTGCACCAGTGCATCAGACAACATATCTGCAGAGGAAAATATAAAGAGCAGATCAGACCTGTATTGATTAACAGTTGGGAAGCAGCTTACTTTGATTTTACAGGAGATACAATTTATGAACTTGCCAAAGCGGCGAAAGAAGTCAATATTGATATGCTTGTTATGGATGATGGCTGGTTTGGAAAACGTGATGATGACAACAGCGGACTGGGTGACTGGTTTGTGAATGAAAAGAAACTGGGCGGTACACTTGGAAATCTGATCGAGAGAATCAATGATCTTGGCGTGAAGTTTGGTATCTGGATCGAGCCGGAGATGGTTTCAGAAGACAGTGATCTTTATCGGAAACATCCGGACTGGGCACTGACTGTTCCAGGTAGAAAACCGGTCAGAAGCAGAAATCAGCTTGTCCTTGATTTTTCAAGAAAAGAAGTTGTAGATGAAATTTATGATCAGATCTGCAAGGTCCTCGATCAGGGGAATATCGAATATGTGAAATGGGATATGAACCGAAGCCTGATGGATATTTATTCTGCAGCAACGAAAGATCAGGGAAGAGTGCTTCATGATTATGTGCTGGGACTTTATGATTTCCTGGAGCGTCTTGTACAGAGATACCCGAATCTTCTGATTGAAGGCTGCAGTGGCGGCGGTGGAAGATTTGATGCCGGTATGATGTATTATACACCGCAGATCTGGTGCAGTGATAATACAGATGCCATCGACAGACTTAAGATCCAGTATGGAACATCTTTTGGTTATCCAGTGTCAGTAGTAGGCTCTCATGTATCAGCAGTGCCAAATCATCAGACAGGAAGAAAAACTCCGCTTCACACAAGAGGAGTTGTGGCAATGTCAGGAACCTTTGGATACGAGCTGGATCTTATGAACCTTTCCGAGGAAGAGAAACAGGAGATCCGAGAGCAGATCGCGGAATATAAGAATTATGCGCCGATTATTCAGAATGGACTTTACTATCGCCTGTCCGACCCGAGAAAGGAAGAAATCTGTGCATGGGAGTTTGTGCATACAGATGAGAACGGACAAAGCAGAGTACTTGTGAATGTAGTTATGCAGGCAATCCATGGAAACATGACAGTGAATTATATTAAGCTTCAAGGTCTTGAAGAAACAGCTGTGTACAGAGAAGAAAAGAGTGGAAAACGATATTCCGGAGCAACACTTATGTATGGCGGCATGCCGCTTCCGGTAGAATTGGGTGAATATCTGGCATATCAATATTGTTTTGTGAAAGAATAGTTACTGGTGCGACCAGTAACAAAGAAAACCTATGAAGGTTGAAGAGAAGATAGAAAAATGGTGAGAAATGTGAATAATACAGAAAAAATCTTTGCACAGCGCATGGAAAAACATCAGGATGAACTGCGCTGGCTTTATATGGAGTTGTATGCAAATGATGCAATGTATGCAGAACTTTGTGAACAGATGCATGATTATTATACGAAGCGTGGTACAGAGTTAAAAAAGAGAGATGCCGGGAAAGAGAAAAATCCTGACTGGTTTAAGGAAAAAGAAATGCTTGGTATGATGTTATATATTGATAACTTTGCCGGCAATCTGAAAGGTGTAGAGAAAAAGTTAGCTTATCTGAAAGAGTGTAATGTAAATTGTCTTCATCTTATGCCTTTTCTGGATACTCCGAAAGGAAAATCAGATGGTGGATATGCAGTGGCAGATTTTCGTAAAGTAAGACCGGATCTTGGAACAATGAAAGACCTTGCCCGATTGACAGAAAAGTGTCATGAGAATGGAATGAATGTGTGCATGGACTTCGTGATGAATCATACTTCTGAGGAGCATGAGTGGGCAAAGCGTGCAAGAGCAGGCGAAGGAGAATATATGAGCCGTTATTTCTTCTATGATAACGGAGACATTCCGGCAAGATATGAAGAAACTGTTCCACAGGTATTCCCTACAACAGCACCGGGGAATTTTACATGGCTTCCGGAAATCGGACATTATGTGCTTACGACATTTTACCCATATCAGTGGGATTTGAATTATCGTAATCCAAGAGTATTTAATGAAATGATGTATAATTTCCTGTTTCTTGCGAATCAGGGAATGGATATTATCCGTATCGATGCAGTTCCTTATATCTGGAAAGAACTTGGAACGAGCTGCCGTAATCTGAAAGAAGTACATACAATTGTAAGAATGATGCGCATGATCGCTGAAATTGTCTGCCCAAGTGTGATACTTCTCGGAGAAGTTGTCATGGAGCCGGAAAAGGTCGTGCCATATTTTGGCACAGTCGAAAAACCGGAATGTCATATGCTATATAATGTTACAACAATGGCGACAACCTGGAACAGTATTGCAACAAGAGATATCCGGCTTTTGAAGAAACAGATGGATATCGTTAGTCGTCTGCCGAAGCAATATACATTTTTGAACTACCTTCGGTGTCATGATGATATCGGCTGGGGTCTTGATTTTGACACGATGAAGCAATGGGGAATGGAAGAGCCTTCCCATAAGCGTTACCTCAATGATTATTTTACAGGAAAGACAGAAGGAAGTGTCAGTCGCGGGGAATTATATAATGATGATCCTGTAACACAAGATGCAAGATTCTGTGGAACAACAGCATCCATGTGTGGAATTGAAGCGGCCGGATTTGAAGGTAATGCAGAGAAAATGCAGACCGCAATACAGGAAGATTTTATGCTCCATGCTTATATGCTGACACAGTCGGGGATTCCGATGCTTTACAGTGGGGATGAGCTGGGACAGGTAAATGATTATAGTTATAAAGAAGATGCTGAAAAAGTATCTGATTCACGTTATCTTCACAGAGGAGCATTCCAGTGGAAACTCGCAGATAAGAGAAAAGATCTTTCTACTGTACAGGGACAATTATTCCAGATGTTGAACCGATTGGAACAGATCCGAAGACAGGAAAATGCCTTTTCTCAGGAAGCAGAAGTATATACTTATGATGTTCACAATGACAGTATTTTAGGAATCCTCAGAGAGTATAAGGGAGAACGATTTATTGCACTGTTTAATTTCAGCGAGCATGAACAGACTGCGTGGATGCAGGAAGATGGCATTTTCAGGAATCTGGTGAATGGTGAAATTGTAGAAGTGAAAGACCCGGTTTTGAAAGGATATGAATTTGTCTGGATGAAATATAAAGTATGAAATCGCAAGCGATGAATCAAAGGCAATTACAGGACAGGCAATCGTAACTGATTTTGGAGCTATGCTGTAAGAAAAATAAGATAACAACTGTTTAAAAAGGACAGAAAGGTTAACGAAACGAAACCTTTCTGTCCTTTTTGTTAGTATAACAAAAAAATGTTGCAAAACGAAACATAAAAGCGTATACTAAAAGAAAAAAGCGGTGATTCTATGAAAACAAAATTTAACGAGTATTTGACGAAATTACGTAAATTCAGAGGCTACACTCAGGCACAGATGGCAGAAAAGCTGGGAATTTCCAGATCGACTTATACCAATTATGAGAATGGAAACCGGACACCGGACTTTGAAGTACTGGAACGAATAAGTGAGGTGTTAGCCTGTTCCTTAGATGAATTATTTGGAAGAAAACCAACTTATGTTGCAAGTTGTGACGTGGTAAAGGAAGACAGCATTCTGTACAATGTGTCTGGCATACAAGAGGAAAAACCTAAACTTGCAATAGGTGTACAGGACTTTCGTGATTTGCGTGAAAAGCAGGCATACTATGTGGATAAAACACAGTTTATTGAACAGTTTTTAGAATCCTGGTATCAGATTACATTAATTACAAGACCGAGAAGGTTCGGTAAGACACTGAATATGTCAATGTTGGCAGAATTTCTTGATTGCACAAAAGATTCCTCCGATTTATTTTGTGGAACAAAGATTACAAAATCTGACCACTACAAGGAGTTGAATCGGTATCCTGTTGTATTTTTGTCTTTTCTTAATGTGAAAGCAGGTGATGCAGAGTCTTTGTGTTATGCATTGAAAGATACTGTACGCGCGGAGTATGAGCGCTTTTATCAGATGGTTAATGATGGAAGACTGTCAGAATTCCAGGTAAAAGAATTTAATATGATTTATAACAGTTTATGCCTGGAAAGCATCGGAAAAGAAATAGAAAATCATGTGATTCGTTCAATCGCTGTTCTTTGTCAGGTACTGAGTGCGTATTATGGGGAAAAAGTATTTTTACTGTTAGATGAATATGATACTCCGTTTATGTCTGCAAATTCCGAAGGATATTATGATGAAGTAAGAGCCATGTTGAATCGTTTTCTGGCAACATCCCTGAAAGGCAACGATTATCTTCAAAAGGCAATTCTGACAGGAATTCAGAGAATCGCGAAGGAAAATATATTTTCGGGGCTTAATAATTTAGTTGTCTGCACAGTGCAGGACGAAGATTATGATGACTGTTTTGGGTTTACAGAGCAAGAAGTAAAAGAGTTGCTTACTTATTGTAAAGCAGAATTTTCAGATGAGCTGAAAAAGATGTACGATGGATATCATTTTGGCAGTATAGATGTATATAATCCATGGTCAATATCGTGTTATGCGGCAAGAAGAAGGATGGATTCTTATTGGGTTAATACAAGCGAAAACAGTATTTTACGTAATGCACTTGAAGTACAGGGAAGGTCTTTTGAAAAAGAATATGAGGCCTTGATCACAGAAGGCGAAGTAGAAGTGACAGTAGATTTTTCAATGGCTTATTATGAAAAAATGGACGAAGCAAATCTATGGGGACTTCTTGTAAATGCTGGGATTGTAACAATTACAAAAGAAATCGAAGAGGACTATTACCGACTTCGGGTTCCTAACTTGGAAGTATGGAAAGTGTTCAAAGAATTAACAGCATGTCATCTGCAAATTGATGAGAGACAGATGGAAAAGATGTTAAATGCTCTTAAAAGAAAGGATATGGAACGGTTTGCAGAAGAGTATCAGAGAGTTCTTTTGGAATTGCCATCTTATCATGATCTGAAAGATGAGAACAGTTACCATATGATGACGCTTGGAATGTGTGCATTTCTTAGAAAGGATTATGATATCAAAAGCAATCGGGAAACCGGAGAAGGCAGAAGTGATATCTGTCTTTATGCAAAACATGACAGATATCCAAATTTAATTTTGGAATTCAAGTATACCAAAGATGAAAAAGACGATTTAGAAAAGCTTGCAGAAAAAACATTGGAACAGATAAAAGAAAAACAATATGATGCAGAGATGACCGGAGAAGTGTGTTATATCGGACTGGCACATTGTGGGAAAAAATCTTGTGTCAGATGGAGAAAAAACGGTTGACATCTATCGGACAAGCTTTTATACTAAGCATGTGAAGAAAACACGGGGAGCTTGTGTACCAGGCTGAGAGGAAGTTGAGAACTTCGACCCATAACCTGATTTGGATAATGCCAACGTAGGAATGTATAAAGCAGTACTTTAGAGAGATACATTTGTTGGTATCTCTCTTTTTTAATCAGACAAAATTGACAATTGAAGATCGGATAAGTTGAGATTGAACGAGAGTTCATGAAGGGGTGCACCACCACGGGTACATTTCTTTCATGAACTCTTTTTTCAATTATCCGGAAAGGAGCAGTTATGATAACAATAAATGGAAAGCAGATTCAGCTGACAGCTGAAATGAGTGTTGCGGATTATCTGGAGCAGAACAATTACCAGATTAATAGAATCGCAGTTGAAATGAACGAAGAGATTCTTCCGAAATATAGCTATGCAGAGACAATGCTTAAAGACGGTGATCGTCTGGAGATTGTGACATTCGTAGGAGGAGGCTGATATCAGATGGCATCAGAAAGAATATTAAGCAAAGAAGAAATTGAAGCAGCGCTGAATGAGCGCCATTCACCGGAGAAGCAGAAGCTTTTATCAGCAGGTCAGGTGACAATTGCAGGACTTGGTGGACTTGGTTCTAATGTAGCTTATTCACTTGCACGAATTGGAGTAGGGCATCTGCATCTGATTGATTTTGATGTGGTGGATATCACGAATTTAAACCGGCAGCAGTATTTCATGGAACATATCGGAATGTATAAGACCGATGCGCTAAAGTCACTGCTTTTGAAGATCAATCCATATCTGGATATTCGTACAGATTGTGTGAAGGTGACAGAAGAGAATCTGAAAGAGCTGTTTGAGGATGCACAGATTGTCTGTGAAGCTTTTGACAATCCGGAGGCAAAAGCAATGCTTGTAAATGGAATTCTGGAGCATTTTCCGGAGAAGAAACTTGTATCTGCAACCGGGATGGCAGGCTATGAAAGCAGTAATATAATCAGTACTAAGAGAATGATGAAGAACTTTTATTTGTGTGGAGATCGTGTGACAGAGCCGACTTATGGAAATGGATTGATGGCTCCAAGAGTTGCAATCTGTGCAGGACATGAAGCCAATATGATCACACGTCTGCTTTTGGGAGAAGAAGATGTCTAAAAGGGCATCTAATGAATAAAAAAAGAAAGAAGGATTTAAGTCATGAATCAGAAAGATACATTTACACTTGGAGGAAAAGAATTTAGTTCACGTTTTATTCTTGGATCAGGAAAGTTTTCACTTGATCTTGTGAAAGCATGTGTAGAAAAAGCAGGAGCGCAGATCATTACACTTGCGCTTCGTCGTGCAAATGAAGGAGGACTTGCGAATATTCTGGATTATATTCCGGAAAATGTAACACTTCTTCCGAATACTTCAGGGGCAAGAAATGCAGAGGAAGCAGTTCGTATTGCAAGACTTTCCAGAGAAGTTGGATGTGGTAACTTTGTTAAAATCGAAGTAGTGAGAGATTCCAAATATCTTCTCCCGGATAACTATGAGACGATCAAGGCAACAGAGATTCTTGCAAAAGAAGGATTTGTAGTTATGCCATATATGTATCCTGATCTGAATGCAGCGAGAGATCTGGTCAATGCCGGAGCAGCCTGTGTTATGCCGCTTGGAGCACCGATTGGTTCTAATAAAGGACTTTGCACAAAAGATTTTATACAGATTTTGATTGATGAGATTGATCTGCCGATCATTGTGGATGCGGGAATCGGACGTCCATCCCAGGCATGTGAGGCAATGGAAATGGGAGCAGCAGCAGTTATGGCAAATACGGCAATCGCAACAGCAGGAAATGTCGAGGAGATGGCTGAGGCATTCAAGAAAGCAATTGAAGCAGGAAGAAGTGCTTACCTTTCAGGTCTTGGAAGAACAATTGAACGTGGTGCAAGTGCATCTTCACCATTGACAGGATTTCTGGAAGACTAGGAGGCAGTTGAGATGAATGATACACATATTAATGAAAGTATTTTAAGTGAAGAGATACTGGAAGATCAGAAGAAAAACAGAATCGATCATATGACTTATCTTCCGGGAATGGAGGATATTGGATCAGAAATCATGGATCAGGTGATCGAGGCAATGGAAGCCTATGATTATAGCAAATATACAGCAGCAGATGTGAAAAATGCACTTGCACATTCTGAACGTACTCCGGAAGATTTTAAAGCATTGTTATCACCGGCAGCCCTTCCATTTTTGGAAGAGATTGCCCAGGCAGCTCAGAAGGAGACAAGAAAACATTTTGGAAACAGTGTGTATATGTTTACACCAATCTATATAGCAAACTATTGTGAAAATTATTGTATTTATTGTGGATTTAACTGTCATAACAAGATTAACCGTGCGCAATTGAATGCAGAAGAGATTGAGAAAGAAATGGCAGCAATCGCAGAGACAGGATTACAGGAAATCCTGATTCTGACAGGGGAAAGCCGCAGCAAATCTACAGTAGAATATATTGGGGAGGCATGTAAGATCGCGAGAAAATATTTCAAGGTCATCGGTCTTGAAATCTATCCGGTCAATTCAGATGAATATGCTTATCTTCATGAGTGCGGAGCTGACTATGTAACTGTATTTCAGGAGACATATAATTCTGATAAATATGAGACACTCCATCTTGCAGGACATAAAAGAATCTTCCCATACCGTGTCAATGCACAGGAGAGAGCAGTGAAAGGTGGTATGCGAGGAGTGGGATTCGGTGCACTTTTAGGACTGGATGATTTTAGAAAAGACGCTTTTGCAACAGGATATCACGCCTATCTGTTACAGAGAAAATATCCACATGCAGAAATCGCATTTTCCTGCCCAAGACTTCGCCCGATCATCAACAACGACAGAATCAATCCGATGGATGTTCATGAGCCGCAGCTTCTGCAGGTTGTCTGTGCTTACCGTTTGTTTATGCCATTTGCAAGTATCACAGTTTCAACAAGAGAGTGTGCGCGTGTCAGAGACAATCTGGTCAGTATTGCGGCAACCAAGATTTCGGCAGGAGTCAGCACGGGAATCGGAAGTCATGTGGATGATATCGAAGATAAGGGAGATGACCAGTTCGAGATTTCAGACGGGCGTTCGGTAGATGAAGTTTATGATGCTTTGTTGAAAAATAATCTTCAGCCGGTTATGAGTGATTATATTTATGTGTAAGATGAAATGTGATTTATCAGAACAGGAATTTGAAATTATAGCTGTCAGCAACAGAAAACTTTGTGAGAGACCATTTTTGGAGCAGATGGAGCGAGTTTGTCAGATGAAACCGCAGGCACTCATCTTACGTGAAAAAGATCTGTCAGAAGAGGAATATCGGATTCTGTCAGAAGAAGTTCTGTCTGTTTGCAAGAAACATGAGATCCCGTGTATTCTGCATAAGTTTTGGAAGACAGCACTGGAACTGGAATGCACATCTGTACATCTGCCATTGCCGGAACTAAGGAAACTTCCGGAAGATGTGAAAGAACAATTTCAAAGGATCGGGACTTCCGTTCATTCAGTGGAAGACGCAAAGGAAGCAGAAGAACTTGGTGTATCTTACATGACAGCAGGACATATTTATGTCACAGACTGCAAGAAAGGACTGGCACCGAGAGGACCTGGATTCTTAAAAGAGGTCTGCAGTACTGTGAGTGTTCCGGTATATGCGATCGGTGGAATCAAGTTTGATGAGAAACAGTGGGGAGAATTGAAACAAAATGGTGCTTCCGGAGGATGCATTATGTCCGGAATGATGGAGTTGTAAATAGAATGATACATAGTAAAGAACGGAGAATGGATAACCACTTCGTTCTTTTTATTTTTCCGTGTTTGTTTTGTTGAAAAACTGAATTGACATGCAGGTATGAATCGTGCTAGATTTAAGCAGGTATGTGAAACAGGGGGAATTAAATTTGTTAGTAAAATGGAAAGAAAAATATATTGGCGATGCAGCATTTTATAAACGTTATATTTATCTTGCACTACCGATGATCTTACAGAATGCGATCACGAATCTGGTGAGTTTTCTGGATAATATTATGGTTGGACAGTTGGGAACAGAGCAGATGTCCGGAGTTGCTATTGTCAATCAGTTGATCTTTGTTTATAATCTGGCAATTTTCGGAGCAGTGTCAGCAGCCAGTATTTTCGGAGCACAGTATTTTGGAAAAGGAAATCATGAAGGGCATATGCATTCATTTCGTTTTAAAATGTATGCTACATTGACGGTGACAGCACTGACAGTATTGTTGTTTGTGACAAATGGAACAACGCTGATTTCTCTGTATCTTACGGATACAGCTGGAAACGGAGCAACAGATGCGGCACTTCAGTATGGACTGGAGTACCTTGGCATTATGATGGTTGGACTTATCCCATTTGCAGTAAATCAAACGTATTCAACGAATATAAAAGAGACGGGACAAACGATGATTCCGATGATCGCAAGTTTTGTTGCGGTTGGAAGTAATGCGGTTTTGGATTATTTGTTGATTTTTGGAATTGGACCGTTTCCGAAAATGGGAGTAGTCGGAGCAGCACTTGCGACAGTGATCGCTCGATATATAGAAGCATTTATTGTTATATTCTGGGCTCATACGCATAAAGAAAAGAATCGATATCTTGCAGGAGCTTACCGAGGATTTGGAATTCCAAAGGAAGAGTTTAAAGCAATTCTGCTCAAGGGATTTCCGTTGATGCTCAATGAGGTTTTATGGGCTGCAGGTATGACAACTGTAATACAGTGTTATTCTGTAAGAGGCCTGGAGGTAGTGGCAGGACTCAACATTGCGACAACGATCACGAACCTTTTTAATATTATTTATATCCAACTGGGAGGTTGCATCAGTATTGTTGTCGGGCAGTATTTAGGTGCCGGAAAATTGGAAGAAGCAAAAGATGCAGATAATAAGATGATCGCGTTCAGTGTATTTTGTTGTGTAGTTGTTGCCTGCGTAATGCTTTTGATCGGGGGAGTATTCCCACAGCTTTATAATACTTCAGAACAGATCAGAAAACTGGCAACCAGCTTTATTGCCGTCTCTGCGATCATTATGCCGTTTTGTGCATTTAGCCATGCATCCTATTTTACTTTACGTTCCGGAGGAAAAACCGTGGTCACATTTTTGTTTGACTCAGCATTTACCTGGGTGATCATAGTACCGTTAGCGTTTGTTATGGCACATTTCTCAGGACTTGGAATCGTGAGCGTATATTTCTTTGTGCAGGCAACAGAATTGATTAAAGTAGTAATTGGATATTGCATGGTACGAAGCAATGTATGGCTTGTCCAGATGGTATAAATTAGCAGAAGAAGTTGCATAAGAAAGCGGCAGGAAGAGAGAAGACAGGAGGATGGAATTATGCAGGATGAATTACATAATAAATTAGCACATTTAAAAGAGTACATAAAAGATCTGGGCAGTGTTGTGATTGCATTTTCCAGTGGTGTGGATTCTACATTTTTATTAAAAGTGGCACATGAGGTATTGGGAGATAATGTGATGGCAATCACGGTACAATCCTGCTCTTTTCCTAAGAGAGAATTAAATGAGGCAATTGAATTTTGCACAAAAGAAAAGATTCGTCATCAGATTTGTCAGGTGGATGAAATGAATATCGAAGGATTTGCCCAGAACCCACCGAACAGATGTTATTTGTGTAAGCATGCGCTGTTTGAAAAAATCGGAATAATTGCAAAGAAAAATGAAATTGCTTATGTTGCAGAAGGTTCTAATATGGATGATCTTGGAGATTACAGACCGGGGCTTCAGGCTGTGGCAGAATTGGGGGTAAAAAGTCCATTGCGCGAGGCAGGACTTACAAAAGCAGAGATTCGGTTATTGTCAAAAGAAATGGGACTTTCAACCTGGGAGAAACCATCTTTTGCCTGTCTGGCTTCAAGGTTCGTATACGGAGAAACAATCAGCAAAGAGAAGCTGATCATGGTGGAAAATGCAGAGCAGTTATTGCTTGAATATGGCTTCCGGCAATTTCGTGTCCGCATGCATGGAAGGATGGCGAGAATCGAAGTGCTGCCGGAAGAGTTTTCAAAGTTACTTCAGGAAGAAATCCGTGAGGATATCGTAAAACAATTTAAGCAGTTCGGATTCACTTATGTTACAATGGATTTAACAGGGTACAGAATGGGAAGCATGAATGAAACTCTGGGTAAGAAGAACTAGAATGAGGCGAAAAAGATGGAACAAAAGGAAATGATAGATCTTTTAAGACAGGTAGCATCCGGAATGATGGATGTAGAACAGGCAGCTTTGAAGTTAAAAGAAGAGCCTTTTGAAGACCTTGGTTTTGCCAAGATTGACCATCACAGAGCCATGCGCCAGGGCGTGGCAGAAGTGATTTACGGAGAAGGAAAGACACCGGAACAGATTTTCCGGATTGCAGAAGCAATGAAAGAAAAGGGTCAGAAAGCAATCCTGATCACAAGAATGAATAAGGAGTCAGCGGTTTATGTGGGAGAACGCCTGGAGCTTCAATATGATGAAGTCAGCCGGATCGGGTTTATAGGCGAATCTCCAATAAAGGATGGGGATGGAAAAATCGTTGTGGCAACAGGTGGGACAAGCGATATCCCGGTTGCAGAAGAGGCTGCAAGAACAGCCGAGACACTTGGAAATGAAGTAGTCCGTTTATATGATGTGGGTGTCGCAGGAGTGCATCGTCTGCTTGGACATCTCGATGAATTAATGGAAGCCCGTGTCATTATTGCTGTAGCCGGAATGGAAGGAGCACTTGCAAGTGTGATTGGAGGACTGGTGGATTGCCCGGTGATCGCAGTTCCGACAAGTGTTGGATATGGCGCATCTTTCGGTGGTGTATCAGCACTTCTTTCTATGTTGAATTCTTGTGCAAGTGGAGTGAGTGTTGTGAATATAGATAATGGATTTGGCGCGGGATTTCTTGCAAGCCGGATCAATCACATAGAGAGGAGAACGAAGGAATGAGGACATTATATTTAGACTGTGGGATGGGGGCAGCAGGGGATATGCTGACAGCTTCGTTATTGCAGTTGTTTTCAGAACCTGTAAAGCAGGTGAAAAAGTTGAATGATCTGAAAATCCCAGGGGTAAAATATCAGTTGGTGGCGTGTACAAGAGGCGGAATCAGAGGATATCAGGTCCGCGTGTTTGTAAAAGGACAGGAAGAAGAAAATCCTCATACGCAGACGGAAGAGCAGATTGGACATAAATCAGAAGAAACAGAGAAGCATACACAGGAACACGGACATCATTCAATGTCTCAGATTGTTCGTCTGATCAATCGGTTAGAAATTGAAGATCAGGTAAAACAGGACGCAGTTGCAGTCTATAAATTGATTGCAAATGCAGAAGGAAAGGCGCATGGTCAACGCATGGATGAAATCCATTTCCATGAGGTTGGGACGATGGATGCTGTGGCTGACGTTGTGGCTGTCTGCTATTTGCTGAATGAACTTCAGGTGGATCAGATTCTTGCATCACCGGTTCGTGTCGGATATGGTCAGGTGAAATGTGCACATGGCATTCTTCCGGTACCGGCTCCGGCAACAGCATATCTGATGAAAGAAATCCCAATGTATGCAGGAGACCTGGAAGGAGAATTCTGTACACCGACAGGAGCGGCACTTCTGAAACATTTTGTTAAAAAGTATGAACAGATGCCGGTCCTGCAGATGGAAGAAATCGGTTATGGATTTGGAAAAAGAGAATATGAAAGACTGAACTGTGTGCGTGCAATTCTTGGTGAGACAGAAGACAAGGTGGAAGAAGAAATCCTGGAACTGTGTTGTAATCTGGATGATATGACTCCGGAGGAAATCGGGTATGCGACAGATCTTCTGATCAAAGAAGGCGCGTTGGATGTTTACACATCTTCCATTCAGATGAAGAAAAACCGGCCGGGGATTCTGCTCACATGTATGTGCAGGGCGGAACAGAAAGAGTATTTTCTACAGCTGATATTCAAACACACCTCAACACTTGGCGTCAGAGAGTATTTTTGCAAAAGATATGGACTTAAGCGGAAAATAGACGAAATGCAGACAGAATATGGAACCGTTCATGTGAAGAGAGCATCCGGATATGGAGCAGTGAAGGAAAAGCTCGAGTATGATGATGTTTCCAAAATTGCAGAAGAACATGGCTGGTCTGTAGCAGAGGCAAGAAATAGAATCTATGGAAAATTATAATTTTAATATACAGGAAGAATTGAAAAAGCTTCCGGGAAGGCCGGGAGTATATCTGATGCATGACGAGACGGATCAGATTATCTATGTCGGAAAAGCAATCAGCCTGAAAAATCGTGTGCGTCAGTATTTTCAGAGCAGCAGGAACAAAGGTGTTAAGATCGAACAGATGGTAACACATATCCGCCGCTTTGAATATATTGTGACAGATTCGGAACTGGAAGCACTTGTTCTGGAATGTAATCTGATCAAGGAACATCGGCCAAAATATAATACGATGCTTATGGATGACAAAGCGTATCCATTTATAAAAGTAACAACCGGTGAAGCATATCCACGTATTATGCTGGCACGTCAGATGAAAAAAGATAAGGCGCGTTATTTCGGCCCCTATACAAGCTCACAGGCGGTGCGTGACACAATTGATCTGATCCATAAGCTGTATCATATAAGAAGCTGTAATCGTTCACTTCCAAAAGATATTGGAAAAGAGCGTCCGTGTCTGAATTATCATATCAAGCAGTGTAAGGCACCGTGCCAGGGATATATTTCCCAGGAAGAATACCGGAAATCCATCGATGAGGTAATTCGTTTTCTAAATGGAAATTTTGATATGATTTTAAAAGATCTGGAAGATAAGATGATGGCCGCTTCGGAGGCACTGGAATTTGAGAAAGCAATCGAATATAGAGAGTTATTAAATAGTGTGAAAAAGGTGGCTCAGAAACAGAAGATTACAGATTCCAGTGGGGAAGACAGAGATGTCATGGCAGTTGCATGCCAGGACGAAGATGCAGTTGTACAGGTCTTTTTTATCCGTGGCGGAAGATTGATTGGGAGAGACCATTTCTATCTGAGAATCAGAGAAGAGGATAAAAAATCTGAAATTCTTAACAGTTTTATCAAACAGTATTATGCCGGAACACCTTTTCTTCCGGGTGAGCTGATGTTGCCGGAAGAAATCGAAGAGCAGGAACTTCTTGAATCCTGGCTGAGTGCGAAGAAGGGACAGAAAGTAACGATCCGTGTGCCGAAGAAAGGTACAAAAGAAAAGCTGGTAGAACTGGCGGAAGAGAATGCGAGGATGGTTCTGTCCAAAGATAAAGAGCGGTTAAAGAGGGAAGAAGGACGTACGATCGGTGCAGTGAAGGAGATAGCATCTTTACTGGGACTGGAACAGATCGTTCGTATGGAAGCATATGATATTTCGAATACAAACGGTTTCGAATCGGTAGGCTCTATGGTTGTCTATGAGAAAGGAAAACCAAAGCGGAATGATTACAGGAAGTTCAAAATCAAGAGTGTGAAAGGACCGGATGATTATGCGAGCATGAGAGAAGTTCTTACGCGTCGTTTTACACATGGATTAAAAGAACGCGAGGAGAATGTGGAAGCTGGGAAATTCACATCATTTCCGGATTTAATCCTGATGGATGGAGGCCGTGGACAGGTAAATATTGCATTGCAGGTGCTTGATGAGTTGAAGCTGAATATTCCGGTCTGTGGTATGGTAAAAGATGACAATCATAGAACAAGAGGATTATATTACAATAATGTAGAAATCCCGATTGACCGTAATTCAGAAGCATTTAAATTGATCACAAGAATTCAGGACGAAGCCCATCGGTTTGCAATTGAATTCCACAGACAGCTGCGTGGCAAAGGGCAGGTACATTCCGTTTTGGATGATATTGAAGGAATCGGTCCGGCCAGAAGAAAGGCATTGATGCGGCATTATCTGAGTCTGGATGCAATCCGGAGCGCAACAGTAGAAGAACTGGCGCAGCTTCCGTCAATGAATGAGAAGGCAGCGGAGTCTGTTTATCAATTCTTTCATGATTAAGGGTTTTATCAGAAAGAGAATCATGGTATACTTATGTACAGGCGATGGGACATGTAGGGAAATGTTGGATTTATGTGAGCAGTAAATATCATGTATCCTCTTGAGCTTCTCAAGGCAGCATGTCTGAAACGAAAAGAGACACAGGAAAAGGAGATTACAAGATGAGTGGTGTGAAATTAACCGATATCGTTGAAAAGATGAATCTGAAAAATCTCACTCCGGAAGTAGATATCACAGAACGAGAAGTTCTTGTTCCGGATGTGAACAGACCGGCACTTCAGCTGGCAGGTTTTTTTGATCATTTTGATCTGAATCGTGTACAGATTATAGGAAATGTAGAGTGTGCCTATCTGGAGACTCTGGCAGAAGAGAAAAGAGTTGAGATTTATCAGAAACTTCTGGAACATAAAGTGCCATGTATTATTTTCAGTAATGAACTTCAGCCGGATGAAAGCTTCATCGAGATTGCTCAGAAGAATGACATTCCGGTATTTGGGACATGTAAGAAGACATCATCCTTTATGGGAGAACTGATTCGTTGGCTGAATGTAAAGCTTGCTCCGTGTATTTCCATTCATGGAGTACTTGTTGATGTATATGGTGTCGGAGTTCTGATCATGGGAGAAAGTGGAATCGGTAAGAGTGAAGCCGCTCTTGAACTGATCAAACGTGGACACCGTCTTGTGACGGATGATGTTGTTGAGATCCGCAAAGTCAGTGACGATACACTGGTTGGTTCTGCACCGGATATCACAAGACATTTTATCGAGCTTCGTGGTATCGGAATCGTGGATGTAAAGTCTATGTTTGGTGTACAGAGCGTAAGAGAAACTCAGAATATCGATCTGGTTATCACATTAGAAGACTGGAGCAGAGAGAAAGAATACGACAGACTTGGTCTGGAGGAGGAATATACAGAATTCCTTGGAAACAGAGTTGTCTGCCATAATATTCCGATCCGTCCGGGACGTAATCTGGCAATCATTGTAGAATCTGCTGCGGTTAACCACAGACAGAAACAGATGGGATATAATGCTGCACAGGAATTGTATAAACGTGTGCAGGAGAATCTTGCAAAGAGAAGAAAATAAAACAAAAGAGAAACAGAGCATGCGGTACAAATGTTACAGAGTACCGCATTCTCATGTGCAATATAAAAAGAAACGGAGATAGATTTATGAAATATTGTTTTGGTGTTGATATTGGTGGAACAACAGTTAAACTTGGTCTGTTCAGTGAGGCAGGAGCCATTGTAGAGAAGTGGGAGATCGTGACAAGAACTGAAGATGAAGGATCAGCAATTCTTCCGGATATTGCAGAGGCGATCAATAGTAAATTAGAGCAGCATGGCATTGAGAAAGAACAGGTTCTTGGAATCGGTGTCGGTGTGCCGGCTCCTGTTACGGTAGATGGAATCGTCAACGGTTCAGCAAATCTTGGATGGAAATACAAGAATGCGAAGAAAGAACTGGAAGAACTGACAGGACTGAAAGCAGAATTTGGAAATGATGCGAATGTCGCAGCACTTGGCGAGATGTGGAAAGGTGGCGGTGTTGGTTACCGCAATATGATCATGGTCACACTTGGAACAGGTGTTGGCGGTGGCATTATCATCAATGGAAAGATCCTGACTGGAGAGAACGGAGCAGGTGGAGAGATCGGTCATATGTGTGTGAATCTGGAAGAGACAGATACTTGCGGATGTGGCGGACACGGATGCCTGGAGCAGTATGCATCAGCAACAGGAATCTCCCGTCTTGCAAGAAAGAAGATGGAGCATGAGACACGTGCAACAATTCTGACAAAAGAAGACCTTTCTGCAAAAGCTGTTTTCGATGCAGTGAAGGAAGGCGATGAAGTTGCGAATGAGATCGCAACAGAGATGGGAAATTACTTAGGACATGCAATGGCAGATATGGCAGCAGTACTGGATCCGGCTGTATTTGTAATTGGTGGCGGAGTGTCCAAGGCAGGAGAGGTTCTGCTTTCATTTATCGAAAAACCATTTATGGAAAAAGCGTTTTTTGCAAATAAGAATGTGAAGTTTAAGCTTGCTACGCTCGGAAATGATGCAGGAATCTGCGGAGCAGCTAAGCTGGTACTTGAGGATTGATAGAATACCAATTTTTAGGCTCTAAATTTTAAAATATGAATCTCCCGAAGAAATCAGTATTTTTATACTTGGATTTCTTCGGGAGATTTTTATATGACTTGCTTTACATTTCCACTATGCAAGCACTTTCTTGAAACTAACTTTAAAGTATATCGTCTCTGCAATCGCTGTGAGTCCCCAGGAGAAGATGTACAGCAGATACAGTGATGAGATTGAATGGAAGTAAGCAAATACTGTATAGATCCATATAATACGAAATACGCAGGATCCCATGATTACAATAAATGTAGGAGCAATGCTCTTGCCGATTCCTCTGGAAGATGCAATCGCACAATCCATAAAGGCACTGAATGCATAGGAGAATCCCATAATCCTAATTCTATGCATACCAGCTGCGATAACGGCTGGCTCCGTAGCAAACAGAGACAAGAATGGTCGTCCGAAGAAGAAGAGTGCTCCACCAAGAATCAGGCCTGCACTGAAAGAATAGGTAAGTGCTACGAGATAGCATTTTTTCATTCTTTCTTTATTCCCAGCACCCCAGTTCTGACTCATGAAACTGGAACAGGCCACATAGAAGGCAAACATAACATTGTAAATCAGATTGTCTGCATTCGCAGCCGCAGCATTTCCTGAAACCATGATCGCATCAAAGGAGTTGACTCCGGATTGAACAAAAAGGTTTGCAATCGCGAAGATCGCATTCTGCAGACCCGACGGAACTCCAAGATAAAGAACTCCTTTTCCATAAATGTTATGATAACGCAGATTGCGCAGACGAACTTTACATTCATCATCACGGCGCATCAGATGGATCAGGATCAATCCTCCTGAAACGTACTGTGCGATCGCACTGGCAGTAGCAACTCCGACAGCAGCCATATGGAATACGATAACAAAGATGAGATTCAATATGACATTAAGTATACCGGCAAATGCAAGGTAATACATCGGACGTTTTGTATCCCCTCGGGCGCTTAATACACCATTACCAAAATTATAAATTGCCGTGGCAGGCATACCAAGTGCAAAAACTTTCATGTAGAGAACAGCCTGATCGAGCAGTTCCGGCTTTGTATTCATCATGGAAAGCATTGGTCCTGCAAAAAGCAGACAGATCAGACAGACAAAAATACCTGCCGCTGCACAGATAATAAGTGCAGAGTGAATGGTTTCTTTTGTAGCTTTCTCATCACCGGCACCGAGTTTATTAGCAACCTGGACATTGACACCACTTCCAAGCCCGATCAGAAGACCTGTGAACAGTGTCACAAGTGTGGTGGTTGAACCGACAGAACCAAGTGCTTTATAATCTGCAAAATGTCCGACAACAGCTACGTCACTTAAGTTGAACATTACTTCAAGAATCTGAGAAAATATCAGTGGAACACTGAAGAAAAACATATTTTTCCACAGAGCCCCCTGCGTCATCTCAATCGTTCGCTTTCGTTTTTTCGTTATTTCATTACTCATTCCCTAATACCCCTTTACCAGATAAAATGATGAAAGAAAACAGATAAAATCACAAAAAAAACATCACTTCCCAAAGAAAGCAATGAAAAATAACGTATTGTATTGTGTATTTATAAATCGATTGGATGCCCCAAACATCCGTATCTGTTATTACTGTTCACACGATGTGTGACCAGCAACGCATCTCGCCATTTTAAATCGCCTTTGGCGATGGGGCGAGATGCATTCAAGCCAAAACATGCATCCTCCGTGTCAATCAGCGAAGTGATTGACACGGGAGTGAACAGTAACTATCTGTTTTCTGGTTAAAATCCGATGATTCTTATATACAGTGTAGCATGAAAAGTGCAGGGAAACAACATGGAAAACAATAAATTTCCTCTAATTATTCTTTTATTTTTCCAGATGGATTTAAGCCTTGAAAATGAGTTTTCACGACGAAAAGATTAAAATAAATCAAGAAAAAGATTAAAATAGGCTCTTGATTTCTGATTTCAGAGGACTATAATGTCAGAGTAAACAAAATACAGTTCACCAAAATTCGTTGATGAGAACAAAACCGTATCCGTCATTATTTTCAGAGAGTCTGTGGCTGGTGTGAACAGACAATAACCGGGTAAGGATATCCTCTCTAAGAAGCGGGCTGAAAGCAGATGAAAGTGTTGCAAGTAAACCTCGCCGGGATCCACCGTTATATGGATAGCATATGTTGGTATGTGAAGTGTCGCAGAATTAGTTTTTGCGGAATTAGGGTGGTAACGCGGATTATATTCGTCCCTTTTCAGATTGAGTTCTGGAAAGGGACTTTTTCTTTGAATATATCTCAAGAAGAATACAAATTTTAGGTGAACAAGAATCTTAAGGAGGTACTGTAATGAAAGCATTACAAAAAGTCAGCAAATTTTTATCAGATTATACTTCAGTGGTTGTTATCGCCATTGCAGTAGTTACATTCTTTGTCCCGACAATGATGGGATGGGTCAACAATGCGTTGTTTGTCGATCCAGTATCCAATAAATTCACCTGTCAGTCGATTATTATCGGAGTGATCATGTTTAGTATGGGTCTGACATTAACAACAGAGGATTTTAAGATTCTTGCGCAGAGACCGTTTGATATCTGCATCGGAGCAATCGCTCAGTATCTGATCATGCCATTCCTTGCATTTGCACTGACAAAGGCATTGAATCTTCCGGATGGAATCGCTTTGGGACTGATCCTTGTCGGATGTTGTCCTGGTGGTGTGTCATCTAATATTATGTCTTATCTGTGTGGCGGAGACGTAGCATTTTCTGTAGGAATGACAACAGTTTCAACACTGCTCTCACCAGTTATGACACCACTTATGGTTTCACTGCTGGCAAGTGGTACACATATTTCAATCAAAGGACTGCCAATGTTTGTATCCATTATTGAAACAGTTATCTTCCCGGTAGCAGTAGGATTCTTACTCAACTACCTGTTAGGAAAAAATAAAACATTCAAAGAACTTCAGAAAGTCATGCCTGGTATTGCAGTGCTTGGACTTGCATGTGTTGTTGGTGGTGTAGTATCTTCTCAGGGAAGCAAGTTCTTTGAGTCCGGAGTTGTAATCTTTGTGGCAGTATTTCTTCATAATGGACTTGGATATCTGCTTGGATACGGAGCAGGTAAACTGACAGGAATGAATACAGCGAAGAAGAGAACAATCTCTATTGAGGTTGGTATGCAGAATGCAGGACTTGCAACAAACCTTGCAACAACAACAGCACAGTTTGCTTCCACACCGGAGTCAGCAATCATCTGTGCAGTATCCTGTACATGGCATTCTATTTCAGGAACACTTCTTGCAGGAATGTTTGCGTACTATGACAAGTTCAAAGAGGGCAGAGAATCCAAGAGTGTGAATGTAAAAGAAGAAACGGTATAAGAAGAATGAAATGATAAAACAGAGATAAAAAAGAATGATTGATTTAGAGGATGGTTTGACACAACGAACAAGAAACGTTTGAACGTGAGAAAACCATCCTTTTTTTCTGTGTTGCATGGTGAGGAAAATCATTTTATAATAAATAAGGCAAGGGGTTCTATCTGAACATAAGAAAGTGATCAGAGTTTGGAACAAAAGAGAAATACAAGAGGGGAAATGTAAATGGAAGAAAAAGAAAATACGGGGATTGGAAAACGAAAACATTCTCACGATACAAAAATAGTAATAAAGTACTATTATGAAAGGATCCGACAGAACACGGGGAATTTTCTGAAATGGATGGGGCTTTCTGTTTTGACAGGTCTGGTTGTAGGCGGTGCGAGTGCAGTATTTGCAGGATGTATCAAGGCAGCAACGGAATACAGGGATACACACAATTGGATTTTTATGCTTTTGCCGTTTGCAGGACTTCTGATTGTATTTATGTATGAGAAGATAGGAAGACAGGACGGAGGAACGAATCAGGTACTTGCTACAATTAAGTCAAAGGATGACGTTCCGTTTCTGTCAGCACCATTGATTTTTGTGTCAACATTATTGACGCATCTTACCGGTGGCTCGGCAGGAAGAGAAGGTGCGTCGATCCAGTTCGGTGGAAGTATTGGAAATTGGCTTGGAAAACTGGCTCATTTAGATGAATTTGATCACCATGTGATGATCATGTGCGGAATGAGTGCAGCGTTTGCAGCCGTGTTTGGAACACCAATGGCAGCGGCCGTTTTTGCAATGGAAGTTGTGAGTGTGGGTGTAATGTATTATGCAGCACTTCTTCCGTGCGTGATCGCATCTATTATTGCAGCAGAGTTTGCAACAGGAATGGGGATTGATCCGGAGACATTTCCGGTACACTCTATCCCGGGACTTACTGTGGAGACGGGACTTAAGATGGCATTGATCGCAGTTGGATGTGGAGTTTTAAGTATTCTATTCTGTATCCTGTTAAAAACAGTGGGGCAGTTGTATACAAAGTACCTGAAAAATCCGTATATTAGAATTGTAGTTGCAGCAGGAGTGATCATTCTGATCACAATATGTCTGAATACAAAAGATTATATGGGAGCAGGTAGTAGATTGATCGCAAGAGCTATTGAAAACGGTGAAGCAAGACCGCTTGATTTCTTATGGAAAATGTTACTTACAGCACTTACGATGCGGGCAGGATACCGTGGCGGTGAGATTGTACCGGCATTCAGTATTGGTGCAACATTTGGATGTGTTGCCGGCGAAATACTCGGATTTTCACCGGAATTAGCAGCGGCAGCCGGCATGGTTGCACTTTTCTGCGGAGTGACGAACTGTCCGATTACGGCAATGCTGATTTCATTCGAACTGTTTGGATTTTCAGGAGCAGCATATTATCTGATCGCGATATCGATCAGCTATGCGGTTTCCGGATATTATAGTTTATATAAAGATCAGACGATTGTATATTCTAAGTATAAAGCAAGATATATTAACCGTAAAACAAGATAGCAGAATACTGCGTCAGAGAGACAAGGACAGGATGAAAAGAACAATCAGTTATACAGGTATATGAAAAGGAGAGGCGTTTTATATAGCCTCTCCTTTTCAGGTGCGCCTTGCGGCGTATAATTCACTTATTGAGCGGTACTTCCAGTGTTGCCACCAGTAGTGCTGCCGGAAGTATCACCTGTGGTTGTTCCAGCAGAGTCTCCGCCAGCAGCAGGTTCGGTTGTTGTTCCACCAGAAGAAGAATCCGGTGATGATGTTGTTCCGGAAGAATCAGTACCTGTAGCAGGTGTGTTTTCATCAGAACTCTCGGTATCATCGTTCTCAGCGTCTTTTGATGGTGCAACATAATGACCACTGCAGCTCTTTGTCGGAGCATTGTCTTTTGAGAAATATTCTGTAATGGCAGGACAACTGCTTGTGGCAAGGAGTCCTGTTTTAGTACAAACAGCCTTTTCTTCGACAGAGGATGGAATTTTAAATTCTTTGTATTCAAGTCCTTTTGCATCCTGGATACGTTCCATGATGTTTTTCCAAAGCTTCTGATGCCAGTTCTGGCTTAATCTGTCCATTGTCTTATGCTCATCATATCCGCCCCATACAGACGCTGTATAATAAGGTGTAAATGCTGAGATCCACAAGTCACGGCTTTCCTGACTGGTACCTGTTTTAGCAGCAACAGGCATGTTACTCAGTCTTGCAGAACCACCGGTTCCACCGGCACCAGTGACAACGTCTTCCATTGCACTTGTCAGAAGATAAGCAGTGGAGTCTTTTAAGACTTCATGTGTCTCAGGGGTTGTATTATCAAGAAGAACATTTCCATCATGATCCAGAACCTGTGTGTAAAGAATCGGCTTCGTGTAAGTTCCCCCATTGGCAATTGCTGCATAGGCAGCTGTCATCTCGATATTATATACACCGTTCGTGATACCACCAAGAGCTTTTGCCTGTGAATATTTATCATCTTCAGTCAGTGTTGTAAATCCAAAATCAAGAAGATAATCATAACTTTCTGTTTCACCGACATAGTCGGTTAATGTCTTAACGGCAAGGACGTTCATAGAATGTTCGATTCCATAACGGACACGTGTCGGACCGATGTATTTTTTATCCCAGTTGTTTACGGACTGTCCGTTTTTATACTCATATTCTTCATCATCGATTGTTGTTGCAAGAGTGATCTTTCCTTCGTTAAGTGCCGGTGCATAAGCAGCAAGAATCTTGAAACAGGATCCAGGCTGTCTTGCAGAATCTGTGGCACGGTTTAGAGAAAGACTGGATTTCTTTTCGCCACGTCCACCGACGATAGCTTTTACCTGTCCGGTATACTGATCCATCACAACAACAGAAGTCTGTGGCTGAGGTGAGAGCTCAATTCTTTCATCAACAGTGTCTCCGTCCGCCTCATTGATATTGAGCGTTGATTTAAATGCATCAACTGCTTCCTGTGCAGCTTCTTCAGAACCGTAGAGAAGTGGAGTGTCATATCCCCAGGCGCTCTGAATATAGGAAGCAAGCTGTTCTTTACTGTAGTTTTCAGAAGAACCATCTGCCCTGTGAATAGTAAGTGCGTAATCAAGCCCATATTCTGTATTGCCATTGAGATAATCTCCCACATTAGCAACCTCATCATCGCAGATAGCCTGAATATCAGCATCCTGTGTGACGTTGATCGTAAGACCGCCGCTATAGAGCAGATTATATGCCTGTGTTTCTGTATAACTCTTCTCAGTTACAAGATCATCTACCACCTGATTGATGACAGCATCGATGAAATAAGTGTAAGGTTTGGATGCGGCTGTATTTGACGCTGTTTCGGAAATGCGGTCATATACATTGTCAGCCATTGCCTCATCGTATTCCTCTTTTGTGATAAAGCCTTGTTCCTTCATGTTTTTCAGAACTTTGTCACGTCTTTTTGCATTATTCTCCGGATTGCTGACCGGATTCAGATTCGACGGACTCTGGGTGATTGCTGCAATAACTGCACATTCAGAAAGAGTCAGGTCTTTTGCATCTTTATTAAAGTAACGCTGTGCAGCTGTCTGAACTCCGAGGCATCCCTGACCTAAATTGATCGTATTCATGTATGCTTCAAGAATCTCTTCCTTACTCATCTCTTTTTCAATCTTTAGTGCAAGGTACTGTTCCTGGATTTTACGTTCAATTCGCTGATACTTACTCTCATTGATGAAATTAGGGAATACATTATTTTTGATTAACTGCTGGGTTAATGTGCTGGCTCCTTCTGTGAAATGGAAGCCATGTGCAACACCATTGACACCGGCACGGATAATTCCCTGGATATCAATACCATTATGCTTGTAGAAACGTTCGTCCTCGATCGCAACAAAAGCTTTTCCCATGTATGGTGAAATCTCGTCATATTTCTTGTAAACACGGTTAGAATCAGAGTCTTTGAGTTGCTCAAGCAAAGTTCCATTGGAATCGACAATATTCGTTGTATAGCCCTGTGGCATAATGTCCTTTGCTGTGACTTCCGGTGTATTGTCAATCACTTTCTTTACATATATGCCAACTCCGGCTGCCCCAATGACGATCAAAAGCAGAAAACAAATAATGAGGGCTTTGAAAAAACGTACGCCGACTCGCTTCTTTTTCCTTTTCTTTTTAGAAGAAATTTGCTTTTTTCTTCTAGAAAGATTCGATTTTCCGTAATTCACGTATAATATCCTCCTTTATTGACTTCTATGATTATATCAAATTTACCGATGTAAATAAAGGTAAATTTGAAAACTTCAAAATTTCCTGAAAATCTTAAGAAAAAATACGGTTTTATATGGAAAAGCATGATATATTAGATAAAGAAATATTTTCAAATATTGTAAAAATAAAAAAAGGAATGGGAGACTGAAAAATGGAAATCTACCATACAATATATAAGGGCGGAAATGGAGAAATTGTTGAAAAAAAATCCAGATTTATCGCAGAAGTGCATCCGGTCACATCAGAAGAAGAAGCAATGGAGATTTTAGAACAGACAAGAAAGCAGTACTGGGATGCGAGACATCATTGCTGGGCTTACATTATAGGAAGGAATCCGGCGGCAGAAAGAATGAGTGATGATGGGGAACCGGCTGGAACAGCAGGAAAACCGATTCTGGAGGTGATCCGCGGGAGAGAACTGACGAATGTACTTGTAATTGTTACAAGATATTTTGGCGGTACGCTTCTTGGAACAGGTGGACTGGTCAGAGCTTATACAGCAGCGACGATCGAAGGATTGAAGAACAGTGAGAGCATTGCAAGGATTCATGGGGTGAAACTTGGGATTGAGACAAATTATACGGATTTGGGGAAAATCCAATATCTGATTGCAAATCGAAATCTGGATCAACTAGAACCTGTTTACACAGATAAGGTTGAAATGACAGTATTTGTTCCGACAGATGAGATGGGCAGCCTGCGGGCTGAACTGATGGAAGGGACAAACGGCCAGGTGGTTCTGGATGAGGAGACAACCTGTTGGTTTGCAAGGACAGAAGATGGAATTAAGATTTTTGATGAAGAATGATTCTCATAGAAGACGTTGTTTTGTAAGATAGAAACGAACCCCTGTCTGGATGTTCCGACAAGGGTTCGTTTCTTTTAAGTGAGTGTCATATAACATTCAATAAATCTACTTATACTGAATAGATATGTTCTATGAGAATTCTGGTTCGATCAGACCAAATGAACCATCTTTTCTTTTGTATACTACATTGACTTCATCTGTCTCTGCATTGGAGAATACGAAGAAGTTATGTCCGAGAAGTTCCATCTGAACACAGGCATCTTCTGGAAACATTGGTTTAATACCAAACTTCTTTGTACGAACAATACGGACTTCGTCGTCTTCCGTTGTCTCTTCTTCTGAATCAAAGAATTCTTTTCTGAAGCTGTTACCTGATGAAGCATATGATGTAGGGTGTCCCTGATTACGAGCAACCAGTTTGTTCTTATATTTGCGAAGCTGGCGTTCGATGATCTCTTCTACAAGATCAATGGAAACATACATATCATTGCTTGTCTGCTCAGAACGGATAATATTTCCTTTGACTGGGATTGTTACCTCGATTTTCTGACGTCCTTTTTCTACACTGAGCGTTACATTGATTTCTGTTTCAGGAGTGAAGTACCTTTCAAGTTTTCCTAATTTCTGTTCGATAGCATCCTTTAATCCCGGTGTTACCTCGATGTTTTTTCCGCTGATAATAAATTTCATGCTGCTCAACTCCTTTGTTCAAATTATACAGAAGAATGAGTGAATCGCTTCTGTATCATGGATACATTATAACATGAAAAAGATTTTCTGTATACAATAAATCGTCCTGAAATTATGAAAATTTTCAAAACTTTAGGACGATTTTAAAATTATCAGATAATTAATAAATGCTATTTTAGCCAGCGGGCATAAGCTTCAAACACGAATATTATTTATTGATCGTGCTGCGCTTTCTCATTCTGGCATCCAGAATCTTCTTACGGATACGCAGATTTTCCGGTGTGACTTCAAGGAGCTCATCTGTATCAATGAAGTCAAGTGCCTGTTCGAGGCTGAGAACACGCGGAGGTGTCAGACGAAGAGCTTCATCTGCACTGGAAGAACGTGTGTTTGTCAGGTGCTTTGTCTTACATACATTCAGCTCGATGTCTTCGGCTTTACCATTCTGTCCGATAACCATACCGGAATATACTTTCTCACCGGCTCCGATGAAGAGAGTACCACGCTCCTGGGCACTGTACAGACCATAAGTTACGGATTCACCAGTCTCAAATGCGATCAGAGATCCCTGCTTACGATACTGGATATCTCCTTTGTATGGTGCATATCCTTCAAAGCTTGTGTTGATGATACCATTTCCCTTTGTATCAGTCATGAACTCTCCACGGTATCCAATCAGTCCACGTGCCGGGATAAGGAACTCGAGACGAGTATATCCACCGTTTGACGGAGTCATGTTGCGGAGTTCACCTTTTCTCTGACCGAGTTTTTCGATAACAACTCCTGTGAACTCATCAGGAACATCAATATAAGCAAGCTCCATTGGCTCAAGCTTCTTGCCATTTTCATCTGTGTGATACAGAACTTCAGCTTTACTTACTGCAAACTCGTATCCTTCACGACGCATATTTTCAATAAGAACAGAAAGGTGAAGCTCACCACGGCCGGATACTTTGAAGCTGTCTGCATTCTCTGTCTCTTCTACACGAAGGCTGACATCTGTGTTCAGCTCACGGAAAAGACGGTCACGCAGATGACGGGATGTAACGAATTTACCTTCCTGTCCTGCGAATGGACTGTCGTTTACGATGAACTGCATAGAGATCGTTGGCTCAGAAATCTTCTGGAACGGAATAGCTTCCGGGTTTTCAGGAGAGCAGAGAGTATCTCCGATGGAAATATCTGCAATTCCGGATACAGCGACAATAGATCCGATCGTAGCTTCTTTTACTTCCACACGGTTCAGTCCGTCGAATTCATAGAGTTTACCAATCTTTACACGCTGTTGTTTGTCAGGATCATGATGGTTTACAACAACCATATCCTGGTTTACAGAAATTGTACCGTTCTCAACTTTACCAACTCCGATACGACCAACATATTCATTGTAGTCGATCGTGCTGATCAGCATCTGGGTCGGAGCTTCCGGATCACCTTCCGGAGCAGGAATGTAGTCAAGGATTGTCTCAAACAGTGGTTTCATATCCTGTTTCTCATCAGAAAGATCAAGGACGGCAACACCAGCCTTTGCAGAAGCGTATACAAAAGGACACTCAAGCTGGTCATCAGAAGCACCGAGATCGATAAAGAGTTCAAGTACCTCATCAATTACGTCATCCGGTCTTGCTTCCGGACGGTCAATCTTATTGATACATACGATAACAGGAAGTTCCAGCTCAAGTGCTTTTCTCAGAACGAATTTTGTCTGAGGCATAGCACCTTCAAATGCATCAACAACAAGTACAACACCATTTACCATCTTAAGAACACGTTCTACTTCTCCACCGAAGTCAGCATGTCCCGGTGTGTCAATGATATTGATCTTAACACCATTATAATGAACGGCAGTATTTTTAGAAAGGATTGTAATTCCACGTTCACGCTCAATGTCATTAGAGTCCATGACACGTTCTTCTACTTCCTGATTCTCGCGGAATACACCGCTCTGTTTTAAAAGCTCATCAACCAGAGTTGTCTTACCATGGTCAACATGGGCGATAATTGCAACATTTCTCACATCTTCACGTTTTGTTTTCATAATCTAAACACTCTTCCTTATTATACAAAAAATATTTATCTGTAACATAACTTCATTATTTTATCACAAAAAATGAAATTTACAAGAAAAAGTTAGCATCTGACGTTTCATGTATCTTTTCAAATACAATTTAAAGCCAGCAGGAGCATTTAGAGCTGGAAAAGAGGGCGAAGATTTTGAATTCGATTTCAAGTACGAAAAAGGTCGAATACTTTTTCTGTAAAAAACAGTTCTATTTCATTACAATAAGACATACATTAGGTAATGACTTAAAATACCAGCCAGAGGAAGGGAGAATTATAAATTATGTCAGATAAGATTATTGAAAACAACCAGGTGACAGTTATTGGAGAGGTGGTATCAGAGTTTACATACAGCCACGAGGTTTTTGGAGAAGGTTTCTATATGGTAGAACTTCTTGTAAAACGGCTAAGTAACTCTTGTGACCGGATTCCGGTCATGATATCAGAACGTCTCATTGACGTAACACAGGATTGCCGTGGAGAATATTTAATGGTGTCTGGTCAGTTCCGGTCCTATAACCGTCATGAAGAGACGAAAAACAGACTGGTTCTTTCTGTGTTTGCAAGAGAAATAGAATTTATCGAGGAAGAGCCTGATGGAGCAAGAACAAACCATATACTTCTCGAAGGGTATATGTGCAAACGCCCGGTTTACAGAAAAACACCTCTTGGAAGAGAAATTGCAGATATTCTGCTGGCAGTGAACAGACCGTATGGAAAATCTGATTATATTCCATGTATCTGTTGGGGGAGAAATGCGAGATATGCTTCAAACTTTGATGTAGGGGAACATGTCAGAATATTCGGAAGAATCCAAAGCAGAGAGTATGTGAAGAAATTATCAGAGACACAGACAGAGACAAGGATCGCATATGAGGTCTCCGTCAGTAAACTGGAGTGTGTGGAAGATTTCTAAGGTCGGATTGTTTCATTTTTAAAACTTTGTGAAAAGGATATCATATATTGAGATAACAACTCAAATGTGATATTCTTTTTTATATGATATTTCGGAAAATAAAAGTGTAATGAAAGAAAAAACAGGTAATGCTGATAGACAGTAGTTCTGAAAAATCATGGAATACTTGAGGTTTCATACAGGAGGAAGATACAGATGGTTAAGATATTAATGCACGGATGCAATGGAAAAATGGGACGCATGATCACAGAAATTGTGAAGAATGAAGAAGATGCAGTGATTGCGGCAGGCGTCGACAAGTTCACAGGAATTCCAAATGATTATCCGGTATTTGAGGAGATCACACAGTGTGATGTGGATGTAGATGTAGTGATTGATTTTTCCAATGCGGGAGCAGTGGATGAATTGTTAGATTACTGCGTGAAGAAGAGTCTTCCGGTTGTTCTTTGTACAACAGGGCTTTCAGACGAACAGTTAAAGAAGGTAGATGAGTGTTCTGAGAAGATTGCAGTTCTTAAGTCTGCAAATATGTCAATGGGAATCAACCTGTTACTGAAACTTTTGAAAGATGCTGCCAAAGTACTTGCACCGGCAGGCTATGATATTGAACTTGTTGAGAAACACCATAATCAGAAGCTGGATGCGCCAAGCGGAACGGCACTTGCATTGGCAGACTCTATTAATGAAGCAATGGGAAATGAATACGAGTATGTATATGACAGAAGTCAGGTGAGAAAGAAGCGAGACGCAAAGGAAATTGGTATTTCAGCAGTTCGTGCAGGAACAATCGTAGGAGAACACGAGGTGATTTTTGCAGGAACAGATGAAGTGATTGAATTTAAACATACTGCATATTCAAGAAGTGTATTTGCCAAAGGTGCAGTCGAGGCAGGAAAGTTCCTTGCGGGACAGCCAGCTGGCATGTATGACATGGGGGATGTTATTCAGTTTTAGTACTGGATGAATAATAGCCGGTAAACCGGCGGGAACAAGATCCGGTAAATAGATCCCGGTAAGGGGAAGATTTCGGGTCTGGAGGAGATTGTATATGGAAAATATGGAAAACCGTTATTTAGACAGGTTGTCGGATCTTTATCCGACAATTGCAGCTGCATCTACGGAGATTATTAATCTGCAGGCAATTTTGAACCTTCCGAAGGGGACAGAACATTTTCTGACGGATGTACATGGAGAAGATGAAGCTTTTTCCCATGTTCTGAGGAATGGGTCTGGTGCCGTGAGAAGCAAGATTGAAGATGTTTTTGGTAATACAATGAGTGTAAAGGACAAAAAAGCACTGGCAACATTGATTTACTATCCGAAAGCGAAGATGGAACAGGTGAAGCGGACGGAGTCGAATATGGATGACTGGTATCGAGTGAATCTGTATCGTCTGATAGAAGTAAGTAAGCGTGCAGCAAGTAAATATACAAGATCTAAAGTGAGAAAATCACTGCCGAAGGATTTCTCTTATGTGATCGAAGAATTGATTACCGAGAAAGCGGAAGTCAGTGACAAAGAGTCCTATTATAATGAAATTATTTCTACAATCATCAGGATCGGACGGGCAGAAGAATTTATTGCAGCAATTTCAGAACTGATCCAGCGTCTGGTTGTGGATCATCTGCATATTGTCGGTGATATTTATGACAGAGGACCAGGACCGCATCTTATTATGGATAAGCTGCTGAAATATCATTCTGTTGATATCCAGTGGGGAAACCATGATGTTGTATGGATGGGAGCAGCGGCCGGACAGTTGGGCTGCATTGCAAATGTGATCCGTATCTGCGCCAGATATGGAAACCTGGATATTATAGAAGATGGTTATGGTATCAATTTGCTTCCACTGGCTACATTTGCTATGAGGATGTACAAGGATGATCCATGTACCTGTTTTAAATTGAAAGGTACTGACAGACCGGAATCTGATGAGATGCAGATGAATCTGAGAATACATAAAGCGATTTCAATTATTCAGTTTAAAGTAGAAGGCCAGATTATAGAGAGGCAGAAAGGATTCCATCTGGAGAATCGTGCGTTACTGCATAAGATTGATTATCAGAAAGGTACGATTAATCTGGAAGGAAAAGAATATAAGCTCCTGGATACAAATTTCCCGACAATAGATCCAAAGAACCCATATAAACTGACTTCAGAAGAGGACGAAATTATGGATCGTCTGATGCATGCTTTTGTGGGATGTGAAAAATTACAGGAACATATGCGTTTCCTTCTTGCGAAAGGTGGTTTGTATAAGGTATATAACAATAATCTGTTGTATCATGGATGTGTACCGTTAGATGCGAAGGGGAATCTGAAAGAAGTAGAAATTTTCGGAAAGAAATATCGTGGAAAGGCCTTGTATGATGTGTTAGACAGTTATGTGAGAAAAGGATTTTTTGCATTGGATCCAAAGGAGCGGGAAGATGGAAAAGATACGATGTGGTATATCTGGCTACATCCGGACTCACCGTTATTTGGAAAGAATAAGATGGCGACTTTTGAAAGATATTTTCTTGCAGAGAAGGAAACACATGTAGAAAAGAAAAATCCATATTATGCTCTGCTTGAAAATGAGACAGTTGTGGATAATATCATGATAGAATTTGGATTGGATCCAAAAGAGGATACACACATTGTAAATGGTCATGTGCCGGTTAAGAGAAAAGATGGCGAGAGTCCGATCAAGTGTAATGGTAAAGTAATGGTTATTGATGGGGGATTTTCAAGAGCATATCAGAAAGAAACCGGAATTGCAGGATACACGCTGGTTTATAATTCGTATGGATTACTTTTGGTAGCACATGAACCATTTGAGTCTACAGAAGCAGCAATTAAGAAAGAAAATGACATTCATTCAGAGACAGTAGTAGTGACCAGAGTGAACGAGAGACGTCTTGTTGGTGACACCGACGCTGGAAGAAAATTAAAAGAACAGATTAAAGATCTTGAATGGCTGCTGGCGTCGTACAGAAATGGTCAGATTATAGAAAAACTGTAAACAGTTGTTTATGCTGATCATGGAAGAGAAACAGGCCATCCTGGCTTGCGGAGCCGGAGCTTCCACCAAACGTGTCTGGAATCTACCGGATGGTTATCACATCGAAAGATGCGAGAATGTCAAGGATATCAAGCAATATATCGCTAGAATTGATGAGATGATTGAACGAAAAAAAGCACTTTTTGAGAAGGATTGAAAATGAAAAATACCTCCCCAAAAAGGGCTGGTACATCATTTGTACATCAAATTAGTTCGAAAATCTGTGAAAATCAGTGCTAAATAATACCAAATTTACTATATGACGTACAAGAAAACCTAATAACCTTACCTTAAAAGACGAATTCATTATGCTAAATGAGTTCGTCTTTTTTTCTGTTATTGTTTAAAACTTGCGAAAGGAGGAGGAAAAATGACATGTACAGCGTTAGGAGCAATAAAAATTGGTTTTATCAATCCTGCACATGAAAAAATCTACACTACAGGTAACGCAAAAATGAATTCTGAAAAATAACTTGTACGAAGTTTGGAGGAAATAGCAGATGTTAAAGATACGATTAATGGGAACGAAAAGTGATATTAGATGGTTTCAAAATTTTTTGCAGATTGATTCTGACATAGAGGTATTAGAATTATCAGATCTCTATCCGAATAAAGGAACAGATAGATATTATAGATCATATGCAGAAGTAGAAAGAAAAGAATCAAAAAAATAGATGTAGATTAACAGCAATAGTAGAGTTGGGAGAAAAGGTATCATGTGTAGAACGGTAGTAGTTGAAAGAGACATAGGCAGCTACAGAAAGGCTGCTGTGATGAATAGTGGAAAGTTACTACAGGCAAAAACAGTTATAGAAGTATATCAAAAGAATGTAGAAATACAGCAGGAAGGAGGAAGAGAGAATGAGTGAAAAATTACAACTTGAATATTACTATGGGATAGAAGCTGAACAGTTTTCATTCTATCGTGTTCCTCGCCTGCTTATCAAAGATGCAAGATTTAAAAAATTATCTAGCGATGCGAAATTATTATACGGGCTTATGTTGGACCGGATGTCATTGTCCATAAAACACGAGTGGGTAGATGAAAAAAATCGTGCTTATATTATTTATACGATTGATAGCATCAAGGATGATTTGGGATGTAGTAAAGAAAAAGCAATTAAAGTATTAGCAGAATTAGACTCTGTAAAAGGAATCGGATTGGTAGAGAAGATTCGTAGAGGACTTGGAAAACCGGACATAATTTATGTGAAAAATTTTGCTTCTTTGTCTGCAGAAAAAGATGAAAAAGAGCCCGCAAACCCTTATAAAATCACTGAAGTCGGAAAAACCGACTTCAAGAAGTCGGAAAAACCGACTTCAAGAAGTCAGAAAAACCGACTTCAAGAAGTCAGAAAAACCGACTTCAAGAATTCGGAAAAACCGACCTCAAGAAGTCAGAAAAACCGACCTCTGGAAGTCGGAAAATCCGACCCTAATTATACTAATATTAATTATACTAATATGAGTTATATCAATCATATCAATCAATCAGAGAAAGCGGAAACAAAAGATGATGTGATTGATAGGATGGATGACCATATCCAAGAATACATAGAGTTGATCAAAGATAATATCGAATATGACCATCACATGAAGTATGACCAGGAAAATGATCGTGAAATTTATGATGAATTATTCCAAGTGATCTGTGATGTTGTATGTGTGAAACGCGAAACTGTGAAAATTGCAGGGGAAGATTATCCCTATGCGCTTGTGCAGTCCCAGTTTTTGAAACTAAAGGGGAGTCACTTGGAGTATGTGATTTTTTGCATGAAAAAGACAACTACAAAAATCACGAACATAAAAGCATATATGATCACAGCACTATATAATGCACCAGCTACACTAAATCATTTTTATCAACAAGAAGTACAGCACGATTTGTATGGCTGCTATCAGCCGAGTGAAATAGATGCAGGGTAATCTGCAGTGGATTGCATGATTGAAAATTTTAAAGTCTAGGGGGAGTTTAGATGTCAGAGCATAAAAATGCCATGAGAGTTGATGAGAAAATAATCAAAAATGTGCTTCGACATCATGATGAACTGCTCCGACAAACGTACGAACAGATGATAGATGTTCGAAAAAAGATAGATGAAATCACTCGACAATCCATTGAAATTGCGTCTTATCCAAAGATAGACTTGAGTATTGAAAGTAATAGAGGGGGTGAACACAGGGATCTTTTCGATGCATACCTGAAATATCAAAAATTGATTCGTACACAGAAAGAAGAATTAATAAACGAGATGCATGTGCTCACAATTCAGGCTGAAGGAATCCATAGAATATACTTGTGTTTTCAAATATTACCAAGAGTTGAATATAGAATTATTAATCGCATTTATGTAAAAGGGGAATTATACAAAACGGTTGAAGAGGATTTTGGATTAAGTCATCGCATTTTCGAACAAAAACGTCAGCAAGCGATTCAGATAATCCAAAACGTTTATAAAAGTGATCTGTCAAATGAGCAGATTGTGTATCTTTGCAAAGGGAATTCAATCATTCAGAAAGAAAGGGATGTGTAAGATGGAAAACTTATCCAAAGAGTTAACGAAAATGTTGGCGAAAGATTTAAGAACAGCAAAGACGTATCAGGTAGGAAAGAAAAGCTTTATAAAGCTTGCCAAGGATTATTGTGAATATGAATTACCGAAAATGAAAGACATTGCATTCACTCAGTATCAAGGAACCTATTGGCTTGATTTCATAAATGACGAAGATTATCGTGTACAGATAACCTTGGATAAAGTGTGGGGACGATATACGATTCGAGTTCGGTGTGATACAGATGATTTTAATAAGGTGACAACACTGGAAAATAATATTATGGATCAATATTTTGAAGAAAAAGTTAAGAAGCCACAAATAAGACTTGCAAAATAAAAAGAAAAAATTTATAAACCAACCAACACATACAAATGTACCGAAATTCGGTACGGAAAAGGAGCAAAAAATGAAAACGATAGCAATTGCAAATTTAAAGGGCGGGTGTGGAAAAAGTACATCATCCGTTAACTTAGCATACAGTTTCATGTCACTTGGGAAAAAGGTACTGTTAATAGACCTAGATCCACAGTGTAATAGTACCAGATTTTTTACAAAAGTGAATGGTACTGGGAAAACAGTACAGAATGTACTTGCAAATCCAAAATCAATAAATCACTGTATTTACCGTACGAAATACAAAAATATTGATATCATCAGAGGATTAGCCAAGGAAAATGATACAGAAGAATATCAACTGAAAAATGCATTTGAAAATCTAAAAAAGGAATATGATTATTGCATCATAGATACCAGACCGGTTTTCGACTGCTTAACAAAAAATGCGATACATGTTGCAGATATCATGTTAACTCCGATCAAGTTTGATAATTATTGCCGAGACAATCTTGCACTCGTAGAGAACTTCGTAAATGAGTATGCAGATGAGAAGATGGAGTGGAAAATATTTGCCAATATGGTTGCAAATGGAAAAGCACAAAGAGAAGCAATGATTGACCTGATTGGAAAACATGATTATCCAATCATGGATACCTGCATCAGCCGTTCCGCAGTTGTAGATAACGCATTAAATCTATACAAACCTGTGCTGAAACACAGAAAAAATAGTACTGTGGCACAGGATTATCTGGAATTAGCAAAGGAACTGCTGGAAGCATAGGAGGGGATATCATGGCTAAAATTTCAAATGTATTTGCAAAAGAAGAAGTAAAAAAGACAACACATCCAAAAAGAATTACAAAATGGATTCATTATACAAAACTTGCGAAAAACGAAAAACAATATTGCGATGCGAAAGACAAGGAGGAAATCGAAGGGCTTGCAGATCTCATTGAAGCAGATGGCATGGTTCTGCAGGACTTGTTAGTAAAAAAGACAAATTCTGATGAGTATAAAATCATAGCCGGACATAAAAGACATGCAGCCTGTAAGTTGCTGGTGGAAGAACGAGATAAAAAAGAATTCGAATTTCTGCCATGTTTTGAACAGAATATCAGTGATGTACAGGCAGAATTTCAACTTTACAGTAGCAACTGCCATCACGAGGAGACTCCTTATGAGATTATGCATAAGTTGGAGCGGATGCAATATTTGATAAATAATTATCCGGAAGAGTTCCCGGAAATACAGGGAGGAAGAATGGTAGAAAGGCTTGCAAAAAAATATAATCTTAGCAGAACTACGGTTGGAGAGTATCTTACGATTTCTAAAAATTTAGGAGATACGGCAATGCATGAGTTTGAAAAAGGAGAAATAGACAAATCAGCAGCGGTTACTTTGGCCAGTATGTCAGAGAATGATCAGATTCAGGCATTAGCCAGCGGATACAAAACAGATAAAGATTTAAAAAACTATAAGGCGGAGGTTCTGACCCCGACAATTGATGAAATTATTGCAGCATACGATGAACTTGGTATAAAAGAAATCGACGATTCAGACCGGAAGATAACCTGTAGAAAAATGATTGAAAAGTATGGAAAATCGTATACTAGTTTACATTCAGATGGAATCAGTATTGAATGTACACCAAAAAAAATAACAATCAACGATAAAGAGCTTACTTGGAATTGTTTTTCAAAATTGTTGGACAAAGCTATATCAGTAGATCAGATAGTTTTACAAGATAGAAAAGATAAGGAAATTATAGGAAATGAGAGGCAATGTTTAAAGGTATCCTATGAGTGCTATCAACGATTGATTACCGGTAAGCAAAGATGTGTTTTCGTAAGGGATGATAGTTATCGGGAAACAGAAGTGATTGAAATCTATGCAGCCAATCCATCTGGATACAATACAAAAGTAATGATGTTTATAATTACATACATAAATGAGCAAGAATCTGGAATGGAGAATGGGTATTCCCTATTGAATTTAGAATTGATAAAGGATTCGGTAGAAGAATAGAGATGAATAAGAAAACAAGAAGATTAGTAAAGCGATTATTGATATTTATTGGATTGTTACTCCTGGGGCGTCTGGCAGATTATCTGCCGGACGTATGGTGGAGTCTGATCATTCAGATAGGCGTGTATAGTAGCGCAATGCTTGTAGGAGTTAAATTATTAATGGATACAAATCAGAGTATTAATGATCATTACAATCATAATGATGAAAAATAGAATGTACCACCTTGCGGAATTGCTGAATAAGTCGGTGAAGTCCGTGGTTTCGAAGACACAAGGTGGATTGTACATGTATACGATGCAATTGCCGTGTATATGTACGTATGTATGGTTGGCGGTGGCAGAAATCCTTATGGTTTCTGTCACCAATAGAAATGTACCGAAATTCGGTACGGAAAGGTCAGAGGTCTATTATGAATAAGGTAATATTAATTGGACGATTAACTAGGAATCCAGAAGTAAGATATTCAACAGGAGAAAATTCAAAGGCAGTTGCAAGATATACACTTGCAGTAGACCGGAAATTGAAACGAGAAAATGAAGCAACTGCAGATTTTATTCGTTGCGTTGCTATAGGACGTTTAGGAGAGATTGCTGATAAATATTTTCGACAGGGAATGAGGATTGCTATTTCTGGACATTTACAAACTGGTAGTTATACAAATAAAGAAGGTATGAAAATTTATACAGTTGAAGTGTTTATTGAAGAACAGGAATTTGCAGAAATCAAGTCGGAAAATAAAAGAATATCTTCTGATTCGGAAGAACAGCAATCAGGGGATGAATTTACATATCTTTCGGATGAATATGATGATGAATTACCGTTTGAGTAAATATGAAATGTACCGAAATTCGGTACATTACGGAGGAAACATAGCAAGAATGATTGTATTGATAGTTGTTTTAACAAGTATGCTGTTTTTACTGGGGGCAATAATTACGTTGTGTTTATGCAAAGAATCCATAAATTGGCGTGATAAAAAGTCCGGTTATGATCTGGAAGAAAGTATTGGTGTTGGAGAAAAAAGAAACATTGGAAAGCAGAATTAGTAATGTAGCGAATTTCGGTACACTTAGATTAAGTGCAGTGCTGGACTTGTTCATTGGAGTCATACTACTGGTTTGCAGCTCATCTTAACTCTAATATTGAATTTTAACTCAAAAAGAGTTATAATGCAGAAGAAGAGTTAAAATTGGAGGCGAACATATGGAGTATCTCAATAAAGTCCTCGGAATCGAAGTGACTTATGAGGATGTGGAATTCAAGCATTTGCCTAACTTTATTGTTACACGGTATCGCTTGCAGATGGCTTCTATGAATGGAAAAAAGGTGATTTTTCTTTATCCGAAAACTGAATTGGACCAGATTGCAGTGTTGAAAAAGCATATTGCACGGATACAGAAAAATGAAAATAAGCCTATTGTGCTGGTGCTAAATAAACTTGGTTTTCGCCAGAAAGAATATTTGATTCGTGAAAGAATTCCATTTATCGTAGAAGGAAAACAGATTTATTTGCCTTTCATGGCATTGTATTTGCAAGAACGGTGCGATGCCGAAAGGAAGCCACGGGAAGTAATACTTCCATCAGCGCAGATGCTTTTGCTTCATTTCATTTATGTAGGTGGACAAGAATTATCAACAAGTCAAGCTGCGAAAGACTTGGAACTGACACCCACTTCTATATCGAGGGCATCGAAACAGCTTGAAGAAATGGGATTGCTGCATATAAAGAAAAAAGGTGTGCAGCGGATTTTACAATCTGAGGATTCTCCGAAAATACTGTTCCAAAAAGCAGGAGATAAGTTGTTGAATCCAATCAAACGAACAGTTTATATTCCGAAAGAATTGGTGGGAAAAGATCTGTTGGAAAGTGGATATTCGGCATTGGCAGAGTGTTCCATGCTGAACGCACCGAACGTCAAGTGTTATGCAACAGAAAGAATCTCTCAATGGAAAGATGTTATGACAAATAGCTTGCAAGATTCGCAGGAACAAGTGGCTGTAGAAATGTGGAGATACGATCCACGAAAAATGTCCACACGAAATACTGTAGACGAACTTTCGCTGGCATTGGCATTGAGAGAAGATGCAGATGAACGAATTGAAGAAGCAGTAGAAGAAATGCTGAATGAACTGTGGAGGAAGATAAATGGTTACAGGAATTGATAGTTTTAAGGAATGGTTCAAGGGAAGTGAAGAACAGTATGCCATCATTGGAGGAACAGCGTGTGATATTCTGATGACAGAAGAAGGTTTGGATTTCCGAGCAACAAAGGATATTGATCTTGTTCTGATTATAGAAGCGCTTGATGTAAATTTTGGAAAGAAATTCTGGGAATATGTAAAACAGGCTGGATATGAACATTGTAATAAAAGTTCGGGTGTGCCGCAGTTTTATCGTTTTAGTCACCCAATTTCAAATCAGTATCCTGCAATGATTGAACTTTTCACGCGAAAGCTGGATGCCATTCAACTTCCAGAAGATGCAGTGTTAACACCGTTACCGATGGACGAAGATATTTCAAGTCTGTCGGCTATTCTTTTGGATGATGATTACTACAGAGTTTTGAAACAGGGGAAAGTCACTGTTGATGGAGTGACTGTCTTAGATGCGGCATATTTGATTCCATTTAAGGCAAAAGCGTGGATGGATTTGACAGATCGCAGAGCTGCAGGTGAACATGTTGACAGCAAAAATATCAAGAAACATAAGAACGATGTTTTCCGTCTGACGGAATTGATTGATCCCACGGTCAAGATTACGGTTCCTCAAGGAGTTTTTACTGATGTTCAAGACTTTGTTCAGCGGATGCAAAACGAAAGCATTGACATTAAGCAGTTGGGACTGGTAGGGAGAACGAAAGATCAGATTTTGGACGAACTAAAAGATTTGTATATAGCACAGTGATTATAGAGCCATTTCAGGTGTCATGCAGAGATGCAGTGAGCTGAGATGGCTCTATTTTTGAAAGAGCTGCTTGGGTCAGACCCCATGAAGTACCTTGAAATGTACCGAAATTCGGTACGTTACGGAGGAAACAAAGCATGGCGTGGACATAAGTTCACGTTGCTTTTTTGATAGGAAGTTTCATATCCAGAGTCTCTTTGCTCCTGTGATAATATTTTTTTACATGGGAATGCAATTATTTGTTGCAGTTTCTCTAAAATCTTGCATTGTAAATAAAAGATAGATACAGTGGATTTGTATCTATGTTAAAAATAAAGTTTATGCATGAATGCATAACGAGAGTAAGAAGAAAAAGAGGAAATCAGGGAGGCGTTTGGTAATGACTAACTTAGAAAAAATGAAAGACGATATTATCCAGCAAATTAAAAATATGAGTTCAGAACAATATCATGAATTTCTTGCAACAATTTCAGAACACTATAATCCAGAAACAAATGAAAGCGGTATTGAACTTGATCTTTCAGCACAGTTTTTATGTCCAGATTGTTCAACGGAATATGGTGATGAGGACGATGAATGTGGAAGTAAAGGACTTTGTGTCATAAGATTTATGGATTATGCGGAGCAAGAAGTAAAGAATAATGGAAAAGAAATCATCTGAATCTGAAAAATGAGCAAAGAATTAGAAATTATTATGTTGTAATGTACCGAAATTCGGTACAAATAGTTTGTAAGTAATTTGAAATATAATAAGTACTCTTGAAAATACACACAATGTGTGCTAATCTAAAAGCACAAACACAATGTGTATAGATGAAAGGAGATGTGAGAATGGAAAATGAATTTTATAACGATAAGAGACGATATGTCAAATACAAAACGGCAGCAAAGCGTTATGATGTATGTCTGCCAACGTTAGAAAAATGGGCAAAAGAAGCTGGTGCAATCTGTAAAATAGGACGAGCAGTTCTTATAGACTGTGAGGCTATAGATAAATATATAGAATTGTTTAGATTACCAGCAAAATATTAGTAGCGTACCGAATTTCGGTACAAAGGATATTTTCAGTCAACCGGGGATAAGTAGTCGGAATGCCAGCTTAAATAGCTTTTGTAAGTGAAAGATAGGTGCTCAAGTTTATACTTTTTTTATAAACAGCGATAAAATTGGGCAATAATAGAGAATAATTTATAAACTTGACCAAAAAACGTACCTAAAGTAACCTAGATAAGCAAAAATCGCTTTGTTACAATATAATTAGCGAAAGATTAAAGTAATACAATATAGAAAACGTATTGTCCAAGCAGAGTATTCCGATGAAATATTTCAAAATTTAGAAGAAAACAAAAAGTGTTTTATTGAAATTCGGAGGATAATTGTAATGAAAGAAGAGTTAGATATTAATTATGTGGTGCAAGATACGGAAAAAATAGCAGTAAAAGATTTGAGAGAAAATGCAGGGATGAGCCGTAAAGAGTTCTGCGAATACTTCAAAATACCATATCGTACGTTGCAATCATGGGAATTAGAAGATAGAGATGCACCAGAATATGTGAAGAGATTGCTTGCATATGTAATACGAATTAATGAGATGTTAGAAGAAAAGGAAATGAATTCTGAAGAAGAGATTATAGATGAAAATGAAGAAGACTAGAGAGTAGTCTGAAAAAGATTTTTCTATGAAGGTGAGGGTAGTTATCTACAGGTTGTGGATGATTACCCTTATAAAAAATAGAAACAAAGTGAAAAACTTATGAATTCTTATAGATATCAAAAAATCTTAGAGGTGTTAAGAAAATGTACCGAAATTCGGTACAATGTATTGGGAGAGGAGAAAATACATGAAAAAGAAATTTGTAGCAATTTTTCTGGTAACCATGATGATCTCTACACCAATCATTGGATGTGGAGAGAAGAAAGCAGCTGAAATAGATAACAAGACAGTAGAGACAATTACAGAAACATCCGATCATGATGAGATAAAAAAACATATCAAAAATGCGGATAAACTTGTTAATAGTGTTTCTAATGATGTAAAGGAAGAGGAAAAGAAAACAGAAGAGACAGCAAAATCGGAAGAGTCAAATAAGGCTGAATCCAAAAAGGAAGATGCTAAGAAGAACGATACAAAGAAAGATACTTCTAAGCAGGAAAATACAGTCCAAAATGATTCCAAGAAGAATGACTCGAAAAGTGACTCAAAGAAGAAGGAGACATCAAATAAAACGAATCCATCTACTTCTAATAAAAAGCAGGAAACAACAAAGCCTTCCGCATCAGCGTCTACTCCTGCAAAACCTGCAACAAACAGTGGAAGTAATAAAGAGAATTCTAATAAGGCAGAATCAGTGCATCAGCATAATTATGTAGCACAGACACATGTTGTACACCATGAAGCTACTGGACACAATGAGCAGTATGTTGTGCAGGAAGCATGGGATGAGCAAGTGACTATCTATGAGGATTATGCATGGGATTGCTGCAATGTGTGTGGAGCTGATATTACAAATAATGTAATTGAACATGAAAAAGCACATGCATTAGCGTATGAGGGTGGTGGACATCATATAGAGTATGGTACACGTCCAGTCACAACAACGGTACATCATGAGGCAGTCTATGGAACACGCTGGGTGCAGGACAGTGCGGCATACGATGAAACGGTTGTTGATGGATATGTTTGTTCCTGCGGAGCAAGAAAATAAAAATATACCGAAATTCGGTACACAAAAAAGAATCACAAAGCGTGGTTCTTTTTTTATACGCAATTTTAAGAGAAAGAGGAAGAAAAATGGGAATTCGAAGATGTTCCAGGGCTCCACCATGGAAAGAAAAAGCTTGATTTTAACTTTCTTGGAAGGAGGAGCAATAACAACTTAACTTAGAAATTAGGAGGGAAAGAAAAATCAGATGAAACAAAAAAGGAAAAAGAGAGGCCGAGTCTTGGCAGTTCTACTGGCAGTAATGGTATTAATAACGTCCTTCTCTTTTAACATGGTATCTGCCGAAGAGAATGCTGAAGCAGATAAGGTTCAAAGTGAGACAATCGCAGATCCATCAAGTAATGTGGCAGAACAGCAAGATGTTACCGATGGAGATAAAGAACCAGAGAAAGATGTTGAGAAGGATTTAGAGACAGAACGTCAAATGAAGCAGCTCTTAAAAGAAATTGGAGTTGGGTTTGCGGAATCAGATGCTCAAGCCAATACATCGAGTATGCCAAGAAGAGCGAAAGCTGCAAGAGCTGCCGGTGATGTGATTAATACAGGTAGAATACAAAGCGATAGCCTTGGTCGAATCGATGTGATTAACTATAATGACCCTTCCTGGCCAAAACTACTGACATGGAGGGAAGGACTGCTAGGAAATACAGATACAAAGGAACCACTTTTCTGTGCAGACCCTATGGATAAGTTCCAAGCAGGAAAAAAAACAGGCGTGGATGCATCTACCATCTATAATAAAGAAACGATTCAGACAGTAGCTGCAATGATGTATTACTATGACCATTACATGTGTAAATCAATCAATAGTGATTACGAGTATCTTATGAAGCAATGTGCAGTCTGGTGGGTACTTAATGCAGTGCATGGATGGTTTGCGGATGGAGTACAGATTGAAACAGGAAATGGTGTGAAGTGTGCGTGTGGTACCTGGCTGTCTACCCATAAAGGGGATTATTATGCAAATGGTTTAGTGTGGGCATGGGAAAATTATAAGTATTTTTTGGATGCGAAAGGTGTGATCTATCAGGGAAACGGACAGCCGTTATCTTCCTGGTCCGGTACATACAATCCATCCGGTTATGCAAAGCTGAAAAAATCAAGTTCAGATACATCCATAACAAATGGAAATGACTGTTATTCGCTGAAGGATGCAACTTATGGTGTATATAGTGAGAAATCACTTTCCGGAGCTTCCAAAGTTGGAACTCTTACAACGGATGCCAATGGTGACTCCAATACACTGACATTAACTGCAGGGACTTATTATGTAAAAGAAGTAACAGCACCGAAAGGTTATGCACTTGATAAAACCACTTATACGATAACTGTTAAGTCAGGAGAAACAAGTGTATTAAAAGTATCAGATAAACCAACGATGGATCCGGTTGGTGTACTGCTTGGAAAAGTGGATAAGGAAACGAATCTGAACAAACCGGAAGGTTCTCTGCCGCTAAAAGGAGCACTGTTTAAAGTGAAATTCTATGCAGGAGTACAAATGGATTCTGACCCGGCAGCAAGTGGAAAGACTGTTACTAAAAAATGGGTGTTCAGAACAGATGCAGATGGATTTGCATACTATGATTCCCAATATTTAGTTTCAGGGGATGAATTATATACCGGACCAACTGGAAGTAAGCAATTACCACTTGGTACTATTACAATCAAAGAAACCCAGGCTCCGGAAGGATATTTAATCAATCCAACTGTATATACGGTCAAAATCACAAGTGGAAATAATGGTTCCGAGTTTGTCTATACCTACAATGAACCAACAATCGCAGAGCAGTCTTTGGATTTGAACATTGTCAAAAAAGAAAAAGGAAAAGACTATGCGATTAAAGGTGCTGTTTATGAACATACAAAACCAGACGGAAGCACAGAGACCGTGACAACGGATGCAAACGGAGCATGTAAATTCAAATCATTAGGCTATGGACAGCATAAAGTACGAGAAGTATCCGTACCAGATGAGTACACTGTAAACAGCGGAGTTGTAACATTTACGGTTGCAAAAGACAATACAATTACCTTGAATTCCAATACAGCAAAGGATAATTCCATGCGGTTTGAGGTTGAAAAAGAAGGAACCGCACGTTTAGGTGTGGAAGATACCTTGGCTCCGTATCAGCTGAAAGTAACAAAAGTCAATGAAAAAGGAAAATTACTGGAAGGTGCAGAGTTTACGATCTACGAAGATGCTGACTGTACGAAAGAGGTATCCAAGATTGTTACAGATAGCATGGGTGTTGCTACAACCAGTCCATTAGAAGTAGAGAAAAAGTATTACATCAAGGAAACAAAAGCACCGCAGGGATACCGAATCCCAAAAGATGCAAAGGGAAATGATTATGTCTATGAGATCTATACCAAGTTCAATGATAAGAGAGAGTATGAATACTATGTAAATGGCGAACTTCATACAAAAGATTCCGAAGATTACGCAATTGAAGGAACTCCGCATGAGCGAATTGTGAATCTGAAGGTAGAAAACCACACCGGATTACAGATGCCAGAGACTGGAAATCATGCAACTTTAATTCTTATTGTGTTAGGCCTTGCTTGTATGGCTGTAGCGATAATCCGACAGATGAAAAAAGGAAATACGAAGGAGAAAGAGAATGAAAAAAATGACAAAATTTAATAAGAAACGAGTAACTTTCATGTTAACAGGAACCCTTGCTTTAGCAGGTGCGATCAGTTCCATTCCAGTACCAATGTTTGAACATGGAATGTCTGCGATTGTCTATGCGGCAGATGGAGCAGAGTACAATACCGTGAAGGGTGTTGCTACGATGGGAAGTGGACAGGCCCACATTGATATTGCCGGAAATGATGGACAGACATTGGTTGGAAAGCAGTTCAATGTTTATAAACTGTTTGACGCAGAGAATGCAAAAGGTGGGGAATCCATCAATTATACCTTCAATCCGGCTTATGAGCAGGCCTTAAAGAATGTCGTAGCAAAAGCACTGACAAAGGCAGGTACAACAATTTCAGCTGCAGATGTGACAGAATATCAGGTCATTGATTACATTCAGTCCTTAAATAACTATCCGGTGGAAGGAGCAACTGCAGATCAGACCTTAGAAAGCCGTTACAGTGCATTCCGTTACTTCATCGAGGAATTAAGAGATGAGATGGTGAAATTAAATGAATCACCGGAAGTGGTCAAAGTAAAAAATGTTCGTTCTGATAATTCCATTCGTCTGGATGGACTACAGTATGGCTACTATGTCATTGATGAAGTATCCAACGTAGAGGGAACACATTCTGCAAGCTCTCTTTGTATGGTAAACACAGCGAATCCGGCAGCACAGGTTGTGATCAAGTCTGATTATCCAAGTGTAACAAAGAAGATTCAGGAAGATGATGCCAATGAAAATATTACAAATGCAGACAGATGGAATGACATTGGTGACTATGAGATTGGTCAGACTGTACCGTATATGTATACATCTAATGTGCCGGATATCAATGGATATGATACCTATTACTATGCATGGCATGATGTGATGAATGACGCACTGACCTTCAATAAGAAGAGCGTTAAGATTGAAATCTCCGGAACAGTAGACGGAAAAGATAAGACTTATACACTGAATAACAGTGAGTTTGTAGTAACAGAAAATCCGGGAAATGGAGATACTTTTATGATTGCAATTGCAGATCTGAAGGCAATCGTAGACCGTGAGTTTGATGCAGTGGATAACCGCAAAGAGAATACGTATGGTCAGACCGTTACACTTACATACAACGCAACACTCAATGACAAAGCGGCAGAGAACACAGGACGTCCGGGATTTGAAAATGATGTACGTCTTGAGTTCTCCAATGATGCAGATTCTGAAGGAGAAGGAAAAACTGGCTATACTCCATGGGATACGGTAGTCTGCTTCACTTACCGCTTAAATCCAATCAAGACCAATGACCATGATAAAGTTTTGGATGGAGCAAAATTCCGCCTGTACAGTGATGCAGAATGTAAAAATGAAGTCTATGTGAAAACAGGGCAGGACGGATATATTGTAATCAACCGTGATTCCCTTGGTGGCACAGACCATACCGGCGGTACAAAACCAGACACAGCAGTAGAAATGGTTTCCGATGCAAATGGTACATTCCATATTTATGGACTTGACAGTGGTACTTACTATCTCAAAGAAACAGACGCTCCGGACGGATACCGTTTATTAAAGGATCCAATCAAGCTGGAACTCAAAGCAACATTTACAACAGAGCGTGACAGCTATGTCAAAGGGGATGGAGCAACAGATAAAACTCTTACAGCATTTGACGCAAAGGCAAATATTAAGACGTTCTATAACGGACTGAGTAAGTCAGAAGATAAGACATTGACAACTGATGTTGAAGATGGTTCTGCAAATATTACGATCGTGAATCAGGTCGGAAAGAAGCTTCCAATCACTGGTACATCAAGTGTAGTAATTCTGCTTGGTGCAGGCGTTATTCTTATGAGTGTTGCGATTGCAAAAGGACGTAAGAAAGACGAAGAGATCTAAGCCAAAAGGAAAGGAGATTGCATGAGAAAAAAATGGAGCACAGCAGTTCTATTCATTCTTGGATTTGCACTCTGTTGTCTTCCAATTATCTGGAATGTGATCGAGCAGCGGCATCAGTCAGATGCCGTTGCTACTTACCAAAGTGCAGTAAGCAAAAAGGATGATACGAAGCTTGAGGAAATCATGAACCAGGCGATCGCTTATAATGACATGCTTTACCAGACAGGAGGAGCAATCGTAGATGATTCCGATACCGCGGTCTTAAGTGATGAAAGCTATGAGGAACAGCTGAACATCTCAGGCAACGGGACGATGGGAAGTCTGGATATCCCAAAGATCAATGTGGAACTGCCAATCTATCATGGAACGGATGATACCGCACTGTCTAATGGGATCGGTCATCTGCAGGGGACAAGCCTTCCAACCGGAGGAGAGAATACCCATTGTGTGTTGACCGGACACAGAGGGCTTCCAAGTTCGAAGCTTTTGATCCGGTTGGATGAAATGAAGGAAGGAGATCTCTTCTTTCTACGGATTGGAAATGACACGCTTGCTTATAAAGTATGTAAGATTCAGGTGGTAGAACCGGAAGATGTTTCTGCCCTGCAGATCGAAGCCGGTCAGGATCTTGTGACACTGGTTACTTGTACACCTTATGGAATCAATACCCACAGATTACTGGTGACTGGAAAGCGGGTGGAATATAAGAAAGCACAGCATGATGCAATCAAGCAGGAACTTCCGTCTGCGAGGGAACTGATTTTCTTTTGTCTGCCATTTTTGTTTGCTGCAGTAGCAATCGGATTGTATTTATGGAACAGAAGGGAGACATATGAAGATGGTAAGATATAAGCGGCTTTTGGTCGCTGCGTGTGTATTTGCAGCTCTTAGCGTGTCAACCGTAAGTGCGGCAGATACAGCAACATTAAACGAGAAAGATCTGGTGATCGATAAAACAACAACCGAAGCAGGAGAACAAGTCCTGCCGGAAAAAAAGAACTTAGAAGAGGTAGAACAGGCCAGAACCGGAAGTATTGAGGTAGTCCTTACCGATGGAAAAGCAGGGACGGACAAAAGCAATGTAAAAATCCGATGTCAGAAAGTGTCAGAGATTGTGCAGGGAGAATACGTGCTGCTCAAGTCCTATAAAGACGCAGGGGTAGATCTCAATGCGATTGAAAACTCCAATGATCTTAAAAATGCGGCGGAGCAGCTACTTTCCAAAGCAGAAGAAAGCACGAATACAAATGTGACAGATGCAAACGGAACAGTTACATTTAAAAATCTGGAAGTAGGTGTGTATCTGATCTCTGCAGAAGATACGGAAAGGTATGATACGGTTGAACCGTCCTTGATTGCAGTTCCAACTTGGAGTGATTCCGAGGGAGAGATGCAGTATGATGTTGTGATCGAACCGAAACATACAGAAAAGCCGGATAAGGAAGAAAATACAGCTCCACAGACAAATCTGGAAGAAAATACATGGAGATATGCAGGCCTTGCCGGAATCTGCGTGGTTGGAGCAGTGGTATGCATCATCAGAATGCGTAAGAGGAAATATTAAATGAGAGACAGAGTATACAGAGTTCTTATCGTGATTTTACTTGGAATGGCGGTATTCTTTGGTATCCTTGCATATCGGGAACATAAACCATTTCTGGAAGCAAAGATCAGTCATGAAGCAATCAAAAAGACTGCTGTAGTACCGGAGAGTGATGAGGATGCATCCAATCCAATGAACCGGAGAATTGATTTTGCACTATTAAAAGAAGTGAATCCAGATATCATTGGATGGCTCTATATCCCGCAGATCGGAGTGGATGAGCCAATTTTACATGGCAAAACCGATAGGGAATACTTAAGCAAAGGATTTGATGGAAAGTACAGTATCTTGGGTTCGGTATTTACTTTTGCCCATGCAAACGAAAAGCTGTCAGATCCACACACCTGTCTTTTTGGACATAACATGATGTCCGGGCAGATCTTTGGAAGATTAGATGAACTTACAGTGGATGAGAATGGAGCACAAAGTATTTATATCTATACGCCGGAGAGAACCAAGGGACTTACGATCGTGTCTGTATATTCCTGTCATAAAAAAGATGCGGTATTTCAGGATGACTGGAAAATGGATCGAGAGGATGTGCAGACCTTTACTTTAGCAACCTGTACCGGATATTCAAGGACTCCGTATCGTTTGGTTGTCAATTGCAAAGTAACAAAAGAAAAACTGATCCTTTAGAGGGAGGAAAAAAGTGGGATGAAGAGGGTAATCATTACCATCCTGATCTTTTTATTTGGCATCGGCTGCGGCTTTGGTGCATTTTTTATGCTCAAAACTGGTGGAGACATGAAACGGGAAGAACTAAAAAGTGTACAGAAGCTGGAAGCTCAAGAGGTCGAAAAAGAAAATGTACCGAATCTCGGTACAAATGAAGGTGAAGAAAAAGATGTACCGAATTTCGGTATGCAAGAGGAAAAGAACACAGGAGAAGAAATTCCGAGTGGTCCTGCACCAAAAACAGGGGAAGAAAACAAGATTTTTGCTTTTTCTGTTTTGTTAGGTATGTCTGTGGCTGTGATCGGAGGGACGATTTCTGCACGAAGAAGGAAGAAAGGAGAGAATGGAACATTATGACAAATGAAACAAATCAGGATCCGCTTTACAGGAATCTGAATGAGATCTATCAAGAACGAGAGAAACTGTTTCAGCAAAGAGAGCAGGATTATCTAAAGCAGAAAAATGCATTAAATAAGCTGCTTGAATCGATGAAGCAGGAAAAAGAAACATTAAACCAAAAAGAGCAGGAACTAAAACAACAACAAGAATCACTGCATAAAGATGAACAGAATCAGCAAATCAGGTATCAGCAGCTCTGTGAGGAAAGAAAACAGCTTGAACATGACAAAGCAGAACTTAATAAAAAAGAGCAGGAGTTTGAAGCAGCAAAGGATTCCATGGAAGTATGCTATCAGGTACAGATTGAAAAAGCTAAAAATATGGAGATCCAGGCAAAACAGACAAAAGAATCATTTGAACACAAGTTAGATATGTTCGGACTTATTTTGGATGCTGATGGAAAGCCGGGAGGAGAAGCAACCCAGTTTTTTGAATCCTTACTTAGTGGAATGAATAAGGGAAATGAAGAAGATCTGCAGAGTCTTGAAAAGGAGAAGAAAACCTACGAAAACGAGAACAGATACTTAAAAGGGGAACTTGAGGAGTTAAATAAGAAAAAGAAACAGCTTGAAGAGGAAAAGAAACAGATTGAAGAGGAAAATAATCAGCTGCAAAGCGAAAAAAAACAGCTTTCAGAAGATGTTAAGAGAATGGAAGCGGAAAAGAATCGTTTGTTAGCTTTAGTATCAAGCATTTCACAGAAAAAGAAAGAGGTAGAAGAACCGGAAAGAGAAGAGGAAGACGTAACAAATTTCGGTACAAGTAAGGAGGAAGAGGAAGACGTACTGAATTCCGGTACGCAGGAAGAAAAAAATGTACCGAATTTCGGTACAGAAGAAACTTACATTCCAACTTTTGGCAGGAAACAGGAACAACGCGAGTTACAGCGAGAGAAACCTGTATTTGAAGAACTGACAGCATCTATTTTGAACCGATATCTGGCTAGAAATGAGCCAAAATATATCTCTTCCGAGATCAGACACTCAGAGGATGGCGAACAGCTGCATGTAAATATCAACAATCTGGATTATGTTTTCCTGTTTTCACAGCCAGCAGCATTTGATATTTCAGCTCCAAAGAAGAAAAGCAGAGCACTTGATAAGCTTCTTGTCCGCTTGAATACACAGCATCCGGGAGTGAAGTTTTATTATGATGAACAGGAACACAGAGTTTATGCTTCCGGATATTTCAGTAACACAATGTCTCCGGAACGGTTAATGGAGAAAGTGCATGAAGTAAGTGACTGTTTCCGTCAGAAGTAGAGAGGTGAGTACCAATGACAGCTTTACAATATATGGGAACAGGCATCGTTTTTGCGTTAGTTGCCGGAGTTTGTTTTGTAGGAGCAATTATCTATCTTTTTCTTACAAAACACAAGAAGTATCTCTATGCAGAACGCTTGGGAAAAATAAAGTTTCCTAAACAATTCTATCGGAATCTGCGGAGACTGTATGAAAAGACAGAAAGCATCCCTCAGACGTTAGATCTTTTGTTGGAGCAATACCCGAAAGGGCAAGTAGCAAAACGGTTACGTGCATCCAAAGATTATTTAAAGAACAGTCATTATAAGGATTATGAAACTGCACTGTATCGTTATTTATCAGATAGTGATACGGCGAATGTGATTACAGATATATTGATCAAGGATATGCAGAAGATTCGGAGGATTCCATGTAAGGAACAAAATTTTGAAAAGGAGAACACAAAATGAGAAGAAGTAATTGGAAAACAAAAATAGTAGTAATAGTCGCATTTATTTTAAGCGTTATAGCGGGGATTGCTGCGGCAATATTTACACCGGATGTATGGAAGGGATTAGTAGGTTTTGGAACCTTTGCGGTGGTATTACTCGTATTAGTTTTTATTTTAGTGAAAGTTTTACGTATTGGGAGGAATTAAGGAAATGAGAAAGAAACTGATAAAACTAGATAGAAAAAAATTGGTAACGATGATGACTCTTTCATTCATGCTGTCAGCAGTTTTTGTACTGCAGATAGGATTTCCAGTACTAGCGGCGGAAAATGATGGAAGTACGGTGATTCAAACCGGATTTAATACGATTTATGGTCTGATTGCAGCGATCGTGTCTTCCATCGGAAGTCTGTATCTGCTCTGGGGCGTTTTTGAATGGGCACAGTCCATGAACTCACAGGATGGTGGTGCACAGTCTATGGCATTCAAACGAATCGCAGGAGGACTTGTTGCAGTTATCACACCACAGCTGATCCCAGTAATTACTTCAAGTGTAGGAGCATAAAAAAGGGGGTATTTAGATGCCAGACTGGTTGCCGGAGTTTCTCAACGGCAGTTTATTATATGGACCGTTCTATCAGATTGCCAGTGCGATATGGAATACAGCCATGTCAGCATGTATGGGGATCATGACAAAGACACCGGAAGGGTTTTCCTCTGCCACATGGACTTATGTAAATAATGAATTGTATCCGTGGGCTTTGTCCATCGGAATTATGAGTCTGAACTTTTTTGTGATGATGGGATTTTTTAAAGCAGTTGGAAACTTCAAAGAAAATATGACGATTGAACTTATGATCGAAGCAATGATCAAGGTGGTTGTCTTAAACGTACTGTTGGTAAAAGGATTGGACGTGATCAAGAAGATTTTTGAAATGGCATCGGCAATGGCAGGAACGGCGGTCATGATTGAACCGCCGGCCTTCTTTACTGGTGATGTGGATGTCGGTTCTGTTATGTTTTTCTGGATCTATGGGTTGTTCTACTTCCTTGTAGCAATGGTGTGTTCTTTCTTGATTCTGATCACGCTGTACAGCCGCTATATCAAGCTGTATCTTCTGGTTGTAACATTTCCGCTTGCAATGCCATCGATTACAGGAGGACGTGGAATCGAAGGAACAGCCTATGCATGGATGAAAAGCTTTCTATCCAATACGTTTGAAATTGTCATTATCGCACTTGCGATTGCAATCGCAGGAAGAATCACCTCCGGTATCTCCATTTTTACCTCCGATAATGCCATTTTCAATGCGTTTGATGGATTTGCACAGGCATTGAATTCTATGGTCTACATGATTTTGATGGCAGTTTCCGTAAAAGGAGCACCGATATTTTTGAATAAAACATTCAATCTGTAATAGAGCAAGGAGCGTGTATATGAAAATAGATTTGAACAAAGATTTTGAAGAACAGTACAAAAACGAATTATGGAAAGGATTTACCGCAAGGGAACTGGGATATGGAGCAGCTGCATTACTTGTTGCTGCAGTGATTGCACTTACCGTGTGGAAAACAACCGGACTTGCGATCAATCTTAGTATCTATACAGGAATTCCGTTCATGGTTCCAATCATTTATCTTGCAATGGTAAAGCATCAGGGACAGACCTGGATTGAATCTATCAAAAACGTGTGGTTTTATCTGAAGACAAAGGAGCTTCCTTATGAGATGGAAGAAAGAGATTTTTCATCTTACAGAATCTTTTCTATGGATTCAAAACAGGAAAAAGTACAGAGGAAAAAAAGACCTACAAGAAGGAGGAAAAGATAAATGTCAATCTTTAACGGAAACAGTCTGTTTCTGTCAAAAAAAAGCAAAACAATGCCGATCGTAAAACTACCAAAGAATGTAAAGCAGTCACTGCAGATCGACAGAGCATTTGAAAATGGGATTTTTAAGATCGAGCCAAAAGAAAAAATGGCGGTTTATGACAGATGTTATATTTTTGAGGATATCAATTACATCAATAAAAATGTAGGCGAGCAGAAATCATTTTTAATGGATCTGATGTTCTGGTTAAATTCGATGGATGTAGAATTTAAAATCACATTAGCCAATGAATATCAGAGCATGGAAGAGTTTTTGGAGTCTATTCGTGCAGAAAAGAATAAAGCAGAGTATCCGGACATTGCAAAGGGAATCAGACAGTGGCAGGATGAACGAATCCAAGAAACCAATCCGAATGTAACAACTCTGCGTTATTTAACTGTAACTACCAGAGCAGATAATGAAACCAATGCAAGAGTGTATTTGAATGCAATTGAGACAACGATCATGGAAGCATTTGCAGGATGGGGGAGCCGCATTGAAAAGCTGGATGCATTTGAACGGTTTGAATCACTGCAGAAATTGATTTGTCCGAATCATCCGGAGCAACAGGAATATATCACTCCGTTATCCAATCACAAGAAACATCAAAAAGACTGGAAGAATGATATCCTGCCAAGAAGTATCCGGCAGCATCCCAACTTTATGGTGATGGGAGATACCTTTGTTACGGTTCTTTTCGGGCATCGTTACCGCCAGTCAATTGATTCAGACAGTTTTATTCGTTCTTTATCCAATGTATCTTATCCATCTTTCCTTACACTGGATTATGCCCCGGTTGAAACAGATCTGGTGAATGATAAGCTGATCAATGCACAGGTCAATAACGAAAGAGCCATTACCGAGGAAATCGAACAGAAGCGAAATGCAGGAATCCCGGCCATTAATGCTTCCTATCCGAGAGAAAAGAAAAAGAATGAGATCGAGACTTATATCGATCAGCTTGATGAAAACGATGAAAAAGGCTTCTTTCTAAATCTGTTAGTTGTTGTTACAGCTCATAACGAGGAAGAACTTGCAGAACGTATGAAGGAGATGCAGTCAATTGGAAAAAGAGAAGGTGTTGTGTTAGAAACCTGTGATTATACACAGTTAAAAGCATGGAATACGGCACTTCCGATCGGTGGAAGACAAGTAGATTATATGCGTTTCTTCTTAACGTCTTCCCTTGTGGCATTCCAGCCTTTCTTTGCACAGGATGTCATTGAGCCGGGTGGACAGATGATGGGACTCAACCGTACTACAAAGCATTTCATTGTGGGGAATCGAAAGAAACTGCCGAATCCGCATGGAATTATCGTAGGTTTTTCCGGTTCCGGTAAATCTATGCTGATCAAATTGACTGAGCTGTCACAGACACTGCTTGCAACAGATGACGATATTATGTTGATAGATCCACAGAATGAATTCCGTGATATTGTGGAGAAAGACAACGGAAGTTATTTTGATCTGACACCAAAAAGCGGCATTTTCCTAAATGGGTTTGAAGTATCAGAAGAAGTGTTTACCTCTTCGGTCGCAGTGCAGAAAAAATTTATCGCACAACAGACGGAATATGCCAAGACCTTGTGTGCAGCTGCAATGAAAAACATCAATGTCACACAGGAGCATGACTCAATCATCAGCCGATGTACGGAACGCATGTTTAAGGAAGTGTTTGAACAGAAAAAACTAAAGAAACAACCGACACTTTTGTGGCTGCGAGAGGAAATTTATAAAGAATTGCAACGAGTTGATAATGAGCATGACTCAGCTCTGATCCGTGTGATCTACAACAGTCTGGAAGAATATACCATCGGTAGCTGTGATATGCTGGCACATCCATCCAATGTGAGTCTGAACCGCCGCATGATCGGTTTTGGAATGTCAAATGTACCGGAGAATAACTGGGAAGCGGTTATGGTTACGATCCTGCATTATCTGTCGATCCGTATGGATTATAATAAGAAATTTCAGAAAGCAACGCATCTGGTAATTGATGAAACACAGGTAATCTCTAAGAAACCGGGAAGTGCAAGACAGCTCAATAACGCAGTTATTACGTTCCGTAAGTTTGGTGGAATCGTAACAATGGCAATGCAGAATGTAACAGCAGCCTTGTCTAATCAGACGCTGATCGAATTATTTCAGAACTGTTCCTATAAGACGTTCTTAGATCAGGGAGGGGTAGATGCACAGAGCCTTGCTGCAATTCAGGAATTCAGTGCAAAGGAATTTAAAGCATTGTCTTCCGGAAATGTCGGTGAGGGTGTTATGGTCTGGAATAAAAAGGTTGTGATGTTTGATGCACTGATTAGCAAAGAAAACGTATTGTATAAGAATTATAGTACCAACTTCCATGAAAAAGCAAAAGAACAAAAGATATTATCTTTTGAAGAAGATGCTGTACCGAAATTCGGTACAACAGAAAAAACAGAATCACGTTCTGTACTGAGTGAAAAAGAAGAAGAACTGATCCTTGAGGTTTCCTGTATTATGGATATCACGGTAACAGATGTGGAACGCTTGTTTAATCAAGACACGGAAACCTGTCTTGGATATCTAAAGAGATTAGAGAAGAAAGGGAAGCTGAAGGAAGTAAACGGAAGATACAGAAAGGTTGAATAGGATGCGGATCAATGCAAAAGAGGATAGAAGATTTAAAGCAACAGCACTTGCCTTGAATGCTGCAAAGCAATCTGTTAAAACTTCCAAGCAGCATATGACAGCTCTGAGTATGGGAAATGAACCAGAGGAACAAGAGGAAGAATCAGCGTCTATTGATCCGACACGGTTTCTAAACCATAAAGAGATCCATAAGTGGAATCAATTACCGCAATCACAGAAAAGAAGATATATCGAAGAGGGCATCAAAGCATCTGAAATGAAAAGGAAGTCTCGCACAGGAATCTTAAGTCGAACGCTGGATGATACAGAAGCCATAGAAAAAAGTGTGGCATTCAGATATACAACAGACCTATATCGAATAGAAGAAAAAACTACAGAGAATTTGTTTGTAAATCCAGTTACAGTTCCACAAAAAAGATTTCAAAACAGATGGTTTTTGAATAAGAAACAAGGGAAAACAGCTGTGGATTTGGAGCAGAGAAGTTCCGAGGGAAAGAGGAATCTGAATGCAGAAGAAGAATTTATTCAAGGGAAACGAAGAAACCATTCTGCAGAATACGGAACTGCAAGAACAGAAATAAGCTCCGGTATGGTAACTTCAAATCTGACAGAAACTGTAGGGACAAATATGACAACAGCATCCAGTACAGTAACTTCTAATATGGCAGCCTCTGGTACATCTGCAACTGGCATGGTAACTTCCGGAGGAAGCCTGGTTGTTACGGCAGGGAAAAAAGCAGCTGATAAATTCAAAGATTATATGCAGGAACGCTCCATGGCAAGTGAGCAGGCAATTAGAAATGTGGAATCCAAAATGACAGAAATCAAGAATACAAACCATGAAATGGATTCCGTACCGTCTTCTTTAAAATATATCGGTGCGGCAGTTGGTGCAGTATTACTATCCGTACTTGCTGTTGTGGTTCAGGCAGTATTTTCATTTCTTGCAGTTGTAATTGGAGTGATCCTTGCAATCTTAGTTCCAATCATTGTAGTGGTCACGATTATTTCAACAATCATAGGAATTATAGCATCTATCTTCACTTCCACTCCAGTGATAGCAGGAGGCGGTGAAAGAATCGTACAGATCGCTTTGCAGGAAGAGAATAATCCAAGTGGAGCAAAGTATTGGAACTATGTTATGGGGAGCCAATTTGTAAATGGAGATGTGACTCCGTGGTGTGCGTGCTTTGTGTCATGGTGTGCAAACGAAGCTGGACTGATTGATTCAGGAATCGTACCTAAAGCTGCAGCGGTTCGAGCGTATCATCGGTTCTATGCAGACAAAGGACGGTTTCATTATGCATCGGAAGGATATACACCCCAGCCGGGAGACTTTATTGTATTTGGTCAGGACACACATATTGGAATTGTGCAGTATGTAGAAAATGGAAGAGTCGTTACGATCGAAGGGAACACTTCCGATGCAGTGCATTCAAGAAGTTATGCGATTGGAAGTGACTACATCACCGGTTATTGTAATCCGGAATATCCTGCCGGAACTACGATTGAAATCCCGGAAGGAATGGGAACAACTTATACCTATATGGGATGGAGAACAATTACAAGTCGGACAAGTCTGCAGTATCAGCTAAGGGAACAAAGTGGAGAACATTATGACAGTGAAGGATTTGGAATCATCGATGGAAGATATGTGATCGCCTGTACAACCTTATATGGACAGGTTGGAGATTATGTAGATTTTTACCGGGAAAATGGAGATGTCTTACATTGTGTGATTGGAGATATCAAGAATCAAAATGATCCGGGATGTAACCAGTATGGACATCAGAATGGGGAACGTGTGGTTGAGTTTGTTGTTCAATATAGTACGTGGTATCCATCCCATGCGAATCCGGGAACGCCAAGCTGTAAACCAGAATGGAACTCAAGAGTTGTTAAGGCAGTGAACCTTGGCTATAACTATTTTCATTAAAGAAATGGTGAGAGAAAGATGAAGAAAAGAATTGTTATCAGTGCACTTTTGCTTGCTTTAGTGTTTGGAATTTTATGTGCTGGAATTATTTTGATTAGAAAAAATACAGAGAAAGAAGCAAAGGAACAAACAGTAGAACAGGCGAAGGAGCAGGAAGAAATCAGAGAAAACGAAGAAGCAAAAAAGGAAGATGCATCTTTAGAAAACATTGTATTTGAAAATATGAATCTGTTGGAAAACTATTTTTCAGGTGAGAAAATAAAAAGCTTAGAAGAACAAGCGGAGAATTTTTTGCGGCAGGATGAAGCATTTGCTTCAACAAAAAAGCTGACCTGTACAGATGAAATTTATGAAACACAGAGTCAGATTCCTTTTTATTTCACAACGGAAGATGGAAATGTATTGTTTTCCACGTATCACAAAGAAGACAACCTTTTTCTCTTCTGGACAGAAACGAAGGAGAACTCTGAAACAGCTGTTGCAGAATGGTTAAAACAAAAAGAAGCAGATACAAAAGCGGTGGATACCAAGTTGTGGGAGGAAGAGCAGTACCTTCCAAGTGAATGGACAGAAAAAGGACAGGAAAATATCCCGGTAGTTTTATCTGGAAAAGAAAATCTGCAGGGAAAAATTCCAGAAGAAGATTTGAATTCTTTGGAAATTAAACTGCAAAAATTTCTGGAAGAGAACAATGAGCTGAGAAGAGAGATTTCTATTCCAGCAGATAAAATCGTGCAGGAAGATCAAAAGATTATATTTGAAGCAGACTTCAACACAGCAAGGGTTGACAAGAAGCAGATCCAGATCACATATCAGCTTGCGGAGAAACAGTTTGGATTTTCTTTACGGTGACAGGAAGGATGAGAAAAGAAAATGAACATACTTTACCCAATAATTAACGTAAATACAATAAAAAAGGGTCTTAGGGATTGTCCCTAACAAGAGTGTGAAATGTAATACATTTTGCGTATCTTGCAAATCACCTAGAGTGATTTAAGGAGAGCCATACAAGTTGCCATACAAAAAACATACACTTTGTATACGAAAAAAGGAGCTGGCCATATGGTTTGCCATATAAGATGGCAAGAAAAGCCATACAAAATAGCGAAAGCCATACGATTTGCCATACGAGCTGTCAGAAAAGCCATACAAAATGACGGATGCCATACAATTTGCCATACCGAATGGTGGTACAGCCATACAATTGCCATCTGATGTACCATACGGGCTGGAAAAATTGCCATAGGGTTACAAAAAGAAGAAGGAGAAGATGAAAGAATGGACAAGCTAAAAAGAACTTATAGACTTTCAGAAGAAGCGATTAAGTTAGTAGAGAATCGGGATCGAAAGAAATATCCAACAGCATCAGATTTTATCGAAGCCAAAATTGCTGCCTCGACGGAAGATGAACAAGAACTATTATATAAAGTTTTTACGCAGTTGGATGAACTGGGATCATTAATTCGCCAGGAATTGCAAAAAAAAGAAGATGATGAAAGTCCAGCTTTTTATTAAACGAGTAAATCAAAATAATAAAATCTGTAAAGAAGAGTTTTGAGGACACGGATTTGGAAAGGAGAAACAAGAAATGGGTATGCAGGAACAATTGGAAAAAATAATTCATGACCAGGAAAAACTGGAAAGAAAAAAAGAACAATTTATGGAGGAGTACGATGAGAAAAAGAAAAAACTTTTATTAAAGAAAAAAGAACTAGAACAGAAAATGCAGAAGGAAAAAGAAGGAAAAATTTTACAGGCAGTGCAGGAAAGCTTTGGAGAAATCAATGAGAAAAATATGGATGCCTTCCTGAAACTTTTGGAAAAAAACAAAGAAGATTTTTCTCTTGAAATGGAGATCGCCTTGGAAGAATCTGAAGAAATTAATGGAGCAACAGAAACGAATGTACCGAATTTCGGTACACAGGAAACCGCAGAGGAACATTCGTATATGTTTGATGGAAATCAAGTATGAGTCAGAGAAATCATGTTTATACGATTCGTTTTACGGAGGAGGAACGCCAACTTTTAGAACAAAGGATTCAAGAAAAGGATGTGTGGAAATTTAAGTATGGAACAAAAGAGGGAAGAGTAAATATTGCAGCATATGTTCGCGATACATTATTTCGAAAAGAGGTAGAAGAAGTTCGGTATTACCGGGAACTGAAAAACTTAACATATCAAGTAAGAAAAATCGGAGTCAACATTAATCAGGTAACTGCAAAAATCAATAGCGGTTACCAAGGTCATGATTCCGTTTTTTATTTACAGAAAAGTTTAAATCAGGTGGAAGAGGAAGTTCAAAAACTAATAGAAAAACTGGAGGAAGATCATGGCAATCACAAAGCTGATGAACATCAAACAGGGAAAGATGGGAGGGAGTAGACACTTAAAGAATTCTATCCGCTATATTATGAATCCGAAAAAAACAGAAGCAGGAAAGTGGATCGGCGGAAATGCTGGGATGACTTCAGAAGAAGTTTATCAGACCATGATGGATACAAAAATGGATTGGGATAAATTAGAGGGAAGACAGGGATACCACTTTGTAATCAGTTTCAAACCGGGTGAAGCAACAGAAGCAGCTGCATACCAGATACTTAAAGAATTCTGTGAAGAATACTTAGGTGATAAGTTTGATTATATTTTTTCTATTCACAATGATCACAATCATATGCATGGGCATATTGTTTTTAATTCCGTGAACAGGATGACTGGATATAAATACCGCTATATAAATGGAGACTGGGAAAAAAAGATTCAGCCGATTACAGATAAGATTTGTGAAAATAACGGACTGCCCACACTAGAATTCGACCGGGAAAATAGAAAAGGAAAATCCTATGCACAGTGGGAAGCAGAGAAAAAAGGAAAGCCAAACTGGAAAAAAATCATACGCGCTGACATTGATTATATTATATCGATCTCCAACAATGAAGCAGAATTTCTTCAAAATATGGAAAAGATTGGTTATCACGTCCGAAAGGGAAATTCTCAGAAACATGGAATCTATTTTGCGTTCCGAGCGGAAGAACAAAAGAGGGCCTGGCGAAGTTATAAATTAGGGGAAGGATATAGTTATGCAGACATTCTAACAAGGATTGAAAAAGAAAAGTTTATTCAGCATCATCCGAAAAGTCCAAGATTACGTTCTTATAAAATTCCAAAAGCTGCTTTTGGTGGTCTAACTATAGAATTCCAGAAAAAGCGAATTCGAAAATGGTATTTTGTTACTTTTCGTTATCATAACGTGAAGAATCCTTTTGCAGTAGATTACAGGGATGTGAGAACGACATTGTTACAGATCGATCAGTTATATGAAAATATTCTTTATTTGAATCAGCATAATTTAAGATCCTATGAGGAGTTATTAGTTAGAGAAGCAAAAGTGATAGAGGAAGAGAAGGCTTTAAACAATCAAAAATATAGTACAGATTTTCTGAAGGAGGATGAAACCTATTTAAGATATCAACAGTTGCAGGAAAAATTGAAGAAGATTCCAGATTCAGATGAGATCTTCGAACAAGTACTGGATGAGATTGAGAAACTGGAACAGAATCTGCCAGATGCGGTTTTGAAAGGAGGTGATGCAGCAAAACAGATTGAAGAAGATTTACAGTATATCCGGCAGGAAAAAAAGATTATAAAACGTATCAAACGAGAGGAAGAGTCGTATCCATTTTTTTATAAACCAGCCGGACAAGTAAAGGAACAAGTTCAAAAAAATAAGAAGAAAGAAGAGGTGAAAGAAAAGTGGCAGACAACCAAATCAATATGATTAATCTCAATGAGATTTTTCAAGATGTTAAAACAGATCAGATCGGTCGTTTATTGAATGAAACAAAAGACAGTAAGACCTGTATGTGGTATCTCATTTGTGCACTAGACGGAATGAATGACAATGAACTTCTAAAACTTGCAGGATGTACCATTCCACAAATCAAGGAAGCTCGTTCAAATTATCTGATGAAAAAGTATCGTGGAAATGATCCAATGTTTGCCGAGGTGCAAGACTTAAAAAATGAAGTGAAAGAAATTGTAAGCGAAAATAAAAAGGTGCGTTCCTCAATAGAGGCAGAATTGGAACACGCAATCAAGAATCTGATTGATTCAAAAGATGAAATGATCAAATTGTTAAAGTATCAGAAAGTTGACTTGCAGCGTCAGATCGAACAAATGAAGTCTAAAGTAATCCAGTTAGAAAATCAGAAAAAAGAAACAAGTTCAGATGAAAAAACAGTGGAAGAATCACGAGTAGAAAATAGAAAGAAGGAAACTAACATGAATGATATTATTACAGAAAAGATACAAACAGAGGAAGCAAGAACAGGATTGGCAAAGCGAATGCAAAGGTATTTTTTTGCAGTACCAGATACAAGAAAGTTTATTGAAACATATTTAAATAATGAGAACCTGTCTGCTGATCAGAAAGAATACCTTCTTAGCTGTTTGGAGACGGGAATGAGTATGAAGGAGATTGAGAACATTTTTTCTGAAAAATTATCGGTAGATCAGATGAAGCGTTTAAATGCAATTGTTCAAAACAGACGAAACAAAAAATGAAGATTCAGGTAGAAATCCATTTATCTTATGAGTCCGAGGTATTGGCTTATGGAATGATTACGCTCGAAGATCTGATTCGATTTCCAATACAGCTGCGTAAATATAAGAATAAGGAGACTGGGAAAGACCTTTCTTTTGTCAGCTACCCGAGAAGAGAGCGGAATGGAAAATGGGAAAATGTTCTTGTGCCGGATTCAATCTTAAGGAAAGAGGTTGAAAAAGCAGTTGGAGAAAAAATCAAAGAGGAGATAGGAAAGGATTTTTATTTACCAGAGATCGAAGTCCTTTCAATCTGTCCAATCACTCCAAGGCATCCACCGGATGCAAGAGCATATATCTGCGGTGTTGCATCCATTCAAGTATTAGGGCTTACGATTCATGGAATTACGATCAAGCAAGGGCAGAAAGGATACTTCATCAATATGCCCCAATATAAAAAAGCAGATGGGTATCATGATGTAATCTATGCAACAGGAAAAGTCATGCAGGAAAAGATTGCAGAGGCTGTTCTTAAAGAATACAAGAAAACAATCAATGTACCGAATTTCGGTACAAAACAACAGGAGGAACTATAACATGAATAAAGACGATTTTATGAAATTTGTTGAAGAGAATATTAAGTATCATTTACCGGAGAGTTTTGCAGATTGCAGGTTTGAAGCAGGAAAACAGATGTGTCTTATTGTTTCAGAAGGCAATTCGCCAGACGCAATCAGACTCCATCTGGAAGAAGTGTATGATACGTTTACGGAAGATAGAAATATTTTTTCTGCTTTGGAATTCATTGCAAAAAATGTGGAAGAAGCATGGTCCGTTACAGGAAAAATGGATGAAACAAAAGAGCAGCTTCTAGGTTACATAAACAACTATGAAGAAGCAAAAAAACATCTGCAGATTGTATTAAGCGATCCAGATGTTGAATCTGTTTTAGCAAATAGTGTTGTGACTCAAGTAGGTGCTTTTAATGCCCAGTACAGGTTGCCTTTGGATTCTTTCAATTTGGAAAGTGAAATGTCTGTTCATGTGACAAAGAATATGTTAGACAAGTGGGGAGTTACTGCAGAACAATTGCATCAGGATGCATTATCTGTAGAGGGAAGATGGAACAAACCGGTACTTGTGGATGCGTTTGATATAATCACTCATTTACAGTTTAATTTTTCCAAACCAATGAATCTTTTGGAAAATAATGGAGCAAAATTGGACGGACAATCATTATATACGTTAACAAATGAAAATGCATATAAAGGTGCAGGAATGTTAGCGCATTCAGAAGTACTTGAGCAGATTGGCAGTTTATTTTCAGATAACAATTATTATATCCTTCCGTCTTCCAAGCATGAACTTTTGATTTTACTGGATGATGGTTCGAAGTCAGTGAAAGAACTCCGTGAGATGGTACAGTATGTAAATGAAAAAGAGGTGTCAGCCATAGATCTGTTATCAGATAAAATATTATATTACAATTCTAAAGAGAAAGTATTAGAACTTGCAGTTGATAAAGCGGAGAATCTGTCTAAAGAAATAACGAATGCGAAGCAGGAAGACGTTGCGAAGAACACAGCGAAGCAGCCAAAGAAAACAGCAGAATTTACACCACGAATGTAAGAAGACCTTGTAATGTACCGAATTTCGGTACGCAAAGGGAAATACTATGTTTAATAGGTTGGTTGACAGGGAGGTGAACTGAGGAAATGTCTAATGTTACAAAGGAACAGGAATATATTACACTGGAAGATTTGACAAGAGAGATTCAATCTACAGACGAAGAAATATTTATTTCCATCAGTTTTATGGAGGTGGATGTAGATGAATAATAAGGAAATTCAGGATTCCTTAAAGCAAGTAGGAATTCGTTTGGTAGAAGAACCGCCATTATTAAGTCCAGAACCAATGAATAATCCGGAAGCTGCAGTCAGAGTTTTAGGAAAATGGTTAAGTGAGATGGATCGTGAACTCTTTTGTGTAGTAAATCTTAATACGAACCTTACACCGATTAATATGAATGTGGTCAGTATGGGAGCTTTGAATATGGCCTATGTGCATCCAAGAGAGACGATGAAAAGCGCGATTCTTTCAAATTCAGCCTATCTCATGTTGGTACATAACCATTTAGGATCACTGAACCCATCAAAAGAGGATATCGAAGTCACAGATCGGATTCAAAGTGCGGCATCCCTTATGGGAATCCCTGTTTTGGATCATATCATCGTAGGACGTAATCAGGAATTCTTCTCTCTGCGGGAAAATAATGTATTTTCTTTTGAGAACGATATTAGTTATACTTCAGAACAATCGAAGCTGCAGTGGACACAACAAATGGGAATTGCGGAACAATCCGCTTACAGAGTGCAGGAAAAAGAAGCAGCTGAATCGAAATTAGATACAATTATGAAGGCCTTGGAAGAAGGTGTTGAAAAAGTATTTACCTCGGAACAGTATCAGATGTATTTGCAGACAATGGCTAAATTTCATAACTATTCCTTTAACAATACGCTGCTGATTGCCATGCAACGTCCTGACGCAACACTACTTGCAGGATATCAGACCTGGCAGAAAAAGTTTCACCGTCATGTGAAGCGCGGAGAGAAGGGGATCAAGATCATTGCTCCTGTTCCGGTGAAAGAGAAACGGCAAGTGGAAAAGATCGATGAAGAAACACAGGAAATTGTAATTGGAATAGATGGACAGCCGGAAACAGAGACTGTAGAACGCATTTTACCGCGATTCCGGGTAACAACTGTATTTGATATAAGTCAGACAGAAGGAGAACCGTTACCTACTTTAGAGGTAAATGAATTAGTAGGAGATGTTTTTATCTATGAGGATTTTATGAAGGGACTGGAAGAAATATCACCAGTTCCTTTTCAGTTTCAGGAGATTGATAGTGGAGCAAAGGGATATTACAGTAATGCAGAGAAGCTGGTCGCAATACAGACGGGAATGAGTCAGGCACAGACGATGAAAACCGCAGTACATGAAACAGCTCATGCGATTCTTCATGACCGTGATGTCATGGAAGAAAACGGAATCACAAAAGATCGAATGACAAAAGAGGTCGAATCGGAAAGCGTAGCCTATGTTGTCTGTAATCATTTTGGACTGGATACCTCAGATTATTCTTTTAATTATGTTGCCGGATGGTCTTCTGATAAAGAAATGCCGGAGCTTAGAAGTTCGATGGATACGATACGATTGACTTCTTCCCAGCTGATTGCTGATATTACAGAGAAATTGTTAGAGCTGCAGAAGACAAGAGAATTGGAAAATGATATCAAAACAGAAGAGCTTGCAGAGGAAAGCAGTTTCCTTTCCCATACAGAAAATAGTTATGCAATCTATCAGTATAGACAAGCTGATGATGCGATAGGATATCAATATATGAGTCTTGATTTCATAGAGAAGATGGGAATGTCTGTAAAAGGGTCGGATTATCAAATGATGTATCAGGGAGTATTAGAAGCGCAGGATACGTTGGAAGACTTGTATATCAAATTTAATATTGATCGACCGGAAGGTTTTAAAGGACATTCCATGTCTACATCGGATGTGGTGATTTTGAAGCGTGATGGAGAAATGAAAGCTTATTATGTGAATGATATCGGTTTCCGGGAACTTCCAGAATTTATAGAGCAAAGAGCAGAGGTACTTCGAGAAACGAACAGTGGACTTGTAGTAAAACAAGACAAATTTGGTAAAGAACAGGAAGAACCAGAGAAGATTAGAGAAGATAGGACAATAACAGAAACAATTCAATCGAACGTAAGCAAAAAGAAAAATCAGCAGATGCAGGCAGGACTTCATAGATAGAAGTCTTTTTTAATTGTACCGAAATTCGGTACGTGAAAAGGAGAATGGACAAATGAATGAAGAGAACAAGGAATTAGAGCAGATCAGATCGGAAATGCAAGAGATTCGGAAGATGCTGCAAGAAATTAAGGAAGATACTCAATTCTTCAAACAGTTTATGGAACGATATCATATTCCAATGCAGGAAGAAGTAAAAAGAGAGGCAGAAATAAAAGATGAAACGAATCGCAGGGGAAAGGTAAACGAAATAGAACCTAAATTATAGTTTGTACCGAATTTCGGTACATGGGCAGAAGAAAATGTGGATAACTCTTAAAAGAGACTGCGGTTTGGAGGAAAAGCAGAGATGAACGAAGAAATTAGAGAAGCGGAAGAAGTCCTTATGCTGATAAAAAAGGCTACCATGTTTGCTGATCCGGTCATGAAGATAGGAACGATAGGACTTGTAAAGCTGATACAGTTTATGGCAAGGATGGTAAAAGAGAAAATCATTGATAAGAAAGAGTTTAAAGATATTCAGGACTTTATCAAACGTACAGACGGAAACTTTGATGTGATCAATATTCCGGTAGATCAAAAACTGCGGCTTGGTGCAAATGCATATCCGGTACGAGAATTTGAGAATCTAAAAGAAAGCGGTGTACATTTTATGGAGATGCCAGATCTGAATAAAGAGGATCATTATGTACAGCTTGCTGTCTGCAAAGAGGACAGAGAAATCTTTGACGCATGGTTTGGAAGATATCTTGGAAATAAAATGTCCGGAGGAGAGAAAACAATCGATAGTTTGCTTGCATTTACGGAAAGAAAAACATCGATTTTCAGTGTCCCTTTTGAAGGGAAAGAAGATGTTTTTCGAGCAGATTTTGATGCCATGAAGATTAATTATACGGTGATGCCGGATCTGAAGCTTGGGGATGGACAGGTTCAGATCATGGTTGCAAACTATGATACAGATAAAGTAAGACAATGGTACGAGCTGTATCAGCAATCCATGTTAAATCGTGGGGAAACAGTAGCAGATCTGAATGAAATCGATATGGAAACCTATCAGAAAACAGCTGAAATGTCTACGGAAGAGTACATTAATACTGGAGATGATGCGGTGAAGGAAGCAAATCAAAAGTATGAGGATGAAAAAACATCTGTAGAGAAAGTACAATTAGCGGAGGACAAAATGGACTATGATCATTATGAAGGAAATCAGATGTATCAAAAATTCACAATCAATAAAGAGGTCCTGGTGAAGCCGGTAGAAGATAAGATACCGGAAGGATTCCAGGACTTCTTTGTAAGTAAAGTCCCTGGAACTTATGGGAAAGAGACTAAGTATCTAGTGATTCCAAAAGGTCAGGTATTTGCTTCCGAGGATTCAAAAACATATACGGCCTTTTTTGAAAAAGACAAGAAACCATTTCTGTTTGATCAGAATTTAAGACCAATCAAATCAGAAAAGCGTCCATTTGCAAAGGAACTGTTCGAAAAATATTATAGTATTTCAGAGAAAGAAAAGATGGCAACGCAGGCCGCCCAGCAGAGAATGGAAAAAGCAATCGGAAAAACAGTAGCGAAGAAACAAATAAAAGCACCAACTCCACCGATCAAAGCAAAGTAGTGATGGGGGAATGTAAGGATGGTTGAAAAAAGGAAAACGCCATGGTGGGCTTTTATCCTGGCACTTATCATATTAATGATTCTAAGTTATTTCGGATGTGGTCTTTTGAAATTAGATGGAGTTACCATGAGCAATTATCAACAAAAGCTTTTGTATATTTTTACACATCCATTCCGTAACTGGTGGACGAAGAAAACCCCGGCATTCATGAGTGCTGCATTTGTAGCATGGATCATGTTCATTGCATATTATTTAGATCAGAATCGAAACTATCATTTCGGAGTGGAGAACGGTTCCGAGCAATGGGCAGATGTAAATAAATTAAGTAAAACATTAAGAGATTCTAAGAATGAGAAGAACAATACCTATTTGAGTGAACGAATTGCAGTGTCCAATCATGCTCTGTCAAACATGAATATGCTTGTAATTGGAGGGTCCGGTTCCTATAAAACAACTTCTGTTCTGACACCGAATCTTCTATTGGCAGGAATGACAAACGTAATACTGGATATTAAAGGTGATCTATTACGGAAACACGGAAATTATTTAAAGGCTCATGGCGTAACGGTCAAATCTTTTAATCTAATCAATCCAGAAGAGTCAGATCGATATAATCCGATGCAATATCTTGAGAAGGAAACAGACGTTATTCGACTGATTACAAACATGCAAGCATCGGTCAAGCCTCCGGATGCTCAAAAAGGGGAGCCTTTCTGGGATGATGGAGTAGCACTCTATCTGCAGTCGATGTTTTTTCATGAATGGCTGACTGCGAAAGAAGAAAACAGAAAGCCAACACTGAATAACATATTAAAACTTGTAAATATGGAATCAAAGCATATTGAAGATGAGGAAGGAGAGGATAAGACAGAGTTACAGATAGAAATGGACAGGCTTGCAGAGACGCATGGAGCTGACTATCCACCAGTAAGAGATTATCGAAAATTAAAAGAAGGTGCAACAGAGACGGTTCGTTCCATTATCATTATGGTAAATGCCATGCTTAGATTGTGCGAAACAGCCGCACTGAAACGACTGTTTGAAGATGATGATGTTGATATCCCAAGCCTGGGATTAGGAGTCGATGGAAATCCAAATAAGAAAACAGCATTGTTTCTTGTAATGCCGGATAACGATCAGTCCTTTAATTTTTTAATTTCCATGTTTTATACCCAGCTATTTGATATATTGATTCGGATTGCAGATCATAAATGTCATGGAAGCTTGCCAATCCATGTAAGATTATGGGCAGATGAATTCTATGCTGGCCCGAAACCAACCAATACCGAAGTACTGATGGGAACAATCCGAAGCAGGAATCTGTCGATTGTTCCTATTCTACAGTCTATCGCACAGATCAAAGCAGTTTTTCCACAGGAAAAATGGGAAGTGTTCCTGGATAACTGTGCAGTTATGATCTATCTTGGTTCAGGACCTGCAGCATTCTCTACGCATGAATATATCTCAAAGCTGCTTGGCGAAATGACCATTGATACAAGAACGGATGGAGTGACCAGTGGTGCACATGGAAACTCAAGCTTGAATAATCAGAGAGCCGGGCGAGGATTGATGACACCGGGAGAAGTAAAAAGACTTGATCGAAAGAAATGTTTAATCTTTATGGAAGGGCAGTATCCTATCATGGATTGGAAGAATCTTCCGTTTAATACAGCAGTCTGGAAAGAATCCGAAAGACTTGCAGGAAAAGAAGGATATAGGCATCCGGTTCGTGTCGTATATAATCCAAAAACAATGACCTATCGAACCATCTTAAATAAATCAAAGTTCCAAGTGATTGATAAGAAGGATCTGGAATTTTATAAAGAGGCAGAAAAAACAGATAAGAGTATCAAGGTCTGCGAAGTGAATGAGGAGGACTTCTTATATCTTAATTTTGATACAAATCCGAAACCAACCGAAGAAGAGCTTATGCAGATGTTAGAAAAAGCCAGAAAAGAGATGTCTGGATTAGAAAAAGAGAAATATAATTCGGAAGTGCAATTGACAGAAGATTCCCAGTTCAACGAGTACATAGTTAATGTACCGAATTTCGGTACACAAAAAGAGGAGTGGGATTTGTCTGGAACGATTGAACAGTGTATTATCCGATATGCATCAAAATTAGATGGAGATCAGATGAATGAAATCTTGTTGGGGTTGGAAGAAGGACTGACTGATGAGCAGGTGAAGTCTTGTTTTAAGTTGCCAGCAGATCAGATGAAGCAGTATCGAAGAGAAATATTAAATGAAAAGTAGTTGATTCTCTGAGCTATCGAGCTCTCTCGGAGAGACACTTTTACCTATTAAAGAGAGAGGGAGTAAAACAGTAAAAAGGAAGCTGCCGCTTTACGAAAATTCATTCATTAGAGTACATAGTAAAAGAACAAAATGATTTGGCAAAAGATTACTATAAAAAAATCGCCCAGCCTGTGAGAGTCTGAGGCGATTTTTGATAGGGTATCTTATTGTCATTTATTGTCATTAAGAATTTGAATGGCGATTTCCTTTGCGGCAGTGCTTGATGTGTTGCCTGCATCTGATTGTCCGAGATATACACAAAAATATTTATTTCCTTCTAGTGTTTCTGCAAATCCTGTGAACCATGCAT
>CAKRDD010000009.1 GCA_934309345.1 uncultured Mediterraneibacter sp. | reverse complement strand
GCCATTTCTAACTGTTATCCCCCTGTATGAGGCAGGTTACCCACGCGTTACTCACCCGTCCGCCACTCAGTCACTAAAATCTTCATTCCGAAGAAATCAAATAAAAGTGCTTCGTTCGACTTGCATGTGTTAAGCACGCCGCCAGCGTTCATCCTGAGCCAGGATCAAACTCTCGTTAAAAGTGTTTGTATCCAGTTCAGAACCAACTAACTAGCTAATTCTTCCCTTTTTACTGTTGTTTTGGTTTGTTTAAAAACCGTTCTTAAAAATCTTCTCTTAAAGAAATTTTCAAGGGTTGTTGTTGTCTATTGTTCAGTTATCAAGGTTCTTTGTCTGTGTCGTTCTTTTCAAGCGACAGCTTTTATATTCTATCAAAAGCTTTTGTCTTTGTCAAGAACTTTTTTATTTTTCTTTTTGCTCTTTTCGAGCTTCCCTTTACTGTCTCACGCGACAGCCTATTTAGGATATCACTTTCAAAACTCTTTGTCAACAACTTTTTTGATTTATTTTTCAATCATTTCATTGATTTTTAAATCTTCCAGTTTCCTTCCGATCAAGAATGTCCCGCCTCCGCGTCTTCTTTTATCTTCCGTAACTTTGTTGTTTTCCTTGCTGTTCCTCAGCGACGAATGTTATCTTATCACAGCCGTTTTTAATTGTCAATGTTTTTTATATATTTTATACAATTCAGAATATTCTGAAAATTAGCATCTGCCTTGCTATTAGTATGACTTAAATTCTATAAATATAAAATCAAGTCAAAGTCCTGGACTATAATGAATCCAAACGTCCAAAAAAAGAAAAAGGAGACCCTACTCATCAAAGTCCCCTTTCTCGTATATCACTTTATTTTATTTTTCTTCTCTCGGAAGACGTTCGTACAACCATGTCATACGCTTCAACCTCTTCACCGTCTCTTTATCAAACTGCCCTTTTTCCATTCTCCAAGTCCAGTTTCCGCCAAGTGTTGACGGTACATTGATTCTTGCCTTGCCATCCAGGTTCAGTAAATCCTGCATTGGTGTCACGCAAAGATTTGCCTTGCTGCTCATTGCAAGACGGATGAAATCCCACGCCAGATCATCTTCATCCAGGCGCTGTGCGTTCATATACTCTTTCGCGAAATCTCTTGTTGCTTTGTCTGTGCTGTGATACCAGCCTCTTGTTGTATCGTTGTCATGAGTACCTGTATACACAACACTATTCTCTGGGTAATTGTGCGGAAGATATGTTGAACCTCCGTTTGGATCAAATGCAAACTGAACTACCTTCATTCCAGGGAATCCACTGTCAGACAACATCTGAAGTACACTTTCTGTCAGGAATCCAAGGTCTTCTGCAATAATATTCAATTTGCCAAGCTTTTCTTCAATTGTACGGAATAGATCCATTCCCGGACCAGGCATCCATGCTCCGTCTATTGCTGTTTCATTTCCATAAGGGATGGAATAATATTCGTCAAATCCACGGAAATGATCAATTCTTACTACATCATATAATTTAAGGCAATGACGGATTCTCTTGATCCACCAGTCGTATCCTGTCTTTTTATGATATTCCCAATTATACAGCGGATTGCCCCACAGCTGTCCTGTTGCAGAAAAATCATCCGGAGGACACCCTGCTACTGCAACCGGATTATTCTCTTCATCAAACTGGAATAATTCCGGAGATGCCCATGTATCTGCGCCGTCAAATGCTACATAAATCGGGATATCTCCAACAATCTGAATTCCCTGTTCATTTGCATAAGCATGAAGCTGTGACCACTGTTTATCGAATTCATACTGCTGGAATTTGTAAAAATCAATCTCTTCCGCAAGTTCTTCTCTTGCATTTTCAAGTGCTGCTTCCTCACGGTTTTTCAGAGCATCTTCCCATTCATTCCAGCTGATTCCACCTTTGCTGTCTTTGATTGCCATGTAAAGGCTATAATCATCCAGCCAGTACGCATTTTCTTTGATAAAGTTTTCATATGCTTCATCTTTCTCGAAACGCTCAAATGCCTTTTTCAGCACTTTAAATCTCGAATTATAGATTTTCTCGTAATCAATACTGTCTGCCTGATCTCCAAAATCATACGCTTTACATTCTTTTTTTGTCAGAAGTCCTTCTTTGATCAATGTCTTCAGATCAATAAAATATGGATTACCTGCGTATGTGGAGAAAGACTGGTACGGGGAATCCCCGTATCCAGTCGGTCCAAGCGGCAGAATCTGCCAGTAACTCTGACCTGCTTCCTTGAGCTGATCAATAAATTTATAAGCTTCTTTTGAGAAACAGCCAATTCCGTATTTTGATGGCAATGAAAATACCGGTAATAATACTCCGCTCGCTCTTTTCACGTTCTTCTCCTCCTCTTACAGATGCCAGATATCTCTGTTGTACTCTTCAATTGTTCTGTCAGATGAGAAATATCCTGCCTTTGCAATATTTACAAGTGCTTTCTTAGCCCATGTTTTCTGGTCTGCATAAGCTCTCAGTGCTTCTTCTTTCTTTTCTTTATAGCTGTCAAAGTCAAGAAGAGTCATAAACCAGTCTTTGCTGATAATCTCATGCTGCAGTCTCTCAAGATTCTCTTTCTCTCCAACTTTCAGAACTTCCTCACTTGTAATAAAGTCAATTGCTGCCTTGATTGCCGGATTTTTCTCATAGAAATCTCTTGCGACATAATCAGCCTTTGCATAATGCTCGATTACTTCATCACTGGAAGCACCGAATACGAAAATGTTATCGTTTCCAACAAGTTCGTGAATCTCAACATTTGCTCCATCCTCTGTTCCGAGTGTTACAGCTCCGTTCAGCATGAATTTCATATTACCTGTTCCGCTGGCTTCTTTAGATGCAAGTGAAATCTGCTCGGAAATGTCACAAGCCGGAATTAATTTTTCAGCTTTTGTTACATTATAGTTCTCAACCATAACAACCTTCAGGTATGGACTTACCTCTGGATCATTGTTGATGATCTCCTGCAGGCAGAGAATCAGATGAATGATATCTTTTGCGATCACATAAGCCGGTGCTGCCTTTGCTCCAAAGATTGCTGTCACTGGTGCTGCCGGAATCTTACCTGCTTTGATCTCAAGATATTTATCAATGATATATAATGCATTCAGCTGCTGACGTTTGTACTCATGCAGACGTTTGATCTGAATATCAAAGATTGTATCAGGGCTTACTTTTACTCCCTGTGTCTCTTCCAGATATTTGCACAGTGCTTCTTTATTTGCATGTTTGATCTCTACTAATCTGTCGAGAACCTTATCATCATCCTTGAATGCAAGAAGTTTTTCAAGTTCAGCTGCATCTTTCTTGTATCCTTCTCCGATCAGCTCATCAAGAAGCTCTGTGAGAGCCGGATTACAATGCAGTAACCAGCGACGGAATGTAATACCATTTGTCTTATTGTTAAACTTCTCCGGATAAATCTTGTAGAAGTTATTCAGTTCTGTCTCTTTCAGAATCTCTGTATGAAGAGAAGCAACACCATTTACGCTGAATCCATAATGGATATCAATGTGTGCCATATGAACTGTATCATTTCTGTCAATGATAGAAACGCTTTCATCTTCATATTTTCTTCTTACTTTATCATCCAATACTTCGATGATCGGCATCAGCTGCGGAACTACCTTCTTCAGGTAATATACAGGCCATTTTTCCAGTGCCTCTGCAAGGATTGTATGATTTGTGTATGCACATGTCTTGGAAACAACTTCAATTGCCTCATCCATGTCCAATCCTCTTTCTACAAGAAGACGGATCAGTTCCGGAATCACCATTGTCGGGTGAGTATCATTGATCTGGATTACTGCATAATCAGCAAGATCATGAAGGTTGCATCCCTTTGCTGTACATTCATCAAGAATCAGCTGTGCTCCTGCACTTACCATGAAATACTGCTGATAGATTCGAAGCAGTCTTCCGTTCTCATCACTGTCATCCGGATATAAGAAAAGTGTCAGGTTTTTCTCGATATCTTCTTTATTAAAAGCAATTCCATCCTCTACGATTGTCTCATCTACAGAGTCAATATCAAAAAGGTGTAATTTATTTGTCTTATTGTTATATCCTGTTACCTCAATGTCATACATTCTCGCATTTACATTGAGTCCCTTGAAAGATACCGGATAAACAACATCTTTCTTTTTCAGCCAGGATTTTTCTTCGATCCATGGATTCGGAGTTTCTCTCTGAAGATTGTTTTTAAACTCCTGTTTGAAAAGTCCAAGATGGTAGTTCAATCCAACACCGTCTCCAGCAAGTCCAAGTGTTGCGATTGAATCAAGGAAGCATGCTGCAAGACGTCCAAGTCCACCATTACCAAGTGATGGTTCCGGCTCTACTTCTTCGATTTCTGCAATGTTCTTACCGTTCTGTGCAAGTACATCTTTTACTTCATTAAAGATGCCAAGGTTGATCATGTTGTTAGAAAGCAGCTTTCCGATCAGAAATTCTGCGGAAATATAGTAAAGTTTTTTCTTACTATCTGTACGTTCCTTTTCTCCTGCCATTTCCTGCACCATGCTAAGAAGTGCTCCGTAGATTTCTTCATTGGAAGCCTGTGCGATCTCTTTGCCAAGTTTCTGCTGTAATGTTTCCTGAATGTTCATTTGAATATTCTCCTTTCAAATCTGATTCTGTTTTTATGTTACATACTTTGTTTCTTTGCTTTAACTTATGATTGTATTTTAATATGATTATCTTCAAATATCTTGCAATATACTTGCACTTTATTGTACAATACTATCATTCTTATAATTCAATTTAGTTTAACTAACAGGTGTGTCAGATAACATTTTATTGAAAGGATCGCACTTATATATGAACATTAACGAATATCAGAATTACCACGAAACAAAAGCGCATACATCCGCAGAATTTCCTTATAATACTTATCTCTGCTCAATCCCTCTCGATTTCCCTGGAGTTCCACTGCACTGGCACGATGAGTTGGAACTTGTTGTCATCAAAAGAGGGCAGGGTTTTGTTTCTGTAGACTTTGATAAGCATCTGGTTCACAGTGGAGATATTATTATCATCCGTCCAGGCTGCCTCCACGCCATCGAGCAGGATGATACTTTTAAAATGGAATATGAAAATATTATTTTCAAACCAGCTTTACTCTCTTCCGGGACAAACGATCTGTGTATGATCCAATACATCGTTCCGCTTCTTGACGGTTCTCTTCCTATTGAATACTTTCTCACTCCGGCTCTCGGATCTTTTGAAGCCTTAAGCAATTGTATCCGACAGATTGACCTTGTCTGCGCTGATCAGACACCTGGATGGCAGCTTGCTGTGAAAAGTTCTCTGTTCAACTTTTTCTTTCTTCTGATCTCTGAACGTCAGAAAAAAACAGTCTCCACTTCCTCCAATCCTAAATCTTTGGAGAAAATGAAAACTGTTTTAAAATACGTAGAAAATCATTATACAGAAAAACTAACGATTGATGACATGGCTGAACTTACTTATTATAGTAAATCCCATTTCATGAAGTTCTTCAAAGCCCACATGGGAACCGGATTCACTGAATACTTAAATGATTACCGACTTACAATGGCTGCAAGACTTTTAAAGTCATCGGATGAATCCATTCTGATGATTGCAGATGCCAGTGGCTTCGACAACCTGTCATACTTCAACCGCATTTTCAAAAGAAAATATGGTGTTTCACCTGGGGCTTACAGAAAAGCATAGTAACTATCCAGAAACAATCATGAGTGATAATACAGTTCGATTGGATCGATCGGATCAAATGGATGTTCTTCTTCCATTTTCTTATTCCGCCCACGACGTTTCATCAGCTCGCCGCTCTTGTTGTATACCCAGAAGGAATATACAAGGAGCTTATTTACCTTTCCGATCTTCTCTTTTGTCGTCTTATTATAATAGACACCACCTGTCTTGAATGCAGTCTTCTTATGGATCAAAGAGATCAGCTCTGTCTCCGTTTTGACCGGTTCAGGTAAGATTGTATATGCCCGTCCGACACAGTCTGTCTTGTGGGAATCACTTCCACCGGTCATCACCTTACCGTATTTCTCTGCCAGTTTTAAGGCACCAGCATTAGAATCCTTCGGTTCACAACAATTGAATGTCTCAATAAAATCGAATCGTTTAACAATCTCAGGTGAGAGGTAGTATCTTCTCGCATGAGTGAAGCTCATGTACTTTTCTCCGCATGGATGTGCCGGTCCCAGAACTCCGCCGTTACGATGAACCAGATCGATCAGAAGTGCAAGTGGCATTCCTCGCATCTCAAGAAGACGCATCTTTACGCCCTCTGGCATAATTACAAGAATGTGCCCTGCATCTCTCGTATCATATTCAATCCCTTTGAGTACAACAAAATCGGTATGCTTCTTTCCTTTTAAATTTTTCTTCCAGTAGCGGTAGCCATTATATGTGTCATGATCCGTGATCACCATTCCCTGAAATCCGTGTTCCTTGAGTATCGTGATATATTCTTCAATCCCTACCCTGCTGTCTATGGACCCCTCTTTCACGTGACAGTGCATGTCTATCTTCATATTTGAGTCCTCCTTTTCCGCAGTCCTGATTTTATCAAAAAGTACTATGTGAAATAACTTTATTTTCGTTCTTTAAAAAGACTGCTTATTGATAAATACATTATACCGCGTTTATATAGGAGTGACAACAAAAGACACACAAAAATGCGAATTCTAGTTTAGAGCTTATAATACCTTCGACAAAAAGTTTTTCGTTCTTTCATGTTTTGGATTCTCGAACAATTCTTTTGGTGACTCATCTTCAACAATTACACCTTGATCCATAAAAATAACCCTGTCACTAACATTCTTAGCAAATCCCATTTCATGAGTTACAACAACCATTGTCATCCCTTCTTTTACAAGAGATTTCATAACATCAAGTACTTCTCCGACCATCTCTGGATCTAGTGCAGAGGTTGGCTCGTCAAAAAGCATCACTTCCGGATTCATTGCCAATGCTCTTGCAATTGCAACTCTTTGCTTTTGACCTCCTGAGAGCTTGTTTGGATAGGTGTCTGCCTTACGTTCCAATCCAACTTTTCTTAACAACTCGATTGCTTTCGTGTCTGCCTCTTCTTTTGTCCATTTTTTTAAACGTACTGGAGCTAATATAATATTCTGCTTTACTGTCATATTAGGAAATAGATTAAAATGTTGAAAAACCATTCCAAGATTTTCACGATATTTATCAACATTAAGTTTTTGATCCATGATATCCTGTCCATTGATAAATATTTCCCCTTCTTCCGGCTTTTCCAAAAGATTAAGACATCTTAAAAAAGTAGATTTTCCTGAACCTGAAGGACCGATCACACAGACACATTCTCCTTTTCGAATATCAACATCTATTCCATTTAATACATGATTATCACCAAACGATTTCTGTAAATTTCGAACTTTAATCACTTTCTTTTAATCTCCTTTCAAATTTTCTCAAGAAAACAGACAACAGTTTTACAATCAGATAATAAACAATGCCTGCCGCCAGCAGAGGAATAAACATCTTATATGTTCTTGATGATACATAACTAGCTGCTTTCGTCAAATCCACTATTCCAACATAACCCAAAATAGAAGTTTCTTTAATCAACTGTATAAATTCATTTCCCATTGCCGGAAGAATGTTCTTAACTGCTTGTGGAATAACAATATATCTCATTGTATCTTTATAGCAAAGACCAAGGGATCGCCCTGCCTCTGTCTGGCCCCGGTCAACTGCCTGAATTCCTCCACGTATCACCTCTGACACATAAGCCCCACTGTTAATTCCAAAACTTACAACAGCCGCCACATATCCAAGTCTGCTGTGGAAAACCGCAAAGTAAACAATCATTAATTGCAGTACAGATGGGGTTCCACGAATCACATCAACATAGAATGCAGCAATCAGAGAACCGATTGTCTTCTTTCCTTTTCTATCAGCATTAATCCTTATAATTGCGACAATCAAACCAAGCAGAAGTCCTACAAAAACTGAAAGCAAAGAAACTAATAAAGTTGTACCAAGTCCATTCACATAGTATTGCCAACGATTTTCATCTACAAAGATAAACTTCAATGTTCCAAAAATTCCAACATTTTTATCCTGTGTCTCTGTTATTTGAACATTGTCATCCTCTTCTCCAGAAAAATACTTTGCATACAATTCATCATAGGTTCCATTTTCCTTTACCTTTTTTAATCCATCATTTAAAAGTTGTGCACAATCACTGTTTCCTTTTTGAACACAAAATACAGTATCTTCTTCTGTTCCTTCTACCGGAATTGATTTGATTCCATCCGTCTGCCGGCAATAAATTTCTGCCATAATTGTATCAATGATTACAACATCAGCACCTTTATTTTTCAATTCCATTATTGCACTGGAAGCATTCTTAAATCGTTTTACTGTTGCACCACTGACAATACCATAATCTTTGTTTTCGCCAGAAGCAATCAAGTCACTCTGAGACCCTTCAAGAACAGCAATTGTCTTTCCTGTCAGCTCAGAAAAATCTGTGTACTCATCTCCTGTTCGATATACAATACTTTGAGATCCTGTATAATAAACGTCTGAAAAATCAACACTCTGAGCTCGTTCTTTTGTCGGAGCAATAGATGCTGCAATTGCTTCAATATCTCCTGCTTCAATCGACCCCAGCAAAGAGTCAAATGGAAGATCTACCCATTTGATATTGACGTTCTCTTCTTTTGCTATTGCGTTCATCAAATCAATATCAAACCCCGTAAGATTCCCATTGCTATCCAGATATTCAAACGGCGCATACTCTGCATTTGTTCCAACAACAATCGTATCTTTTTGTTCTGTCGCATAGACCTGTTGAGGCAATTGCAGCATTGTCATTATGGCTGCAAGTATCAAAAATAATACTGCCTTTGTCTTAAAATTTTTTTCAGTTCCCATGGGCTTCTCCTTCTTCAAAATACGTATTATATCGTTATATGATAATATATCACAGTAATATTTCAGATTCAATATATGCTTGTTTTTCCATTTCTTTTTTCTGTTTTTTACAAAATTTTTCTTTTCTTTTTGTACAAATATACAACACTTTATCTTCTCCTAGTATAAAAGACTGTCTACAGGCTTTACACAAATGTTTTACCTTCAAACAGTCTTTTTCGTCTATCTTATTATTGTCCTATTTTGCTTCCCATATAATGATGAAACTGTGGATCCTTTGGAATATTCAGATCCATCCCTCTCTCTCTTGATGCTTTCACAAAAAGCATTTGAAATGGAATTGCATATTCTAACGTAGAAAAATCTGAATCTTGAAGGAACTCCGCATATAGTCCGTCATCAGTTTCTTTCTGAGTATTGACTGCATATTGCTTATTTTTTCCTTTATAATATTCATATAAATGTTGCATTTCCTTGGAATCGCTTCCGCTTTGTGAAAACAAATATAAAAATTCCGTCTGTTCTGTTACTGCATTATACATTCCATGAATGAATTCACATGCCTCATAACCACGTACCGGAAAACGTGATGTTTCCGATATTTTCAACACTTCTTCTAAGAGCAGACTTTTTTGGTTACTCTCTGTCAGAATAATCAGGTCTGTACAGGTTCTCAATTTCTTTGCTTCCTTTTCAGCCCATTTTTCACAAATTGGAAGAAGTTTCGGAAGATTTAAGATTACTTTCTGAATTCGTTCTTCATATACAGTTATCTCTTCCTCTTTTAATTTCAAATCTCCTTCTGAATTTTTTGCAACTTCAAGAAGGAAAAGATATAATGTCAGGACTGTTGCTGTATAACCTTTTGTTGTAGAACCAGCATCTTCATAACCGCATTCTACATAAATATTCGCATCAGCATGTGACACGATTTCTGTATCATATTCTCCTGTCATAGAGATCGTTGGAATTCCCGTTTCTCTTACTTTATCTAATGCCTGAATCACAGCCGTGCTTGTTCCTTGTTGTGAAATGCCAATCACAAGGGAATTTTGAGGAAATACGGTAATTTCTTCACTTAACTCAACTGGGAATACGGGCGTTACCCGTATTCCCAGTTTCTTTTTTGCAAATGTAGCTGCTGCCAGTGTTGCATTATATGAGGAACCTGATCCTGAGAGAAATATCTCTTCGATCTTATGTTTTTTCACCAGTTCTATACTATCCTTTAAAATATCTTCTTTTTTCCGAAAAATTTCAAGTAGAATATCTGGTGTCTGGAGAATATATTGATAAGCATCTCCATGATAAATCATTGTAGCCCTCCAGTTAATCCAACTATTTATTCGTAATGTCTTCCGTAACCAAATGCACCTTCCAAACCACAGATTTCAGATGCAAATTTTGCTGCATCTGCCAGTGCATTTTTGATTGCTTCTGATTTTTCCTCACCCTTTTTGATACGATCTGTGTAACCAACAAGGAAAGACGTAATCAGAGAATCACCTGCTCCCATTGTATCAACTACTTTTTCAATCGGAACTGCCGGCTGTCTGTAAAATGTTTCTCCGTCATAAAGAACACAACCTTCTGCTCCTCTAGAAGCAGTTGCGAGTTCTGCTCCGCCATCAATTATCATCTGAAGATGCGCTTTTAATTCCTCTTCATTTCCGTCAAAAGAACAGAATGCATAATTTACATCCGGAAGTACTTTCTTGTAATACTCTTCTGTTGAATCATCTGAAAAGTCAAATGCAACTTTTACACCTGTTGCCTTAATCTTACCAAGCTCTGATTCCGTAAAACAATAATTACCTGAATGTACTACATCAAACTGCTTAATATAATCAAGGTCAAAACGATCCAGGATATATGGTGTCTTTCCACGGATTCCTCCGTCATTCCAGTCAACAAATACTCTGTCTCCGTCTTTCAATGTAACTTTAGACCATCCATTCTCGCCATCGAGCTGTTTACATTTATACATTTCGATTCCGATTTCTTCAAGTACCTTGATCACATATTCTGCATTGTCATCATTTCCAAAATATCCCATGTATGCAGATTTCTCGACACCGAAACGCTTTGCATAAGCACACAGATTAACACAATTTCCGCCTGGATACATTGTCTTCAGATGCTCATACATATCTACTACATTATCACCAAAACCTAAAATTTTTACATTATGCTCTGCCATCGCTTTATTACCTCCTGCTTTTGAAAGGGAAAAGCCTTCTCCGGCTTTTCCTCTCATTTGCTCTTTCTTAGTACTCTACAACACCCATGTATCTTCTCATATCAAGTGGATGTCTTCTCTTGTCCTGAAGTCCTGTACGGTAAGCAACGCTCATTGCATAGAACAACATTGGACAGAAGTACTCATTAACACTTTCGTCAATTGCATCAATTCCAAGTTCTTTTGCATCGATCACTTCATATTTCTTTGCATATTTCTCAAGGAATGTAAGAGCTCTTTCATCCATTACTCTTGCAGCTCCTGTTCCCATCAGGAGGATATACAGATGATCTTCGTCTGTACACTCGAATGGTCCATGGAAATATTCTCCTGAATGCAGGTAGCAGCAATCCATCCACTGCATCTCCTGAAGAGAGCAGATGGAGAATCCATATGCCTGTGAATAAGATGCTCCTGATCCCATGATGTAAAGGAATGGCTCTTCAAAATATTTCTCAGCAAATACCCATGTACGGTTCTGTACTTTCTTTACAGCAGCACGAACGATTCCGTCTGCTTTTTCAAGTCCATCAAGAATAGCTTCATATTTTGTATAAGATGGCTCCTGCATTTTCATCAGCTCGTTCAGAATGCGCATTACAATTCCCTGTGGTCTGTCTTTCTCATTTGTAGAATCTTCCCAAGAATATACGATTGGGTTCATTTCTTCCTGTGCACAAATAGACTCCGGATTGTGTGTCATTGTAATAACAGCTGCGCCACACTCTTTTGCATACTTTGCTGCTGCTACAGTCTCTCCAGTATTTCCGCCATGGGAACACAGAATTACAAGTGCTCCCTTTTTCAGGAATTTAGATGGAGAAACTACAAGTTCTTTTGCTGTAAGCCAATGTGAGTGCATTGTCTCAGACTCTGCATTAATAAAATAGTATCCCGGATACAGATCAACTAAAGATCCTCCGCATGCTGTTAAAAATACGTCTTTGATTTCTCCCTGTTCTGCTACGATTGCTTTAATTAATTCTTCTGGTGTTCTCATTGTTTAATCTCCTTTTCTTTTCATTCTTTTTTAATTTATTTTCACCCATTATTTGGACGAATACCTATTGACTACATTCCTGCAGAAATTGCACAGAATACTAATGCAACAATTGTCAATACAACAAATACTTTCCAGAATGTCTTCCACCACTGGCTGAAAGAAATTCTACACACTGCAAGTCCTGCAACTGTTGTTCCTGCAACCGGACTCATCATGTTTGTCAGCTGATTTGCATACTGAAGTACTGTTACAGCTGCTTCTGGATTTGCTCCGTGAAGATCACATAATGAAGACATGATTGGCATTGTCAATGCTGCAAGTCCTGATGATGATGGAACAAGTAATGTTAATACTGACTGCACGATATACATAACAACTACAAACAATACGTTTCCTGTTCCTGCGAGCAGATTACTTAAAGAATTAAGAATTGTATCAATAATTTTTCCATCATTAGCTACAACCATGATTCCACTACAGAATCCAATTAAAATTGCTGCAAAAGCAATATCTTTCACACCTGCTACAAATTCTTCTGCAATCTCTGTCTCTCCAAGACCTCCAATAATTCCCATCAGAAGACCCATTCCAAGAAATACCATAGACAATTCGTTCATGTACCAACCGAATTTCACAAGACCTGTAATAATTAACGCCATACCGGCAACAAAAACTACAAGTACTAATTTCTGGCGAACTGTCAACTTTGTATTCCCTGCCTCTTGCGTGATCATTTCTTGTCTTTTGATGATATCATCTTTATATGTGATAGAACTCTGTGGATTCTTCTTTACTTTCATTGCACGAATTGTAGTAAAAGCAATGATAATTGCCATCATGATCACCCACTGGATCATACGAAATACAAGCTGCGGATTTCCTTGAATTCCTGCAATTCCCTGTGCAACAAGTACACAGAATGGATTGATCGTTGAAGCAGCATATCCAACAGTAGCTGACATACATACAATCATAAATGTCGTCATTGAATCATATCCCATTGCAAACACAACCGGCATAACCAATAGATAGAATGGAACAAGTTCATCTGACATACCATATGTTGTACCACCTAAACCGAAAAGTATCATCAAAATAGGAATCATCAAAAATTCTTTATCGCCCAATTTATCAATTATACTGCGAATCCCCATATTTAGTGCATTTGTTTTTGCCATAATCTGGAATACACCGCCAATGATAAATACAAATGCAAGTACTTCAATTGCATTCTGGATTCCAAGCGCCGGTGCTGTAAGCACTGCCTGTATTCCCTGTCTTAGGTTTGTTCCATCTTCTGCGATTTTTGAAACACCTTGATAAGTCCCTGCAACAACTACTTCTCTTTCGCCTGTCGATGTTTCAACCATTGTTCTCTGGAATTCTCCACTTGGAATAATCCATGTCAAGACTGCTACAAGTACAATCAGTAAAAATATCAATGTATATGCATGAGGCATATGAAATCTTTTCTTCTTTTGTTCTCCCATAACTGTTTCCTCTCTCACCTTATTCGTTATAACCTATAAATAATTTTTCCATCTAAAATAGTAAGTATAACTTTTGCATCTTTTACTGTTTTCGGATTTTCTGTTGTTAAATCTCTATCAAAAATTGCAATATCTGCAATCTTTCCTTCTTCAAGCGTTCCTAGCTTATCTTCCATTTCAAGACTCTTCTGTCCACCAAGCGTCCATGCTTTCAATATTTCAGCCGCGCTTAATGTATTTTCTGTCTGAAATGGTTCTTCTTCTCCATCCATGTATCCTCCGCAAGAATAATAAATAGATTCCGGGACACTTGTAATCAAAAGAGGAAGGTCTGTTGCTCCGCAAAGATTGATTCCACTATCCTCCATCTTACGACGATTCCAATAATACTTACCTCTCTCATTTCCAATTGTTCGCTCAATATTTTCTTTTAGGACATTCCCCGGATCAAGTGACATAATCTGAAAATATAATTCTGCATTTGCACCAATTTCCCCTAACTTCTCAAGATCTTCTGGTGCTGTAAACTCCATGTCTGTGAGTGCCTGCTTATTTACTAACTTTCCATCGACTTTTTTACACTTGTCATAGATTTTTGCAATCTTTGCTACTGCTCCATCTCCCTGCGCATGTAAGGACCACCGGAATCCTTCTTTATCTGCTTCAAGAACATCCTGTTCAATCTCATTCCATGGAATATCTATACTGCATACAAAGTCTTTCTTCTCATACGGTTTTTTCAGTTCACCTTTGTAATCAGCGATTGTTCCATCTGTCATTCGATTAAATCCACTGAATCGAATTTTATCACCTTTAAACTTCTCCCGCATCCTCTTCGCATACTCAAGATTCATTGGTGCTCCAACCGGCTGGGACATAAAGAAAAATCTCAGATGAAGATCGTCCGAATTTTCAATTTCTTTCAGATAATCTGTAAATCCGTAAAAGTCATCAAATCCCATTTCTTTTACTGAAGTTACTCCTCTGCTATTGAGCATTGCCGCATAATCTTTCAGTTCTTTCTCAATAAACTCACGGTCATTGAGATATTCCTTCATGATTCTGTAGTAACTTTCTGGATAACAACTGTCTGAAGTAAACTGATACACTTCTTTTGCCTTTTCGTTCATAATACAGCTTCCTCGGTCTTCTGCAAAAAGAATGACCGGCTTATCCGGAAAAACTTCCTCCAACATCTGCTCTCCATCTTTCTGTTTCCACTGCGTTGGCTTCCATCCATGCCCAAACAATACATTCTTTGGATGTTTCTCCTCTTCATACGCTTTTAAGGCTTTTTCACCTTCTTCATTTGTCTTTATCTCAGAGACATCTACTCCAAGATGAAAGACTGCATACCCAGTAAAGAAAGTATGAGTATCAGTAACGCCAGGCATTACAAGTTCTTTGTCAAACTCAAGAATTTCTTCTGCTTCTTCCTGGATTTTCTGACTGGCTTTTCCTTTTCCCATCTTAACGATCTGCCTATCTTTCAGACAAAGGAAACCTTCATAAGTTGACTTTTCTTTTCCATCAAATACGTGCTTTGCCTGAATTAAGAATGAATACTTTTTACTCACTTTTTCTTCCTCCTTTCTTTACTTGTATTATAACGTCATATATCATTATATTTCAATATGACCTTTCGCTTCAACCGTGATTTCGTATAATTTATCCAGTTTATATGTATTTTTTTGTGTATTCTACCCAATTCACAGCCGACTTATCAACAAACAAGTTGATTAGAAGAGCATTTTTTTCCAAAATCCTATTTTTTTTCAGATTTAATATAACCTTTTAAACAGATATCTGATATCTCGTTCCAACAATAACTTCACTGCTCAGATACAAAGGTCTGCCATCTCCATCATACATATAGTTTTTCAAAAGCATAACCGGCTCCTTTTCATCTACCTGAAGATAATGGGCAATATATTCCGGTACAATTCCAACCTCAATAATACTTCGCCCCTTGTTCTGTCGGCAAATCTGATATCTCTCTTCAAGCAACCTTGTCAGAGACCCATTCTCTAGATGATCGATTGGGAAATCCGGAAAACGATCTGCCTCCATGTAAATATCTTCAAAAATCACCGGCAGTCCATCCGCTGACAGAATCCTCTGAATATGATAAACGAAACTTTCTTCTCCTATCTGAAGAAACTGTGTTTTCTCTCCTTTATTTTTTTCAATTCGAAAAGATATAACATGTGAACTCGATGTACATCCATTCAATTTACATGCTTCTGTAAAACTGATATTATTATCCTGTTCTAATTTTCTATAGATTTTTGGAGCTTCTACAAATGTTCCCTTCCCCTGAATCTTTTTCAGGTATCCTTGCTGACACAGCTCTTCAATTGCCCTTCTAATTGTTATTCTACTAATATTATACATCTTGGACAGTTCTCCCTCTGTTGGAATCTGCTCTCCCTCCAAATATGTTCCGTTATGTATCTGCTCTTTGATTACATGCATCAACTGTATATACAAAGAAACCGTTGATTCCTTATCTAACTTCATTTTTCGTCTCCTGCCTATGATATATTTTTAGGAGTCGCAAATGCGGCTCCTACTTCACAAAATAACATTATCGAATAAATGGCTCAAAAGCAGCCATATTCTTCCGGTCAATTTCTCCCGGATTTTCATAATAATCAAACTCTGTCAATTCCTGTCCAAGACATCCCTGATAGTTATGGCGATTTAGTGCTTCCAGATATTCCTGAAGACTTCTATTTCCGAATCCCCACGCAAGATGTCCATATGGATTACTATCAATAAAATGCGTATGGATAACTTCATCTCCAAACACATCAAACCAGTCATCTATTGTCTCTCCTTGTACACTCATTGCTGTTGTATCAATCAAAATTTTCAAATTTGGAGAATTCACTTCATCATACATCCTCTTGGCATCTTTTAATGTTACAACCAACTGTGACTCTTGAGGTCTTAAACTCTCCATTGCAAGACAGATTCCTAGTTTGCCAGCTTCATCTGCCAGTTTTGAGATCATTTCTCGAGAACGTTTCCATGCTTCTTCCCTGTCTTCATTCCAATATCCCCAACCGGAATTTGTCTGCATAATTTTACAGCCAAGTTCGCTTGCTACCTGAAGACCATTTTTAAAGTATTGGAAACTTTTTTCAAAAAGTTCCGGTGTCTGAGCTGCCATTTGATACTGATACATAACATTTTCCGGTGTAAAAACCTTTACCTGAAGTCCTCGAGATTCAATTTTTTTCCGAACTACCTTCGCATCCTGATATCCCATAGAATCTAAATAAAAGTGTGGTGCCCCACCCCAGAGCTCAATTGTTTTAAATCCAAGCTCTGCCTGTTTATCCAGAAAATAATCCAATGAATAAAATAAATAATGGATATTCATGCCTGCAATCTGTTCTCTGTTTATTAGTTTCATAATTGCCCTCCTTGATTAATACGTATTATAACGTTATATCTTTATTTAAATATATCACTACTCTACCAAACTGTCAATATTGACACAATACACAATTTTAAAATATGTTTTTTATACACTTTCCACAACGAAATATGTTTTTATAAAATTTTACTTTTTCAAAAGCAAAATATATTTTGCACTTTATTGTGATTTTTTTATCTTTCCTGTATAATAAATTCATAGATTTAATTTAAATACAACAAAGGGGAATATTATGAAACTCGATTCAGGCAATGAAATGCCTCTTTACCAACAATTAAAAGAAGAAATCAAAGGTAAAATCACCGATAATACATTTCCATATGGTTCAAAAATCCCAACTGAAACAGAACTAAGTGAAATGTTTCAGGTAAGCCGTATCACCGTGCGACGTGCAATTCAAGAATTATGCCAGGAAAATTATCTTGTCAAGAAACAAGGAAAAGGAACTTTTGTAAAACATGCCAAAGTTGCACGCAAGATCAAATATCTGTTAGGATTTTCAAAATCCTGTGAAGCAAATGGCATGGTTCCTTCCAGAAAAGTAATCAAACGCGAAATTGTAGAATTATCAGATGAAGATGCAAAAACTATGGGACTAGAAGTTGGCAGCCATGCAGTTTGCATTGAGAGAATCAATCTTGCAGATGGTGTTCCTATCATGTACGAAACAAACCTTTTTCCATATCAGAAATTTGCTTTTCTGTTAGAAGAACCCTTAGATGGATCCTTGTTTGAACTTCTAGAAAAAAAATGTCATACCATTGTTTCTTATTCCAACAACTCTTATCTTGATCTTGCCCGTGCCTCCGGACGTATTGCGAAAGAATTAAGGGTTCCTAATCGCGAACCACTCTTTTTCCTTTATTCGGAAGGTTATGACAGTAATAATGAGCTCGTCTATATTGGAAAAGATTATGTATTGGCTGACCAGTATCGTTTTTATCTGGATGATCCAAAATAATATTCATATAATTAGCTTACACAGATACTAAAAAGAACGACACATAAGATTTCATTTCTTCTGTAATCCTATGTGTCTTTTCTTTATTTTCCATTTTCCATTCTTCTAAGTTTATGCATACTTTCTTTATTTAACTCATATAATTTTTTGAAAATATCCTTATGCTTTTCATAATAGGTATTTGCTTTTTTATCCGGCATAAATGTATATTCAGGTTGAATCACACCTTCTATCTCTTTCCAACTGTTAAAAAATCCTGCCTGCAAAGAAGCCATTAATGCATCTCCATAAGATGCTCCGATTGAAATTTTTGATGTATGAATCGGTTTTCCTGTCACATTTGCAATAATCTGAAGCCATTCTTGATTCTTTGTCCCTCCTCCGACAGCCATGATTTTTTGAACCGGAAGGTTATTCTCTTCCAATATCTCTATATGTTGATCAATTGTATAGGCAATTCCTTCCAGCGCAGCTTTATACATGTGCGCTCTTGTATGAGACACTTTGAGTCCAATCATTAATCCGCTTGCAAACGGATCATTTATCGGTGTTCGTTCTCCTGCAAGATACGGAAGAAACATTAAGCCATCACTTCCATCAGCTATTTTCCGGATACTTTCTGCCATTGCCTGATATGCTACTGTTCCACCTTCTTTTTCTTCTTGTTCCTTGTCAAAATATAATTGTTGACGAAACCATTTTGTCAATGTTCCTGCCGTATTAGTTCCCGCACACACGCTATATATATCAGGAATAATAAATGTTCCAGGCCACACTCTTGTGTCTTGTATTAACTGATCAGCAAGATATACTAAATAACAGGTTGATCCTAACTGAACCATTAAATCTCCTGGTTGAAATACACCTGTACTTATTGCCTCCGCTCCTGAATCTCCTGTTCCTGTCAATACCTTAGTTCCACTCATTAATCCAGTTTCTATTGCTGCTTTTTCCGTAATAACCCCCGCCACCTCTGTTGCTGACATAAGTTCCGCCATTTGATCCGGACGACAGAATAATCTGCACCCTTCCTCATTAACACAATTTTTTTCTAAATTATAAAGAGGAAGAAAATCCTCTGCCAGATACCGATCAATACAATATCTACCTGTTAGTTTTCCTGTCAAAAAGGAAGAGGCCGTTAAAAATTTATAAGTTTTCTCATATACTTCTGGCAAATGATTTTTAATCCACAAAATTTTAGGTGCTATATCCGAAGAACATATTTCATGTCCAAATACATTCACTGCCTCTTCTCCATAATACTCATTCAGCCAACTGATTTCTTCATGGTTTCTTGAATCAATTCCATAAAGGATTGCTTTACAAAGTGCATTTCCATTTTGATCTACTGGAACGCAGTCACATCCAAGTGCTGAAATTCCAAGTGCTTTTACCTGTTCTGCAGAAATTCCAGATTTTTCTAAAAGTTGTTTGCTGATCTTGCACACATCTCCCCACCAAATTTTCTCTGCATCCATTTCAAACACATTAGTTGCTGGATTTTCCATATCATGAAGTGTTTCACAGATTTGAATAATCTGACATTTTTCATCTACAAGAACACCTTTTGTTGCATTTGTTCCAACATCAATTCCCATTACATATCTCATGATTTTACTCTCCTCTGATGGCATGCACTTTTTCCATAAATGTTCTTACACGATTTTCATCAATTCCATTCTCAAATTTCCCTTCTTTTTTGAATGTTGTTCCAACAAATGCCCCATCAGAAATCTCAAAAATTTCTCGAATATTATCTGTTTTACATCCAGTGCCGCAAAATACCGGAAGATTACCTGCCGATTTTTTCACTTTTGAAAGAAGTGTACTCTCTGGACTGGTTCCTGCCATTCCTCCTGCGACAACAAGTGCTTCCGGATGACAATTAAAAATCATAGTCTTTGTTACATCTTCCCATTCTCTGTCATTTAAATACACTTCACCTTCTGAATTTACGAAATAAAATAATTTTAAATCTTGAATCCCAAGTGCTCTACGTAAACGTAATGTTTTTGCAATATCCTTATCTACAATCCCTAAATCTCCCGCAAATGCTCCTGTAAATACACAACGGCTAAAATCTGCTCCAGTTGCTGCACATACTTCAATTGTTGCATCTGCATCATAAATCACCTCAACCCCATAAGGAACTTTCAATTTCTTTTCGATTGCACCCACAACCCTTGCCATTGCTGCTACAGTTACTTTCGACACTTTTTTTTCATAAGGCAAACTAAATTCATTTGTAATTAGAATTCCATCTACACCACCAACCTGCAGTGCATCCAAATCTGCTTCTGCCTGTTTTATTACCTTTTTCATGTCTCCTTCATAAAATGGATCACCTGGAAGTGCCTTAAGATGTAATAATCCAATAATAGCTTTCTCTGTCCCAAACATTGTTTTTATCCACGTCATTTTATTATCTCTCCATTTCTTCTTTTCGTCTGTTAAATTACTTTTCACAAATATTTTTTATCAGCAATAAAATTTCTTCTGCAAGCCTTCTATGACCTTCTTCCGTGAAATGAATTCCGTCTGAGCCAATGCACTTTTCATCCAATATCTCCGCTGCACTTAAAAAATGCGCCTTGTGAATAGCTGCAATCTGACGATATTCTTCAGTCAGTTGTATTGCTTTTCTACAAGATTCCTCAGAAAATTCTACCCACTCTGACTTTGGATATAACTTCGCTGGTGCAATAACGATTTTCACTGGATTCTGACCTTTTCGTCTACACACATCTTCTATTTGTAATAGAACTTCGTCAATGCCATATCCAATCTCTACTGCATTCACACCATATCTTATTTTTGTATCGTTTGTTCCTAGCATAACGATGATATAATCTAGGGGAAATTGTGAAATCAAGCAAGGGTATAAATAATCCAATGCACATGTACCTGGTTCAATTCGATCAGTAAATGCTGTTGTTCTTCCATTCATTCCCTCTTCAACAACTTCATATTCCTGTTGAAGTGACTGTGCAATCCTTCCTGTCCATCTAACTTCTTTTTCATATCTTTTTCCACTACCTGGCATATATCCCCAGGTATTTGAATCTCCTATACAAAGAATTCTATTTTTCAATTTTATTCCCTCCTTATTTCATTTAGATGTTTACTTTTGATATAATACGTTATATTATGTTATATATAGACAGTAGCACATTAAACATTTTTATTCAATACTTTTTATTTTTTTTGGTGATTATTATGAATAACTCTGCTTTTTTCTTTGACATCGATGGGACGCTCGCGACTTATCAGAAGCCTGTTTCTCATCAACTACGCGAAAAATTGCTTTATTTAAAAATAAAAGGACATAAAATATTCCTTTGCACCGGAAGAGGTTATTCTGATCTTCCATCTAATCTTCTATCCATTGGATTTAATGGAATAATCTGTTCCACAGGTGCCTATCTTCGCATACAAGATAAAGTAATATGGGATTGTCCTTTTCCACGCCCATTATTATTAGAACTATATAACTATTTGAGAGAACTTAAAATCTCATCTTATTTTGAAGGAAGTTCTTTTATTTATCGTGCAGAACAAGGAGAAGCATTAGAAAAACAATTTCCACCAGTGGATCAACTACTTCTGCAACCCCCTTCCACAATGGACGCAATCTACTCTGTCACTTTTCATCTAAAACAAGCAGAAGAACTTCCCGCTATTACTCAATGGGCGCAGGCACACCACCTAAATCTATTCATGCAAACAAAACTGCATGGTGATATCCTTATGAAAGAATGTAATAAGGCTATAGGGATTAAAAAAATGCTGGAATACCTTCATCTGACAGATTGGCCCACTTTCGGTTTCGGTGACAGCCCAAATGATATTGATATGTTTCGAACCGTAAATACAAGTATAGCAATGGGCCACGCTCCTGCTGAAGTAAAAAAGGCTGCTTCCTACATAACAGGAACCTTTGAAGAAGATGGAGTATTTGAATTTTTAAAAAAGTTTGAGTAACTAACAAAAAGAAGAAAGCTATCAATTACACTAATCCAACACATTCTATGTTGTTATTGTAATTGATAGCTTTCCCTTTAATTAAAAGAATCCTGTTTCAACAAATCTTACTGCACCTTCGCAATATCGATCAGTGTCAGTTTCTTAATATCTGTATTCTCAAGACTTGTGATCAGTGCGTACGCTGTATCAATTGCAGTCAGTACATTCACACCTGTCTCGATTGCATTTCTACGGATTACAAATCCATCTCTTGAGTGCTCTGCACCCTGTGCCGGGATATCGATAACAAGATCGATCTTATGTCCGAGGATCAGGTCAAGAAGATTCGGTGATTCCTGCTCGATCTTACGAACCGGAGTAGCCTTTACTCCTGCCTCATTCAGCGCGCGTGCTGTTCCGCTTGTTGCAAAGATATGATATCCGATCTTCTCAAATCTTCTTCCAATCTCTACTGCATCTGCATGGTCTTCGTCACGGACTGTCATGATCATGTTTTTATGCTTCGGAAGCTTGATTCCAGCTCCGATGAATGCTTTGTAAAGTGCTTCATCGAATGTCTTCGCAATTCCAAGACACTCTCCTGTAGACTTCATTTCAGGTCCAAGGCTGATATCAGCGCCGCGGATCTTCTCAAAGGAGAATACCGGCATCTTAACCGCTACATAATCAGCTTCCGGCTGAAGTCCCGGTGTGTATCCAAGATCTTTGATCTTCTTTCCTGTGATAACCTGTGTTGCCAGCGGAACGATCGGGATACCTGTTACTTTACTGATATATGGTACTGTACGGCTGGAACGTGGATTTACTTCGATAACATATACATCGTCTTCACCGCACACGATAAACTGGATGTTAATCATACCGATAACATGGAGTGATTTTGCAAGTCTTCTTGTATACTCAGCAATCTTTGCTTTTGCTCCTTCTGTCAGGCTCTGTGCCGGATATACGGAAATACTGTCTCCGGAGTGGATTCCTGCACGCTCAATATGTTCCATGATACCTGGAATCAGGATGTCTGTTCCGTCACAAACTGCATCGACCTCAATCTCTTTTCCCTGAAGATATTTATCTACAAGGATCGGGTGATCCTGTGCAATTCTGTTGATGATTCCGATGAATTCATCAATATCATTGTCGTTGATTGCAATCTGCATTCCCTGTCCACCAAGAACGTAGGAAGGACGAACCAGTACCGGATATCCAAGTCTGTTGGCAACTTCTTTTGCTTCCTCTGCTGTGAATACAGTTCCACCTGTCGGACGTGGAATCTCACACTCTTCAAGAATCTCATCAAAGAGCTCACGGTCTTCGGCTTTGTCTACATTCTCTGCAGATGTACCAAGGATCGGTACTCCCATCTTCATAAGTGCTTCTGTCAGTTTGATTGCTGTCTGTCCACCAAACTGTACAACTGCTCCGTCCGGTTTCTCGATATCTACAATACTCTCTACATCTTCCGGTGTCAGTGGTTCGAAGTACAGCTTGTCAGCGATGTCAAAGTCAGTACTTACTGTCTCCGGGTTATTATTTACAATGATTGTCTCATATCCGTCTTTTGCAAATGCCCATGTACAATGTACAGAACAGAAGTCGAACTCGATACCCTGACCGATACGGATCGGACCGGATCCAAGAACAAGTACTTTCTTCTTATCTTTTGTCTGTTCAACTTCATTCTCGCTTCCATATACAGAGTAGTAATATGGTGTCTCTGCGGCGAACTCTGCTGCACAAGTATCTACGATCTTATATGCTGCAACAATACCGTTTGCATGACGCATATCGTGGATTTCCTGCTCTGTCTTACCTGTCAGCTGTGCGATCACATTATCCGGGAACTCGATACGTTTTGCTTCTGCAAGAAGCTCCGGTGTAAGTTCCTGTGTCTTCAGAGCTGTTTCCATCTCTGTGATGATCGCAAATTTATCGATAAACCACTCATCAACTTTTGTGATTTCGTGGATCAAATCGTAAGAGATTCCTCTTCTGCATGCTTCTGCGATTCTCCACATACGCATGTCATCTACTTTCTTCAGCTGATCGATCAGTTCGTCATCTGTCAGATCTGTAAAGTCATAAGACATCAGGCTGTCTACATGCTGCTCCAGAGAACGGATTGCTTTCATAAGAGCTCCCTCGAAGTTATTACAGATACTCATAACTTCTCCGGTTGCTTTCATCTGTGTTGTCAGTGTTCTCTTGGCACTGATAAACTTATCAAATGGAAGTCTTGGGATCTTAACTACTACATAGTCAAGCATTGGCTCAAAACTTGCATATGTCTTCTGTGTGATTGCATTCTTGATCTCATCCAGATTGTATCCAAGTGCGATCTTCGCTGCAACCTTCGCGATCGGGTATCCTGTTGCTTTGGAAGCAAGTGCAGAAGAACGGCTTACACGAGGGTTTACCTCGATTACACAATATTCGAATGTCTCTGGGTGTAATGCATACTGTACGTTACATCCACCTGTGATATTCAACTCACTGATAATGTTCAGTGCAGAAGTACGAAGCATCTGATATTCTTTATCGCCCAGTGTCTGAGAAGGTGCAACTACAATACTGTCTCCTGTATGAACTCCAACCGGGTCAATATTTTCCATATTACATACTGTAATACAGTTTCCTGCTCCGTCACGCATTACCTCGTACTCGATCTCTTTCCATCCTGCGATACAACGTTCAACAAGAACCTGGCCAACACGGGAAAGACGAAGACCATTCTCAAGGATCTCTACTAACTGCTGAGAATCATGTGCGATACCACCACCGCTTCCTCCCAGTGTATAAGCAGGACGAAGAACAACCGGATAACCGATCTTATTTGCAAATGCAAGTCCGTCTTCTACATTTTCTACAACAAGAGAAGCTGCAACCGGCTCACCGATCTTCTCCATTGTCGCTTTGAATTCCAGGCGGTCCTCTGCCTTCTTGATTGTCTCAGATGTTGTTCCGATCAGGCGTACATTATTCTCTTTTAAGAATCCAGCCTCTTCAAGTTCCATTGCAAGGTTCAGTCCAGCCTGTCCTCCAAGTGTTGGAAGTACACTGTCTGGTTTTTCCTTTTTGATCAGCTGCTCAACAACCTCAATTGTCAGTGGCTCGATATAAACACGATCTGCGATATCTTTGTCTGTCATGATTGTTGCAGGGTTTGAGTTGAGAAGTACAACCTCAATCCCTTCTTCTTTCAGTGAACGGCAGGCCTGAGTTCCAGCATAATCGAACTCTGCAGCCTGTCCGATGACGATCGGACCAGAACCGATAACTAATACTTTTTTGATACTATTATCTCTTGGCATTATTTCTCTCCTCCCATCATCTCAAGAAATCTATCGAACAGGTATCCTGAATCCTGTGGTCCCGGGCATGCTTCCGGATGGAACTGAACTGTAAAGATGTTCTTTCCGACATATGCAAGTCCTTCGTTTGTTCCATCATTTACATTTTTAAATGCCGGAACTGCCACGTTCGGATCAATCTTCTCTTCATCAACAACATATCCATGATTCTGTGAAGAAATGTAGACTCTGCCTGTCTGAAGATCTTTTACCGGATGGTTTCCACCACGGTGTCCGTATTTTAACTTGTAAGTTGTACCACCTGTTGCAAGTGCCATCAACTGATGTCCAAGGCAAATGGCAAATATTGGGATATCTGTTTCATAAAGCTTTTTGATTTCTTTGATAATTGATGTACATTCTGCCGGATCTCCAGGTCCATTGGAAAGCATAATGCCATCTGGATTAGATGCGATGATCTCCTCCGCTGTTGTATCGGCCGGATAAACGGTCACTTCGCAGCCGCGATCATTTAAAGATTTTGCAATGTTTTTCTTAGCTCCGAGATCAAGAAGTGCAACCTTCTTACCTGTTCCTTCTAAAACGTATTTCTCCTCACATGTAACTTTGGAGACAACACCTTCTACCTTATAATTCTTCAACTTGGAGATTACTTCATCAAGATCGTAATTCTCGTTTGTTGTGATCATACCATTCATGGTACCTTTTTCTCTTAAAATCTTTGTAAGAGCTCGAGTATCAACTCCTGCAATACCCGGAATATCATATTTCCTGAGGAAATCCTGAATTGTACCTTCACATCTGAAGTTACTTGGCATTCTGGATAACTCCCTCACAATATATCCATCTGGCCATGCCTTTAATGACTCCATATCCGGTGTAATTCCATAATTACCAATCAGCGGATATGTCATAACCACTGCCTGTCCCGCATAAGAAGGGTCCGTCAGTACCTCAAGATATCCTGTCATTGAAGTATTAAACACGATCTCACTGATCATATCTCTCGTCGAACCAATGCTTGTTCCTGTAAACACAGTACCGTCTTCCAAAATAAGAAACGCTTTCATCTGTTCACCCTTTCCCTTCGTAAAAATATTTTTTCTCAAAAGGAAGGCGCTCATGGAGTCTTTCTTCCAGAGCGCCCTCTTTCTCAAATTGTAAAGATTATACTACAGCATGAGAGACATTTCAACATCATTTTTGATGAATAACTTAGTACTTTTATTAATATATATTGGTGTTTTTTACTTATAAATGATATTTTATGCATTTTTATGAATACCAGAAGATCATTATGATCCGCTTTCTGTCATCCGCGGCATACGTATATTTTACTTCTTCCAATTGTCTGAAGTCTACAAGAAACTGCGCCGCCTGTGGAATCAGATTGTTTATAATTGTCTCTTTTGCAACCTCATAAACAGCATTTTCCGAAAAGCGGATAGCAAACATTTCCTGCCCCTGCTCTATCCCTGCTTTCATTTTTTCATAGATTTCATTCTCATCAAATGTTTCATAATACAGACCGTTTATTCGATAATATTCCAGATCATTAGAATCACACACCGGATACGGCACAAAATCATCCTGCTGATGATCTGTAAAAATTTCTTCATCTGTACAGCATAGATACTCATAATTCACAAGATCATGAGGCAGTGTTTCCCCTGTCTCATTCTCCTGAAAGATCGGATCTCCGAAAGTCACATCCATCTGATAATACTTATCATCACATTTTACTATATTCCATGCATGTGCCCCCTGCTCTTTTACTGTTCCCACAACGTAAATACATTCTATTCCCATCTGTTTCAACAGATATTGAGCCGCCCTGGAATATCCTGCACAGACAGATTTTTTCCCAACCAAAGAACTATAAATATTCTGATTATCCAATGCGTCTTGATCATAATCCACCGTATCTACAAGATATTTGAAAATGTACTTGATCTTCTCATACTCTGTCTCACAGCCCTGTGCACCTGCAAGTGCCTCTTGTGCTGCATTTTCAATCTGCTCCTGTCTGGATTCTCTCTGCTCCTGTGTGCAGATATAAGATGGATGAAACTCTGTATAATCTTTGTATACCGTCATTTTTGAGCTTCCGTCACACCAGAACAATTCCGGCCGGTCATACATCAGATATTCGTATATCTTTCCAGCCTCATCATTCTCGCCTGCATGAAGAAGAATGGTCTCTTCCATGGAACGAACCCCCTGCAGGATCTCACGATAAACCTGTTTTTCCTGCTCCGACAGCTGCTGATAATAAAAACCATCTGCAACATCTTCTTCTGATACATTTAACTCCGGAAATTCTATTTTCTGACCAGAATCAGACAAAAAGATATTTCCAGACTCACGGAATAATCCGGGTACTGCTTTTGTCATCTTTAATACACCTGCTGCTCCGATGATCACAAGAAGAAGTACAAGAAACACGAATCCTTTTCTTGTTGTTTTTCTATTTCTTCGTCGTTTTTTCCTTCGTCTTCTGTCTCTTTCCATTAATTTCACTGTCTCCTGTCTGAACTGTTCCTGTACTTTATGAAAGCTCTGCTATTCTTGACACGCCAACATAAATTTCCGATATCTTATACCATGTTTTATAATCTACATCTCCTGTTACCGGAAGACCAAATATAGATTGAAATTTCCGGACAGCCGCTTCTGTTTCAGGTCCATAGATTCCATCTTCCGTCACTTTTGGAATCTCCGGATATGCCCCCGCAATTACATTCAGTTCTTCCTGTATCTGACGCACTTTGGGACCTTGTGAACCCTGTTCCAGTGTATATCCCGGCCAGGAAGACGGAACTCCTGAGATTGCTTCTGCCGTATTGATATACATATCGTCACCATAATAATACCTTAGAATTTCAATTGGAGAAAATCCCTGTTCTCCCAGACTTTTCGACCCCCACTGTGTCAACCAGTTTGGGCAGCTCACCCTGCGGCCATCACAATACTGCGTCAGGATTGGCTGACGCACATTCGGTCGTGACAGATAGTCTGCAAACAGTTCATCCACGATCACGGAAATAGGCTCAAATATATTGCGCTCCGGGATCCATTTGTGGTCAAATGCCGTTGATGATGTAATTGTAAAATCAAACCCTTTATTTCGATACCATTCTGTATAAACCCGGTTCAAAGTGAACGACATAATTGCCAGCACATTTGCCCTTATGGTATCTGCCGGCCAGGTTGCATAGATTTCACTTGATGCGACATTTTTTATATAATCTTTGTACTTCACATAATAATTCTGTGCTGTAGAATCCCGCGGCGATCCATCATGTACGATAATATATTCCGGCACAACCACACGGCTTAAGACAATTTCTCCTGTTTCATTTACCGGTTTAATCTCTTCTTCTGCAATCTTTGGAGGATAATTTCCATATAAAGTATGAGCAGGGATGACGAATACCTGCTCTTCTTCCCTGCTCTGATCCTTTTGTTTCATGCGTATATTCTGGATTGCCTTTGTGTTTGCCAGGATCTCTGTTCCCGCAACACTGATCGACTCAAATCCTTCTGCTTCAATATTCAATGTATACTCTGAATATGGTTGACGTTCTTCGTTCTCATCCAGACTCCATTCTTCCGGTGGTGCATTCAGTTCAACCAGTTCTGTCTGACCGGAAGAATTCGTGACTACCTGCTCTAATATACTTTCCGGAATTCCTGTATAAGAGATGGAAATCCGTGCTTCTTTTACTGGAAATGCATTCACAGAAGATGTAACATTTACCTGTAGTTGACCACGATCGATCAGATTCTCCTGCGTTTCTTTGCTTTCAATTGAACCTTGTATCGGTTGAAAAAGTTTCATAGTTTGTCTCCCACATCTGATTCGTTTCCTTTTTCCAGTATATGCGGGAAACTCCTATTCTTTCCTGTTTTCTACACAAGTTTCAGAATGTCATTAAACATAATAACAACCATCAATGCCATCAGAAGCACAAATCCTGCAAAATGTACCATGCCTTCTTTCTCAGGCGGCACTCTCTTTCCACGAACGGCCTCAATGATAAGGAATACAAGACGTCCACCGTCCAACGCCGGAAGCGGTAACAGATTCATTACACCCAGGTTGGCAGTCAAAAGTACTCCTATATTAAGAAGATTTAAAATCACTACTGCCATACCTGCCGGAGCTGCTTCCTGATAAACATCATCTACAGCACTGACAATTCCAACCGGTCCGGAAAGATCTTTTACTCCTACCTTTCCGCTGATCAACATTTTCAGACTGTCAACTGTATACGTGATCCAATATTTTACCGTATATGCTCCGTATCGGACTGTTCCGATCACACCCGGACGAACCATCTCACCACCGGTAATTCCAAACAGTGGAAACGCGTCTCCCTCGTTCTGTTTTGGTTCCAGCACAACAGTGTAATCCTTACCATCACGTTCATACTTAACCTCTACACTTTTCGTCCCTGCATGCATCATATTATACAGACTGATATCATTCCAGATATGAACCGATTTTCCTCCGATCTTCTTGATTACATCTCCCGGTTCAATGCCTTCCTCCTGCGCTGAATATCCATCTGTCACACTACTTACAACCGGTGCCCGATATCCCGTCCAGCCAATAATGATCATGCAGAGAATCCACGCAAGAATAAGATTAAACACCGGTCCTGCAACAATTACTGACATTCTTGCCCAGACCGATTTGCTATTAAAACTCCCTTCAGACATATCATCCACATCATCTTCTCCCATCATACAGGCTCCGCCAAACGGAAGAAGCTTTAAGCTGAATTTCGTTTCTCCAAACTGCTTTCCAAAAATAGTCGGTCCAAGACCCAGAGAGAATTCATCCACACGGATCTTATTCTTCTTTGCAAGCAGGAAGTGTCCTAATTCGTGAAAGATTACAATCGCACTGAATAGCAGAATTGCCAAGATTATGCCCATACATTACCACCTGTTTTTAATAAATTCATATGTTTCCTGTTCTGTCTTTAGTATCTCCTCAACCGTTGGAGCCGCAATATTTTTATGTGCTTCCATACACGCCTGGATAATCTCAGGAATCTGGAGATACTTAATCTTTCTGTCAAGGAACAGCGCAACTGCTTTCTCATTTGCCGCATTTAATACGGTTGGAAGAGAACCTCCTGTTCTTCCCGCTTCAAAAGCAAGTTTCAATCCATAAAATGTCTCCAGATCCGGCTGTTCAAACGTGATCTGCTGAAGTGTCGAAAAGTCCAGTCTGTCACCTGGAAGATAACGACGTTCCGGATAATAGAGTGCATACTGGATCGGAAGCTTCATATCCGGTGTTCCAAGCTGTGCGATCACTGCACCATCTTCATATTCCACCATTGAATGGATGATACTCTGTGGCTGCACAACAACCTGAATCTGATCTACATCCACTCCAAAGAGCCATTTCGCCTCGATCACTTCAAGACCTTTGTTCACCATTGTAGATGAGTCAATTGTAATCTTGCGTCCCATTGCCCAGTTTGGATGTTTCAATGCATCCTCTACCTGAATGTCCGCCAGGTCTTCCAGTTTCTTTCCTCTAAATGGTCCACCGGATGCCGTCAGAAGAATCTTATGGAGTGCCTTCTGCTGTCCCCCCTGAAGAGACTGGAAGATTGCGCTGTGCTCACTGTCCACCGGAAGAATAGAAACTCCTTTTTCCTTTGCCAGCGGCATAATGATATGTCCTGCTGTAACCAGTGTCTCTTTATTTGCCAAAGCAATATCTTTTCCTGCATTAATTGCTTCAATTGTAGGAAGAATTCCAATCATTCCGACAATTGCCGTCACAAGAATCTCTGCCTCCGGCTGTCCCGCTACTTCGAGCAGTCCATCCATACCGCTTACTACTTTAACATCCAGATCATTTATTTTGTCTTTTAATTCATTTGCTCTTTCTTCTTTCCAGACTGCTGCCAGTTTCGGCTTAAATTCTCTGATCTGTTTCTCCAGAAGATCAATATTATTCCCTGCTGCAAGTGCCGTAACCTCCAGATCGCCATTTGTCCTGACAATCTCCAATGTCTGTGTTCCTATGGATCCTGTAGATCCCAAAATTGCAATTTTCTTCATCGTAACTTTTTACCTCTATTCTGCATTCGTGTTACCGTTCTCAAAACTGTGGAGCAGCAACGCATCTATCACATATATCTCCTTTTACAGAAACAGGGAAAGATAGAAAATAATAGGTGCTGTAAAGATCACACTGTCAAAACGGTCAAGAATTCCTCCATGTCCCGGAATCAGTTTTCCATAATCTTTAATGTTGTGGTATCTCTTGATCGCAGAAGCTGCCAAATCCCCAATCTGTGAAATTGCTCCACCAACCGCACCGATGATCGCATATTCCAATATATCTGCTGCCGCATTTCCCCAGTAATTAATTGCAAGTCCATACAATACTCCGATCAATGCCGCACCAAGGATTCCTCCAATTCCACCTTCTATTGATTTCTTCGGGCTTAAAATCGGTGCGAGCTTGTGCTTTCCGATCAGCATACCGACACAGTATGCACAAGTATCACATCCCCAGGAACATACAAATACAAGCCATACCGAGAAGATTCCTCCCGGAAGATTTCTTGTCTGATAAATGTAAGAGAGCATCACTGCCACATAGAACATTCCGAAAAAGCCGGCAAAAATCTGCTGTGTATTATATTTCGGATAGGCAAATACAAGAACCGCCATCTGACAGATCAAAAAAGCCATAAACAGCATAACAAACCAATTTAAAGATTCTCCCGGAAGGAGCGGTTTAAAATATAATAACCCATAATACAGGATTGCAAAAATATATCCGACAATTCCAGGTGCCTTCTTCTCTATGTGAAATACTTTATACAGCTCTGTCATTCCGATCAGACTGATCAATAACAAGACTGCAAAGAGCAGGTTTCCGCCCGTGATCACTGTGACAAGCGCGATGATCACTAATAGTATTCCACTTAGTAACCTTGTTTTAAACATCTTTATTCCGCCTCCTCTACTCCGCCGAATCTTCTATGCCTGCGGTTATATTCTTCCACCGCTTTTATAAGCTCTTCTTTTGTAAATGCCGGCCACGGAATATCTGTAAAATAAAACTCTGAATATGCCAGCTGCCAGAGCAGATAATTCGATAATCTTTGTTCTCCACTTGTACGGATCATCAAATCCGGATCCGGAATATCATTTGTATCCAGATAAGAATTAAATAATGATTCATCGATCGTGTCCGGATTCACCTTGCCGGCCGCACAATCCTTCGCGAGCTTTCTGGCTGCTCTTGTGATTTCATCACGGCTTCCATAATTCAGGGCAATTGTAAAATTAAGCCCTCCATTGTCGGCTGTTGCCTCTTCCAGTTCTCTGATCCGGCTCTTGATATCCTCATCCAACGGTTCAATGTCACCGATCACACGAATCTTCATATCATTCTTTGCCGCTGTCTTCAGACATGTTTTCATGTAATTTCTTAAAAGTTTCATCAATGCATCCACTTCATTCTGTGGTCTGCTCCAGTTCTCTGTAGAAAATGCATAGACTGTCAGGTACTTGATTCCCATGCGCCATGCTTCTTCACAGATTTTTTCAACGTTCTTGGCTCCCTGTGCATGTCCGTAATTTCTCGGCATTCCTTTTGATTTTGCCCAGCGTCCGTTTCCATCTAAAATAATCGCAATATGCTGTGGTACGTTCATTTTCTCATCCTCTCTGTCGCAACTTCTTTAAAGAAGAAATGGAGGCCTTAAATAAGCCTCCATGTTCTTAAAAACTTATCTGCGTACAAATAATCTGTAAACAGTTTTTCCACATTACAATCTGACAATTCAGCTCTGCTGTTTTTCGATTTAGACTGTCATGATTTCCTTGGACTTCGCCTCTACCATTTTGTCAATCTTAGCAACATACTTGTCTGTGATCTTCTGAAGTTCATCTTCAAGATCTTTGATCTCATCTTCAGAAATTTCCGTTCCTTTCAGTTTCTTGAAAGCAACATTTCCGTCACGGCGAACATTACGTACAGCAACTTTCGCTTCCTCACCTTTTTTCTTAACATCTTTTGCAAGTTCTTTTCTGCGGTCCTCTGTCAGTTCCGGGAATACCAGACGGATAGATGTTCCATCGTTTGTCGGGTTAATTCCGATATCAGATGTAAGAATTGCTTTCTCAATTGCCTTGAGCATGCTCTTCTCCCATGGCTGGATCTGGATCATACGTGCTTCCGGTACAGATACATTCGCTACCTGCTGGATCGGTGTTGGTGTTCCGTAATAATCAACTGCCAGCTTGTCCAGTACATGTGGGTTTGCACGTCCTGCACGGATTGTAGCAAGCTCTCCATCCAGATTGTTAATTGTCTTTGTCATCTTATCATCATAGATTTTATTTTTTTCATTCATGCTGTAATTCCTCCGCTATTTAAAATAGTTTATACAGTAACTTTTGTTCCTGTGAATTTTCCCTGCATTGTATTCACAATACTATTCTCTTCATTAAGTCCGAATACAAGCATTGGCATCTTATTCTCAAGACAGAGAATGGATGCTGTCAGGTCAACTGCTGCGAGTTTCTGATCGATCACTTCCTGAATGGAGATTTCATCATACTTCACTGCTGCCGGATTCACCTTCGGATCACTGTCATAGATACCGTCAATTGCCTTTGCAAGAAGCATTGCATCTGCCTCAATCTCAATTGCACGGAGAACTGCACCTGTATCTGTTGAGAAATATGGATGTCCTGTTCCGCCTGCGAAAAAGATTACCTTGCTTTCTTCCAGTGCTGCAACTGCCGCATCCTTTGAGAACAGAGATGTAAATGCTCCGCATACAAAAGGTGTGAATACTTCTGTCTTCATTCCTACATGGCGGAAAATATCTGACACATAGATACAGTTCATAACTGTTGCAAGCATACCAATCTGATCTGCCTTTGTGCGATCAATTGTCTCACTTGTTCTTCCTCTCCAGAAGTTTCCTCCTCCTGTTACGATTGCTACCTGTACACCTTCATCTACAAGCTGTTTTACCTGCTTCGCAACTCCAATACAGGTTGCCTCATCAAACCCAGTCTTCTTCTCGCCTGCAAGAGCTTCTCCGCTCAGCTTTAACAATACTCTTTTCATACCGTATAGCTCCTTTAATTCTATCTTTCAGTGCCTGTTCTGTCTTTTCACACAAACTATAATTCAAAGTATAATGGCACTAACTTAACTTAGAGTATAACATAAGTTTCCACATTTGTCATGACCGAAGCGTGAAATCCTTATTTTTTTCAAAAACAAAAGAATCGATTCAATCAGGCAATGTTTCTATACGAAAAATCCTGATTGAATCGATTCTTTTCCTGATTATTAAATTCACCTACATAATAAGCATTGAAAACAGCACTGTAATAATTCCACAGATTCCGATTGCAAGACCACTCATTGCACCCTCGATCTCACCGATTTCAATTGCCTTTGATGTTCCGACCGCATGACTACATGCACCGATCGCAAGTCCTGCTGCCACAGAATCTTTCACATGAAATATTTTAATCAATGTCGGAGCCAGAATACTTCCAAGAATCCCTGTGAAAATAACAGCAACTACTGTAATCGGCACCACTCCACCCGCCGGTTCTGAAACACTCACTGCGATAGGTGTAGTCACCGACTTAGGGATCAGTGAAACTGTCATGCTCTGATCCAGTCCAAATAATTTGCACATTCCAAACACGCTTGCCATAGATGCTGCTGATCCTGCAGTACATCCAACTACAATTGGAAGCCAGTATTTCTTCAAAATATCAATCTTTGTATAAATTGCAACTGCAAGACATGCTGTTGCAGGAGCAAGGAACATATTGATCAAAGCCCCACCCACATTATAACTATCGTAAGGAATGTCAAAAATCAAAAGCACACCTACGATCAATACAATCGCAACGATCAGAGGATTACAGATCGGTGTCTTTAATTTATTATGCAGTTTTTCTCCTATCCAAAATGCTACCACGCTCAATCCCACTCCAAAATAAGGGGATGCTATTAATTCTTTCATGCTTTCTTTCCTCCTTTTTTCTTCTCCATCAATTTCACTGTCAGCGTAACCGCATACGCTGTCACAGCAAATGTTACAATCGTGGATACAACACAGATTACAAGAAGCTGAAGTACTGTATTTTTTAAAATATCGAAATAATTAATGATACTTACACCTGCCGGTACAAAAAAGAACGCCATATTTCCTAATAAGAAATCTGCTTTTTCCTGCACATGCTCAATCTTTAAGAACCCGGTCAGCAGACAGAGTAACAATAAAATCATACCGATCACACTCGCCGGGAAAGAAAACGGCAAGTAATGTTCAATTACAAGGCTGACCCAACAGACACCGAATATCACACCAAACTGTTTTAAAATCTTCATTTGTTTTACCTCTTCTTAATATGTAAGCCTATATGTCAAGTTCCAGAAACGATTCTTCCGTCAGTTTCTGTCAATCTCATGCCAGGAGAACTCTCTCTTCACATGACACGCTTTTTAGATTAGCACTACGCACACTATCCGTCAATGTGATTATTCATGAAATAATTACACCATTTTTCATGTTTTTTTGATATATTTCTTCAAATGATCCAAAAGACATTGACATCTTATTGTATATGTTTTATGATACATATGTTTTCGCACTTTAAACAACTAAAATTTTACAGTACGAATATTAAGGAGGATGATAAAAAATGATTATTGTTTTGAAACCTCATACTTCTGAGGAAAATATACATCGTGTTGAAAACCTTGTGAAAAAACACGGACTTGACACTCATCTGGTTCAGGGAACCGGAATGACGATCATCGGATGTATCGGAGATACAACACTGATCGATCCAAGACAATTTGAAATTGACACATGTGTCGACAAAGTTATGCATGTACAGGAGCCTTATAAGCTTGCGAATCGCGCATTTCATCCGGAAGACTCTATTATAGATGTTTCCGGTGTTAAGATCGGCGGTGAACATTTAGGACTGATTGCAGGACCTTGTTCTGTAGAATCCTATGAGCAGGTTCTTGAGATTGCTCAAAAAGCAAAAGCATCCGGAGCAAATCTTCTCCGCGGCGGCGCATTCAAGCCAAGAACAAGTCCTTACGCTTTCCAGGGACTCGGACTTGAGGGACTTGATATTCTCTGTGCAGTCAGAAAAGAAGTCGGACTTCCTATTGTCACAGAACTCATGTCTTCCAAATATCTGGATGTATTCAATGAGAAAGTTGACCTGATTCAGATCGGTGCCCGCAATATGCAGAACTTTGACCTTCTCAAAGAATTAGGACAGGTTGACCGCCCAATCCTGTTAAAGAGAGGACTGAATGCCACATACGAAGAATGGATCATGTCTGCTGAATATATCATGGCATCCGGTAACGAAAATGTCATCCTCTGCGAACGTGGTATCCGTACTTTTGAGACTTTTACAAGAAACACGCTGGATCTTCAGTGTATTCCTGTTCTTCGTAGCAAGACACATCTTCCGATCGTTATTGATCCAAGTCATGCAGGCGGAAAATGGTGGCTTGTTGAACCTATGGCAAAGGCTGCAGTTGCTGCAGGTGCTGACGGACTTATGATTGAAGTTCACAACAATCCGGAAGCTGCCCTTTGTGACGGAGCCCAATCTTTGAAACCTGAGAAATATGATGTTCTGCTTCAGCAAGTTCGTCAAATTGCCGAAGTAGTCGGTAAAAAATTCTAAGGAGATCGTCATGAAATTAACAGTTGATCTTGGACCGAATTCTTATCCGATCCATATTGAAAATGGAATCCTTGCCAAAACCGGAGAACTTGTAAGCGAAGTGTTCTCCGGAAAAAAAATCATGATCGTTTCAGATGATAATGTTTTTCCTCTCTATGGAGAAATTATCACAAAAGCATTGTCTGACTCAGGGTTTGAATGCCACTCTTTTGTTCTGCCTCACGGCGAACCTACTAAGAGTTTCCAGTCTCTGCCTAAGATCTATGAAGCATTAATAAATGCAAAACTAACACGAAGTGACCTGCTCATCGCACTTGGTGGCGGTGTGATCGGTGATCTTGCCGGATTTGCTGCCAGCAGTTATCTGCGCGGAATCAAATTTGTACAAATTCCAACCTCACTCCTCGCACAGGTTGATTCCTCTGTTGGTGGAAAAGTTGCGGTAGATCTTCCACAGGGAAAAAATCTTGTTGGTGCATTTTATCACCCAAAGGCAGTCATCATTGACCCAGATGTGCTGAATACATTGCCAGATCATTTCATCAGTGATGGAATGGGCGAAGTGATCAAATATGGATGCATCAAAGACAAAGAGCTTTTTGAGCTTTTATGTAGACATACTTCCTTCGATGATTTAAAGCCGAAGCTGACACAGATTATTGCACGTTGCGTTGATATCAAAAGAGTCGTTGTCGAAGCCGATCAGTTTGACCTTGGGGAACGTATTCTTCTGAACTTTGGACACACACTTGCACACACAATCGAACAGCACTTCAATTATGAACGTGAAAGCCATGGAGAGGCTGTCGGAATCGGTATGTATCAGATCACAAAGATTGCAGAAGAAAAAGGATTAACCGCATCCGGATGCGCAGAACAGATCAAAAAAGCATTGGAGATTTATAAACTTCCGGACAACTCCAATTTACCGGTTGATGTACTGACTGATGCAATTTCTTTGGATAAAAAGAACCTGAATAATCATCTGAATGTCGTACTTCTTCATGATATTGGAGACAGCTATGTATATCCAACAGATGTCAGCTTCTTTGACGGTGCCGGTATTGTTTAAAGCAAATATTAGGAATGCGCTTTCCTAATATATTAAAAATAGGATTCATCAATAATCTCTCACTGATGAATCCTATTTTCAATTCTAAATCAATCCATAATGCTTCATGGCATATGCAATTCCATCTTCTTCCACAGTCTTTGTGACAAACTCAGCATGTGGATCCAATACTGAATCATGTCTGCCCATCGCAATCGCATGATCCGCATATTCAAACATCGCCAGATCATTACTGCTGTCTCCGAAGACATACGCCCGACTTGCATCCAAGCCATATTTTTCCATAATAAACTGACAGGCGGTTGCTTTGGAAAATCCTTTTTGAATCACTTCATAAGCCTTTCCGCCACGGTCAAGTGCTTCCATGTCATCTCCAAGATATTCACGAAAAGAATCAAAATCACTCTTATCATCTACGTAAACAAACAACTTATCATATTCAAATCTTTCGCTCTCTAAAGACTGTTCGATTCCTATTCCTCTAGATGCAAAATATCTTCTTGTAGATTCTAACCTGTCAAATCGTGATATGTGCCCAGGAAAATAACAATCCTCTTGTCCTTCTGCAATAACACCAAGATTACATTCTTTTGCTTTTCGCAGCAGTTCTATACCTCTCTGCTTCTCAATCGAGCTTTTTAGCAAAACTTCATCATGTTCTGTAAGATATGTCCCACAGCCACACAAATACCCATCAAATTGGAATTTTCTCACCTCTGTCGGAATACTACAGATTGTTCTGCCTGTATTAATAAACAGCAGATGTCCTTCCGCTCGTGCTTTTTCCATTGCCTCAATCGCACTTTGCGGTACCTCTTTTGTCACTTCACTCAACACTGTTCCATCAATATCAAAAAACAAGATTGCTCTTTCCATTTTACTTAATCCTAACTCTTATCTATTCTTAAACATTTCTACTATGTCAACCATCTCCTGAGACGGATTGGAGATCACAGCCGTATGTTCTATCTTACACGGTGCATTATTTTTCACTTCATCAACCGCTGCTGTTACTGCTGATACGCTGCCACCTACAAAAACAAGTGCATGTCCACCACACTTTGTGTCCTGTGTCACATACTCTACTTCTGCAGTCTTTAACATGCGGTCAACTACGATCACCGCATTGGATTCTCCTTTTACCTCTACCAGGCCATATGCTCCATATTTCTTCATCTTATTTCCCTTTCTTTTCCTTCTCTGATTTCCTCACAAAACAATACTCTTCTCATATGTACAACAGACAATTGAACAAATACCTATTTATTAATTGTCATTGCAATTGCTTTTTCCGTATCCTCAGAAGGTGATGCAATCACCGTATGGGAAACAATCTTCGTCAACGGTCTGGCTACATCCAGTGCTGCTTCCATTGCAGCCTTCACGTCAGAGACACTTCCTCTCATCTTCACGCAGGCTCCTGCCGCAAGACGATTTCTCTCCACACCCTGAATCTTTACTGCTGCTGCTTTTGCTGCCGCATCAAGTGCTACAAAACAGATACACTCACTTTCCAGTTCAAATACGCCGATTGCCTGGTTTCTGTAATCCTCTGCCATATCTTTCTCCTCTTCTTTCTGCTGTTCTGATCTTCCAACAGTTTTTGCATATCATATAGCTTTATTATAATACACACCTGACACTTAATCAACTATAACAGCAACTAAAATTCATCAAAAAGCAACATGAAGAAGTTGATTTTTTGTGGTTTTATTACTATTTCACAACTTTGTGAACTGACAACAGTCTTGATTCCACATTTATTCAACTTCTTCATGATTCATATCTTTCTTCTATTTTAAAATCTGTCTGTTATTTTGCAGACTCCACATTCACAGCCCCAAGGTTCATCTTGCGGAAAACTACAACAAGTACTTTTCCAAGTGCAAGAACGAGAATTGCTGCTGCGATTGCTTCCGGAATACCAGATGCTGTCACAGTTCCCATCACCAGACCGAATACTGCTGTAAGTGCAACTTCTTTTGCCTCGGCATACTGCTGTGCAAACAGGAAATAGATACTTCCCATTACAGTGACAGTATTCACCATTGAACCAACAAATCCCACAATCGGAAGTGCGATAAACTGATTCAGTTTAATCTTTGTAAAAAGTACCCACAGCCATCCTGCTACCACACCGATCAGAATTCTGCATCCAACGGAAATCCAGATTGCTTTCAACGCTCCAGGAATTCCTGTTGTACTTAAAAATGGTGAAAATGCAAAGGATAACAGTGTCGGAGCCATTGTATTACTGACCAGAGAGCATATACCAAAAACTGCTCCAAGAATTGCTCCTGCACCAGGTCCCAACAGAATTGCTCCGAGGATCACCGGAATATGAACTGTTGTTGCCTTAATGATAGGGAGCTGGATCATACCAAGCGGTGTATTGGCCAGTACGATCACGATTGCTGCCATAAGTGCAACACTAACCATCCAACGAGTGTCATGTTTCTTTGTTTTCATTATTCAATTCCTCCTTGTTATCATTCCCAACTTGCGGGATACAATACAATTACCGGATTAGTATATCATTCCTTTGCCTGCTCAACAAGTATAAAAAGAAATACAATTTCATATATTCTATTAACGATTTTCCGAGGTGAACGAATGAAACTCTCTCTTTCCCGGAAATGTATCCATTTTCCCATACACCCTTTGAAATCAAAAAAATATTGCATTTTATTTCTTATCTTCTCTTATTTTTCAGGTATTGGAGCCGGATTTCTTAAAGAACAGATTTCCGCTTTTTCCGGTGAGTCAGCTTCGGCTCTCCTCTCTCCTGTCAACCAGAACTCCGTGACTTCTATCCCCCGGACAATTTCCTGTGCCCTTCCTGATCTCACCCTTTCTTCAGAAGGAAACTGGGGGTTAAGTTTTCAGCAAGAAGGCAAAACTCCTGTTGGAAATGCTTCGATCCAGGAACTTGCATCTATGGATGCTTATTATGCACAGGATACGACTGAAAAAGTTCTGTATCTTACTTTTGATGCCGGTTACGAAAACGGAAATACTCCTGCTATCCTTGATGCACTGAAAAAGCATCAGGTAAAAGCCACTTTTTTCGTTGTAGGAACCTACATTGACTCCGAACCTGAATTGATCAAACGGATAACGAAAGAAGGACACACCGTAGGAAACCATACCTGGCATCACCCCGACATGTCCCGTATTTCTTCTATAGAAGATTTCCAAAAAGAACTGGACTATGTAGAAACTGCCTATAAAAATGTAACCGGAAAGAATATGACCAAATACTATCGGCCTCCTCAGGGAAAATACAGTGAAGCCAATCTTCAAATGGCAAAAGAGCTTGGTTACAAAAGTTTCTTCTGGAGTCTCGCCTACGTAGACTGGTATCAGGATAACCAGCCATCCAAAGAAGAAGCTTTCTCTAAACTCCTCGGAAGGATTCATCCCGGAGCTATCGTTCTGCTCCACAGCACCTCTTCCACTAATGCTGAAATTCTGGATGAACTACTGACCAGATGGGAAGAAATGGGATACCATGTACAGCCTCTTGAGGACATCATTCGCACTCCATCTCCCACCGTCCAGCAACACACGTAACTATAAATTTTCAACCGCTGCTTTCTCGATTGCAAGACCCTTAGCATATGTTTCCATAAATTTCTCGTATCCTTCCACATCTTCCGCAACCGGATCCATTCCTGTTCCCACTGCATCATGGAATACTTTGTTCTCAAGATAATCTGTCAGCGATTCCTTGTCCTCTTTCTTAATAAGGTAATCGGCAAGCAGTGCGATTCCCCATGCACCACCTTCACCTGCTGTCTCCATAACATAAACCGGTGTATTGATTGCTCCTGCAAGGATTCTCTGTCCAACACCTTTTGTCTTAAACAATCCGCCATGTCCCATCATTCGATCCAATGCAACATGTTCTTTTTTCAGAAGGATATTCATTCCTGTCTTCAATGCTCCAAGAGAAGTATAAAGATGCACTCTCATAAAGTTTGCAAGATTAAATTTGCTGTCAGGTTTACGAACGAACAACGGTCTTCCTTCGTTAAATCCTGTAATATGCTCTCCTGAGAAATAGTTGTAAGCCAGAAGTCCGCCACAATCGGAATCTCCTTCTAATGCTTTGTTATAAAGTGTTCCAAAAATCTGGTTCATATCTGCTGTCATTCCCATACTCTCTGCAAATTCACGGAACAGGTTCACCCATGCATTCAGATCTGATGTACAGTTATTACAGTGTACCATTGCTACAAGATCTCCGGCCGGAGTTGTTACAAGGTCAATTTCTTCGTAAGGCTTTGTCAGGTCTTTCTCAAGTACTGCCATTGCAAATACACTTGTTCCGGCAGATACATTTCCTGTGCGGACAGCAACGCTGTTTGTTGCAACCATTCCTGTTCCGGCATCTCCTTCCGGAGGACACATTGGAATTCCGGACTGAAGTGTTCCTGTAGGATCAAGCAGTTTTGCGCCTTCTTCTGTCAATACGCCTGCGTCTTCTCCGGCAACAAGAACTTCCGGAAGGATTTCGCGGATCTTCCATGGGAAATTCTTTTCTGTTGTAAGTTCATCAAACTGATCCATCATCTTCTCATTAAACTTCTTAGTAGCTATGTCAATCGGGAACATTCCTGCTGCATCACCATTTCCGAGCACCTTCTTGCCGGTCAGTTTCCAATGGATATATCCTGCAAGTGTTGTAATATAACGAACATCTTTTACATGTTCTTCACCATTTAAGATTGCCTGGTACAGATGAGCAATACTCCAACGCTGCGGAATATGATAAGAGAAGAGCTCTGTCAGTTTTTCAGAAGCTTCTTCTGTGATCGTATTTCTCCAGGTACGGAACGGAACAAGCAATTCATCATTCTCATCAAATGCAAGATATCCATGCATCATTGCGCTGACTCCGAGTGCTGCAAATTTTGTAAGCTTCACATTATATTTTGCTTCTACATCTTTCACAAGATCCTGGTAACATCCCTGAAGACCATTCTGGATTTTCTCCATGCTGTATGTCCAGATGTTATCTACAAGCTGATTCTCCCAGTCATAACTTCCGGATGCGATCGGACTTTTATCCTCATCAATTAAAACTGCTTTGATTCTTGTAGAACCAAACTCAATTCCAAGCACTGCCTTTCCTTCTTCGATTGTTTTCTTAATCTCTTCTTTTCCTCTCATATTTTTGCCCTCCTGTAAAAAATGCGGCGTATAACTCCTTTTAATAAGTCATCGCCGCATCCGATTCATATAACACATTGCTTCCGTTTTTTCACAGCAGATTTTGCCGCAAAATGTCACGCAACATGTATTTATAACATATGTTTTCTAAGCTCTTCTCCGCTCTTTGCGCTTAAGTATGCAGGTGCAATATCAAATACTGTCTTGCATCCGCTCTGTCCTTCGCTTGCCAGTCTGTAAGCTGCTCTTGCATAAGCGATCAGTACAGATGATGTAAATTCCGGATTGGAATCCAGTTTCAGACTATATTCGATCAGGTGCTTATTCTCACCATCCCATCCTGTCTTTCCGCTGCGGAGTACAAATCCACCGTGCGGAATTCCGCTGTGGTTTGCTTTCAGTTCTTCTTCACTGATAAAGTGTACTGTTGTATCATAATCTGAGAAGTAGTTCGGCATTGTCTTGATCTCTTCTTCTACCTTCGCCGCATCTGCTCCTTCTTCCAGTACAACGAAACACTCTCTTGTATGTTTCTGTCTTGTTGTAAGCTCCGGATTCTCTCCGTTTCTTACTGCTTTCAGTGCAGCCTCTACCGGAATTGTGTACTGCTTTCCGTCTTTGACACCTTCAACTCTGCGGATTGCGTCAGAATGTCCCTGGCTTACACCTTTGCCCCAGAATGTGTAATCATTTCCATCCGGAAGAATTGCATTCGCATACAGTCTGTTCAGTGAGAACATTCCCGGATCCCAGCCCACGGAGATGATTCCTACATGTCCGCCTTCTTTTGCGGCTGCATCTACATTTGCAAAATGCTCCGGGATTCTTGCATGTGTATCAAAACTATCGATTACATTGAACATCTTTGCGTAAACAGGTGTCTGTTTTGGAAGGTCTGTTGCGCTTCCTCCGCAAATTATCATAACGTCAATCTTATCTTTCCAGTCTTCTACGTCTGCTACATTACAAACTGTCGCAGTCTCTGTCAGAATCTTGACATCTTCCGGATTTCTTCTTGTGAACACTGCCACAAGCTCCATATCATCATTCTGCTTTACTGCGCACTCAACGCCTCTTCCAAGATTACCATAACCTAAAATACCAATTTTAATACTCATACTTAAACTCCTTTTTGCTCCGCAGATCTGTCTGCTTTGCATTTTCTTAGCAGACAGATTTACGGAGACTTTTTTTCTAATTAGATATTATACCTTTTCGTTTTCTTCATTTCAATGATTTTTCGATGAATTTTTAAGTATTGAAGGTTATCCTCTTAATGATTTTTTATTTTCTAAATGCAAGTTCATTCCATCTGAGTTCATTTTTCAGATTACGGATTGTTGTATCTTTATCAATATATACAGCTTCGATTCCCATCATTGCTGCCCAGTCACCCATCTGTTCTGCAGTGATATCATAAGAGAATGCTGTATGATGTGCACCACCGCAAAGAATCCAGGCTTCAGCTCCTGTTGCAAGATCCGGTTCCGGTGTCCAGAAGTTTGTTGCTACCGGAAGCTTCGGCATTGGTTTCTCATTCTTCTTGCAGTCCACTGTATTGATGATCAGCCGGAAACGGTCTCCAAGATCGATCAGTGATGTTGCGATACCTTTTCCTTCTTTTGATGTAAATACAAGTCTTGCAGGATCTTCTCTGTCTCCCATAGAAAGTGGATTTACCTTGATGCTGATCGGACCATCTGCGATAGATGGGCAGATCTCAAGCATATGAGCCTGAAGAATTCCTTCTTTTCCAGGCACAAAATTGTATGTATAATCTTCCAGCATCGATGTTCCTTTTGCATCTTTCATGCCTTCTGTCATGATCTTCATGATACGGACCATAGCTGCTGTCTTCCAGTCTCCTTCAGCTCCAAATCCATATCCCTTCTGCATCAGACGCTGGATCGCAAGTCCAGGAAGTTGTTTGAGTGCACCGAGATCTCCAAAATGTGTAACGATTGCCTGATAATTTTTCTCCTCAAGGAAACGCTCGAATCCAAGCTCAATCTGTGCCTGAACAGCAACATGTTTTCTAAACTCTTCCGGATCTCTTCCTTCAAGAAGGATCTCATATTTGTCATAATACTCTTCTACTAATGTATTTACATCTGCTGCGCTTACAGCATCTACAGACTCTGCGATCTCATTTACCGGATAAGCATCTACTTCCCATCCGAATTTAATCTGTGCCTCTACTTTATCACCTTCAGTAACAGCTACATTTCTCATGTTGTCTGCAACTCTCATGACACGTACATGGCTGCTCTCGATCACACCAACTGCTGTACGCATCCAGGAAGCGATCTTCTCCTGAACCTTCTCGTCTGACCAGTGTCCAACAACAACTTTTCTCTCGATTCCAAGTCTTGTGAAAATGTGTCCGAACTCACGTCCACCATGTGCTGACTGGTTCTCATTCATGAAATCCATATCGATCGTGTCATATGGGATCTCCATATTGAACTGTGTATGAAGGTGAAGCAGTGGTTTTCTGAACTCCTGAAGTCCAAGAATCCATGATTTTGCAGGTGAGAATGTATGCATCCATGTAATGACACCGGCACATTCATCATCAATATTAGCTTCATTAAAAGTCTTACGGATCAGTTCGTTTGTGATCAATGTTGGTTTCCATACAACTTCATATGGAAGAACTCCAGACTCATTGAGCTTCTCTACGATAATCTTGGCATGCTCTGCTACATGCGCCAGACATTCATCTCCGTAAAGATCCTGTGAACCTGTGCAAAACCAGAATTTGTACTCTTTCTTCTTTAACATTTTTGTGTCCTCCTTGTAATAAAATGTTTATAGTTATTTTTTATTTATCACTTAATTTGTTACTGTGTTATACTTGACAGTTATTATTTTGCTGTATTCTGTCCGTAATAGGCATTCGCACCATGTTTTCTATAGTAATGCTTATCCTGAAGTTCCTGCGGAGCCGGTTTTACCTGCGGATTGATCATCTCACATCTTGCTGCCATCTTTGCAACTTCTTCTGCAACAACTGCATTGTGAACTGCTTCGTGTGCATCTTTCCCCCATGTAAATACACCATGATTCTTACAAAGAACTGCCGGAACTGCAATATAATCTTTCTTCTTAGCTTCAAACTCATCTGCAATCAGAACTCCTGTGTTCTTCTCATATGCTTCCTCAATCTCTTCTTTCGTCAGATTACGCACGCATGGGATTTCTCCATAGATGTAATCTGCATGTGTTGTTCCGTAACATGGAATATCTCTTCCTGCCTGTGCCCAGCTTGTTGCCCATGCAGAATGTGTATGTACAACACCACCGATTTTTGGAAAACGATTATAAAGAACAACATGTGTCGGTGTATCGGAAGATGGGTTGTAACGTCCCTCTACTTTATTTCCGTTCAGATCAACAACTACCATATCTTCCGGAGTCAGCTTATCATATTCAACTCCACTTGGTTTAATAACAAAAAGTCCGCTTTCTCGATCGATTCCACTTACATTTCCCCATGTAAATGTAACCAGATCGTATTTTGGAAGCAGCATATTTGCCTCATACACTTCTTTTTTTAACTGTTCTAACATTGTTCTTCTCCTTTCGTCTGCTGTCTACATGACTTCATTATATAATTTCACAGAATTTCGCATCACAAGTTCCGGTGCAAATTCCGCTGAGTACATTTCCATATTTTTATCAATCTTATCCAATATAATCTGTGCTGCACACTTTCCAATCTCATTCGCCGGATTATTCACCGATGTGATCGGTACTTCACAAAATCTTGCAAGACTGGAATTATCGATTCCAATAACGGAAATCTGATCTGGGACTTTGATTTCCGCACTTTGCAATACCTTGACCAGTTTACTTGCAATCTCATCATTGTAACAGACACAGGCCGTACATCCATCTAAACGTTTCAGGATTCTGTCACTTTCCATCTCCATTTCCCGGATATCTTCCGAATCAACCCATAAAATCTGACGATTTTTAATCTTAAGTGAATGTTCCATGAGTGCTTTTGTGTATCCTGCATATCGCATTCTTCCCTGCCCATCATCCGCCTTGAAGATTCCTGCTATTCTTGTATGTCCACATTCCAAAAGGTGTTTCGTCGCAATGTAGCCTGCTTTCTCATCATCCAGACTGACATGCGGAATTGTGAGATTCTCATAGAAACTATTCACAAACAAAACCGGTATTCCTGATTTCTGTAATTTCTGATATAAATCTAAATTCGGATTCGGAAGTCCGCTTTTTACAGGCTCTGCGATCAATCCGTCAATTCTTCTTGTTCTCAAAAATTCTTCCAGATGCATCCGTTCCTTCGCAATGGAATTATCTGTCATTGCAATCTGAAGAATCCCGCCTGCCTGTGTCACCTTTTTCTCAATTTCCCGGACAATAACAGGGAAAATATAGGTATCGATATACGTTAGCATTACTGCGATTCGTTTTTCTTCGTGTTCTGCTCTTCTTTCTGGATTCCCCAAAAGCATTCCCGCATCTTCACATATATAAGAGCCACTTCCACGTCTGCTTTCCACAATATTCTCTTTTACTAATTCTTCCAATGCCCGTCGCACGGTCTGACGACTGACCTGGAATTGTTCAGACAGTTCCAGTTCCGCAGGGAGTTTCTCCCCGGAAACCATTCTTCCCGACCTGACTTCCTCCTGAATCCAGGTTACGATTTTTTCAAATTTTTTCATTCGCCCGTGACCTCTCCATACAATTAACCATAATTACCGTTATCACTTACAGTGTTCTGATTATCATTGCTCTGATCAGTACTTTTTCTTCATGTACTTAATATACAACAATACATGTTGCAATACAATTCGCAGTATACCCAATCTTTTTCTTCTGTTTTTTATGTAATAATATATAAAAATAAGAAGTTGTATTGTTTTTCTATTTATTTTTCAATACAGCTTCTTATAATTTTAAACCTGATTTAAATTTTTTCTCTTTTTGCTTCAAATTTTCCTCTTGCATTTTTCACTTTTTCGGTTCATAATAGCATCAGACAAAGAACTAAATATTGTCAAAGGGGAGCTGGTCAGAACCGGCTGAGAGGAGACGTGTTACCGTTTCGACCCGTTTAAACCTGATTTGGATAATGCCAACGGAGGGAATTGATACCATGTAATGATTGAGATGCCCTTGCATCTCTTTTTACTTCGGACAGCTGGTAGGATCTTCACTCAGGTGAGGATCCTTTTTTACATCTGAAAGGAGACTCAAATTATGAAACAGACAACAAACACAAAAAAACTGGCACTTGCAGGTGTTCTCACCGCTCTTGCCATCGTTGGAAGCTTTTTAAGCTTTCCTGTAGCCGGAAGTAAATGTGCACCGGTTCAACATATGGTAAATATCTTTGCAGCCGTACTTCTTGGTCCCGGCTGGGGCGTTGGAATTGCATTCTGTGCAAGCCTTCTACGCAACATACTTGGAATCGGAAGTCTGATGGCTTTCCCGGGTAGTATGATCGGAGCTCTCTGCTGTGGACTTGTTTACAAGAAATGTAAGAATTTAAGCCTTACTTGTCTTGCAGAGGCACTTGGAACAGGTATTCTCGGAGGAATTGCTGCTTATCCGGTTGCTTTATTCCTTATGGGAGCAGCACCGGCAGGATTATTTATCTATGTGATCCCATTCCTGATCTCAACAGTAGCCGGAAGTATCCTGGCATTCCTGCTGATTTCAGTATTCCAGAAAAGTGGAGTAATGGCACAGCTTTTCCCGACTTCATAAGTTGTTCTATGCGATACATTGGGGACACCACCTTGTACCGCACAAGAAAATGCAGAATCAATCTGTAATCACCGGAGTATTCCATTAATGACTTTCTTATCTTACAGTCATTAATACATCTCCGTTGAAGGCGTCAGCATAATCTTATATTCATTCGCTGGTAGTGTAGCTAAACAGTTACGTTCCTTTCCGCATCTATTCATATGCATGGAACCGTAGCTTTTCTTGTGTACGCTGTCCGTGTTTTGCTGACGTCAAAAATTATATAATTCACGTATACGAATGGAGGCAAAACAACATGAGAAACTACACAACCCAGATGGATGCAGCTCGTAAAGGGATTCTCACCCCGGAAATCAAAACAGTAGCTGAAAAAGAACATATGGAAACTGACAAACTGATGAAGCTTGTCGCTGAAGGAAAGGTTGCAATCTGTGCTAACAAGAATCATAAAGCACTGAACCCGGAAGGTGTCGGAAGCATGCTCCGCACAAAGATCAATGTCAACCTTGGAGTTTCCCGTGACTGCAAGGATTATGATATTGAAATGCAGAAAGTAATGAGCGCAGTAGAACTTGGAGCCGAATCTATCATGGATCTTTCCAGCCATGGAGATACACAGCCGTTCCGTCGCAAACTGACTTCTGAATGTCCTGCTATGATCGGTACAGTTCCTGTATACGACAGTGTCATTCATTATCAGAGAGATCTTGCTACTCTGACTGCACAGGATTTCCTTGATGTAATTCGTATGCATGCAGAAGACGGTGTTGACTTCGTTACACTTCACTGCGGAATCACAAGAAAAACAATCGAACAGATCAAAAAACATAAGCGTAAAATGAACATTGTAAGCCGTGGAGGAAGCCTTGTATTCGCATGGATGAGCATGACAGGAGAAGAGAACCCATTCTACGAGTACTATGATGAGATTCTTGATATCTGCGAAGAATATGACGTGACAATCTCACTTGGTGATGCGTGCCGTCCTGGATGTCTGGCTGACGCTACAGACGTATGCCAGATTGAAGAGCTTGTGCGTCTCGGTGAGCTGACAAAACGTGCCTGGGATCATAATGTTCAGGTTATGGTAGAAGGACCTGGACATGTACCGCTTGATCAGGTTGCAGCTAACATGAAAGTGCAGCAGACCATCTGTATGGGAGCTCCTTTCTATGTACTTGGACCTATCGTTACAGATATCGCGCCTGGATATGACCATATCACTTCCGCGATCGGTGGAGCTGTTGCAGCAATGAACGGTGCTTCCTTCCTCTGCTATGTAACACCAGCTGAACACCTTGCTCTTCCAAATGTTGAAGATACAAAACAGGGAATCATTGCTTCTAAAATTGCAGCTCATGCTGCTGATATTGCCAAAGGAATTCCTGGAGCAAGAGATATCGATGATAAGATGGCAGATGCCCGCCGTGTTCTTGACTGGGATGCACAGTTTGAATGCGCTCTGGATCCTGAAACTGCAAAAGCAATCCGCGACAGCAGAAAACCGGAGGACGACCACAGCGATACTTGCAGTATGTGTGGAAAGTTCTGTGCAGTAAGAAGCATGAATAAAGCACTGGCCGGGGAGTATATTGATATTCTGTAAGTGTCCAGAATACGCATCGCATTTGGGGAGATTAATTCCAAACAATTATAAATTAAGGGAAAGCGGTTGAGGAGTCGCTTTCCCTTTTGTATTAAATGCTATTCTAAAGAGATTTCTTGTTTAGATACACAATTCTCTTCTAAGTAATTCTGAATTTCTGCATCTGTATGATTTTCCTGATAAATATACTCCATTATTATCGTGTTACTATCCTCATCCGGTGTTGGCATATAATACACTGTAACGTTTGACATATTATATCCTTCAATCATAAAACTACCAACTTTATTATGAAGAATTCTGCCATCTGCATCCGTCCAAATCTCTCGGATGCTGTCTGCCTGCTCATATCCTTTTTGTGTATTGGCTTCATCATACTCCTCATTCACAATCATCTCATATGGTGTTAGAGTAATATCCGTAATTTTCCATCCACTCGGACTGACTTTATTTACTTTAACAATTTTCTCCCCAAGATTTTGTCTGTCAACATAAAACTCAAACTTCAAACCACCGTCTGTCAACAATTTTTCCATTACCCCGGTTTCAACATTTGGATATAAAATACTATTGATATTTAAATTCCATATAAAATGTTCTGGTATCTCATTTCCATCAAATGGATAATGATTAAAATCAACGCGCATAGTTCCAATAAATGTATGCTCATCTTCATAATGACCTTTAATAAAGGGCATATCATATGTATTTTCTTCTTCAATCGTATTATTAAGGAAATCAGCAGACTGTGTTCCAACCAGATACATCCATTTTCCTTCAGAATCTGATTCATTTGTCGATTTTTTCATTGCTTCCTCTGGAAAACCTTTTTGGGATGTAATCTGAATTGAATATGTCATAGACTGACTCGTGCATACAACTTCTGAAAATTCAAACCTCAGATCCTCTGTAGTTTCACTTGTAATACCGTCTGTTTGAACCGCATTTTTATCATAATCACCACTATACTGGCTTTCACCCTGCACTTTTTCAAAAATCTTCTTAAAAAAACTACTCTTCTCTGCCAAAACCGGAAGCACTGAAGTATTTGATATTACCAGACTGCCACTTAAAATTATGATTCCTATCAGCGCAGCTATTCGATACAAGAATCTTTGATATGATTTCTTTTTTTTACACCCTTTGTAAATTTCATCCATACTTTCTGCTACAACACGATTCAGTTTTTCTTCTGGAATAGGTACTTCATCAAATTTCACTTGCATGCATGTAATCCTCCTTTAAAATTTTTTTCAATTCATCCCGCGCCCGGCTTAAATATGCTTTTATTGTCCCTTCGGGTGAATTCATTGTATAAGCAATCTCCTTGATAGAAAATTCACTAAAATATTTTAAAATAATTACAGTTCGATATTTATCTGGCAATTCTTGGATCGCAGAATTTAAATCACAACGTTCCTCTATACTAACTCCTTCTGCTTTGGATGATGTAAGTTCCTCTGAAAAATCTACATAGGACACAATTTTTTTCTTCTTATCATTTGCAACGTTTATTAAAACGCGTGTTATCCATGTTCGAAACCATTCTGGATTTTTTAATGTACTTATATTCTGAAAACCTTTCAAAATTGTATCTCCAACAATATCTAACGCTTCCTGTTCATTTTTCATATAAAGAAACGCTACTCTATATAGATATTTCTGATATTCCGAAATCAATTGTCCGTATGCATCTGGTTTTCCCTTAATTGCCTTTTTGACAATTCGTATTTCCTCTTTTTTGTCCACTCTTCCTCCTCCTTTCGTAAACAACAACATATATAATTTCACGTCAGCCTGTCCTTTGTTATGTTTACATTTATTAGACGGAAATTTTATTAAAAAGGTTACATCAATCGATCCTTTTTTCGAAATCGCGACAAATATTCTCCCGCAGTAAGATGCTCCAACGTTAAAAAAGCTATCACCACAATATTACAACTCCATTCGTTGTTATCGTTGTTGATAGCTTCCTCTTTTCACTTCTTTTTCAATTGCTATAGTTGTTTTTCTAAATTATGATGAATTTTCTGACAATGCACTATTGCATTTCTTTTATGATTTTTTCAATAACCTCCACACTTTCCTCTAACTCTTCTGCAATCTGAGTCGATGTTTTTTCTTTCTTTAATTTTCTTTGAATTTGTTCCTTAAGCAGCTCAGTTCTTCCTTGTTCTACACCTTGCTGGATTCCATCTTTCACTCCATCATCATACATTTCCTGTATTGCCTTACACATATCTACCGTCTCCTCCTTCTGCTCTGTTTCACCTGGCATTTGTTTCATATTCAAAAATGCTTTCATCGCCTGACTTGTTTCATAATCAACGTTCTGAAAGAACTTTTTATTCTCGTTAATGTAATCCGTTAATTCTTCCTTACTATCCCTATATCCTAGCATAGTTAGTATCACTTGTAAATCATCCGAACTTTTTTCAATATTTACGAAAAAAGCTATCGATTACAACATATTTCATCTTAATTGTTGTAATCAATAGCTTTTTATATTTACTTTATCCTAATATTGTCACTTCAAACTGATATTCTTTTATTTCTCCTGCTTCAGCTTTCTGAATATTTCTTTTCTCCTCAAAGACATTTCCCTCATCATTACAGGTGGACAATCCTATCCATGGTTCTATTGCCACGAACGGACCGTTATTCGCTGTGGACCAAAGAATCAGATACGGAAAATCTGCAAAATCAAGTTGGATTCCTTTTTTATGATTCTTTGATATCAGTTTTACACTACGTGATTTCAGCTGATCCAGTATCACTGCATCTACTGCAAAAAGTTTGTGACTCAGAGACAGTTCGTTTTGATTCTTTAAAAATGGAGTTCGTTTGGCAATATCAATCAGACCTGTCTCGGTCACAGGAGTCGGTATCTCACACTCCTCGTTCTGGGCGAACTCAATCTTATAGTCGTTATATTCTTCGCCATCCATCAAAGGACAGTTAAATCCCGGATGACCTCCAATTTGGAAAGGCATTACTTCTGATCCTTTATTATAAATCTGATATTTTGTCTGTATTGTCTTTCCTATTAATGTATACGTAATCTCCAGTCGAAATGGATATGGATATTGTTCCATCATCTCTTCATCACTTTCGATTGCAAATGTTATCTGGTTTTCCAATTGCCCTGTACATGTAAATTCCTTTTTTCGAACAATACCATGTCTTGGCATAGAAAGAATTTTACCGCTTTCCGTTACTGCTTTGTCATCACGAATGCTTCCACAGATCGGGAAGAGTACCGGAGCCTGTCCGCTCCAGTACTGTTTCTCTCCCTGCCACAGAAATTCGATTCCTTCTTTATCTTTAATTGAAGAAAGTGCTCCTCCGAAAGACTGAAAATGTACTTCCAGTTCTTTATTTTTTAATACATACTCCATAGCACGTACCCCTTGTCTTCTATGCTCTGCCGTTACTTCCGCATACAAGCATCTTTTCCATTACATATTTTTTAACTTCTTCTCTACCGCGGCCACTGTATTTCTTCGGGTCAAAAACGTCTGGATTCTCGCGAAATACTTCGTTCACACCTTTTGTAAATGCAATACGAAGATCTGTCGCATAATTCACTTTACAGATTCCTCTCTTAATGCATTCTTTCACTGCCTCATCCGGCACGCCTGAAGTTCCGTGAAGAACAAGTGGAATATCAACCACTTTACAAATCTCACTAAGGCGGTCTACATCTAACTTCGGTGTTCCTTTATAAACACCATGTGCTGTTCCGATTGCAACTGCAAGAGAGTCTATTCCTGTTTTTTCTACGAATTCTGCTGCCTGCTGCGGATCTGTATATGGATTACCTTCTCCTCCATCCAGATCATCTTCTTTTCCACCGACTTTTCCAAGTTCTGCTTCTACCGGAACACAAGATGGATGACACGCATCTGCTACTGCCTTACTTACTGCGATATTTTCTTCAAAAGTTCCATGAGATCCATCAATCATAATAGAAGTGTATCCAACACGAAGTGCCTGCATGGCAAGTTCAAAACTGCTGCCATGATCCAGGTGTATAACAACTGGAACTTTCGCTTTCTCGGCTGCCACCTTCGCATTTGCATAGAAATAATCTAATCCTGCATATTTTACAGTTGAAGGTGTTGTCTGCATAATAACCGGAGAGTTTAACTCTTCTGCTGCCGCAACCACAGCCTGCACCATTTCCATATTTTCTACATTAAAAGCTCCAACTGCATAACCATTTTTCTGCGCATCTAAAAGTAATTCCTTTGTTGTAACTAAAGCCATTTTTCTGCTCCTTTCTTAAATAGATCAATAACGAATAATCTCAATTTTTCCACGTATCTCTTCACTGTTCTTTGGATCAAAATCCCCGGTATTCGGTGACATTGCATTTGCTGTCGCAACTGATACTGCATAGCGAAGTGCCTCCTCCGGTTCATAATTTCTTTGAAGTGCCACCGCAAATGCACCAACCATAGAGTCTCCGCATCCAACCGTATTTTCCACTTTTACCTTCGGCGGTTTTCCCTGGAAGATTCCTTTCTCACATACCAGAAGCGCTCCGTCTCCTCCCAGAGAGATCACTACATATGGGATTCCTTTTTTATGCAGTTCTTCCGCATAATGAATCACCTGTTCCCTACTTTCTATTTTTGTCTGAAAGAGCAGTTCGATCTCGTCCTGATTCGGTTTTACCATCGTAGGCTTTGCTTCAATCCCACACTCCAGTAATTCTCCGCTCGTATCCAAAATAACCTTTTTTCCTGCTGCTTTGATCTGCCCGATCATTCTTTTATAAATATCTTTAGACATTCCTTTTGGAATACTTCCGGAAATTGTTACCACATCACTTTCTCTGATTATTTGTGGAAAATAAGCGAGGAATGCTTCTTCCTCTTCTTTTGAAACTTCACATCCTGGTTCAAGATATTCTGTGGAACTATATTCTGGATCCAATATATTAATACAACTTCTTGTTTCTCCCTGAATGTGTTTGAATTGATAATCGATCTCATCCCGTTTTAAAAGAGATTCTAAATATTTCCCGTTATAGCCACCAACCAAACCTGTTGCCAGCACCTGTTCACCACAAAGTTTGATATTTCTTGCAACATTTAATCCTTTTCCACCTGCAGTATTACGAACTGCAGACACACGCATCACTGTACCATTCTCTATTGCCTTTTTCATATAATATGCTTTATCGATTGATGCATTCAGCGTAACTGTTGTAATCATTTATCATGACTCCTCTCATCTTATTATTTTTCACTGTCAACCAGTATCTTTCCTTTTACTGTTCCCGGAGTCTTATACATCTCAAATGCTGACGCGATTTCACTAAGCGGGACTTTCTTAAAGATAAAGGATTCATCAAACTTCAGCTTGCCGTTCTTAAAGTATTCAGCAACCAGCTTCCACTCTTCCCCCGGGAACGGAGCACTGTAGGACATCCAGGATCCTGTAAGATTGAATTCCTTGCGGTTCATATTTTCCCATTCTTTTACAGAGAATGTCAGCTCCTTCGTTGGTGTTCCGACAAAACATACATTTGCTTTATTTGCTGCCAGTTCAAATGCCATTTTCATCGTAATCGTATTTCCTGCTGTCTCAAAAACATAGTCAAATCCTTTTCCATCTGTCAGATCTTTGACTTGATCCATAAAGTCTTTGTCCAGTGTATTGACTCCATGTGTAGCTCCGAGTCTTTTTCCAAGCTCCAGACGTTCTGGAGAAATGTCGAATACAACCGTCTTTGCTGCTCCGAAAATATTTGCCCACTGCATCACAAACATTCCGATTGTTCCACCACCTAAGATTGCAACTGTCTTACCACCTTCGTATGGAACTCTCTTCAGTCCATGCAGGGCAACTGTTGCCGGTTCAAAAAATGCACCCTGTTCAAAACTGACGGCATCTTCAAATGGGACTGCATTCATCTCCGGAACCACAACATACTCTGCAAAACTGCCAAACTCTCTGGATCCGATGAAACTGTAATACTTGCAGAGGGAATAATTACCTTTCTGACAATCCTCACATTTCATGCAAGGCACAAGCGGAACACCTGCTACGCGAGTTCCTGGTTTTACCTTTGTCACACCATCCCCGATTTCTTCAACAACTCCGGAAAACTCATGTCCCAGTACATTTGGGAAGAAATGGCATGCATCTCCATTCACACGTGGCACATCGGAGCCACAGATTCCTGTATATTTTACTTTGATCAGTACCTGTCCTTTTTTCGGAACCGGTTTTTCAATCTCTTCATAACGAATATCTTCTCTTGCGTGTACAACTCCTGCTTTCATTTTCTTCTCCTATCTACAACACCTGATATCTTACTGTGATATCAGGTGTTGATTTTCATACTATCATTTAAAATTCTTCTTCCGCTGCTGCAAGCTCAGCTGCTCTCTTTTTTGAATGCATTACTGCAAATACCATGCTGACTGCATAGATTGCTGCAATAATCACAAGTCCCGGAATATTATCTCTTGTAAATAGCTGTGTAAAGATATAAGTGATCGGACATCCCCCTTGATCCATTGCAGCAAGAGTTGCTCCCTTTTCGACTGCCCCAACACTCTGTCCAAGTGCTGTTGTCCAGTCTACTGCCTGGTTTGTAATCCAGATCGTCATCGCCATAATACAGGTCCCTGAGACCAATGTACGGAACAGATTTCCTTTATGTACTGCTACTGCCATTGCGATAAAGAATCCAATTGTTGCAAGGTCTCCGAATGGAAGGATTCTGTTTCCCGGCATAATAACTGCAATCAGAAGTGTGATCGGAATGAAGATGATTCCTGCTGTAACAACTTCCGGATCTCCGAGAAGAATTGCCGGATCAAGTCCGATATAAAAGTCTGCATCTTCTCCAAAATGTTTGTGCATCAGCTCTTTCGCTCTCTCTGAAATTGGAAGAAGCCCATCCATGATGCATTTAATCATCTTTGGCATAAGGATCATAACTGCTGCCATTTTTACCCCAAGTGGAAGTGCTTCCTGCGGACCGTATCCTGCAAGAAAACCGATCAATGTTCCAAGGATAAATCCGATAACTACCGGCTCACCAAGTACTCCGATTTTTTCCTGCACACCCTCTACGGAAAATTTAATCTTTTTAACTCCTGGAATCTTATCAATGATCGCATCCACAAGACAAGCGATCGGTGCCATATAAGTAGCTGTACCATGCGGTACGGTCAAGCCCTCAAGTTCAAAGTAATCCTGTGCGAGCGGTGCCCAGAGATCACCAAATTTAAATGCGAACACTGCATGAACTGCTGTTCCAAGTATTCCAATCCATAAGTTTCCGGTTACTGCATAAGCAATTGCTCCTGTGAATGCCATGTGCCATACATTCCAAATATCAATGTTGATCGTCTTTGTCAGTTTTGTTGAAAACATGATTAGGTTGATCAGGATAGATAACGGGATTGCAATTGTTGCAATTACTGATCCCCAGGTAACACCACTCATTCCCGGCCAGCCTACTTCTACAATTGATAAGCTGACGCCGAGCCGGTCTGCCATTGCTTTTGCAGCAGGCCCCATATTGTTATTCATCATATCAACGATCACGCCCATGCCGACAAATCCGACACCGATCATCAAACCGGAACGAATTGCTTTGCCCACTTTAACGCCAATGATAATTGACAGAATGGAAATTACGATTGGAAGCATAACAGAAGCTCCCATATCTATTACATAATTGATTACACTTGCCGCACCATTTAAAAATGTACTCATCGTGTGATCCTCCCTTTCTCTTTCACAGCCGGATTCCTTCCGTCAACTGTTCGTTGCTTTGAATCCGGTATCCTCTTTTTGTTCTGGCGATCACTCACCACGTAAAATCTTAAGAATATTAGCTTCCGTTTTCTCAACACCTACACCGGAGATAAATGGCATTCCTGTAAGAAGCGGTACTCCAAAATCTCTCTTAACCTTAGATGTTGTTACAATCAGGTCCGCCGGAAGGTTTGACTCGATCTCTGAGATACGAACCTGACAGATCTCGATATCTACATTATTCTTCTTGCAAAGTTCTACAACCTTATTTGCTGCTACTGTTGATGTTGCTACTGCTCCGCCACATGCTACGATTACTTTCTTTTTCATAATAAATTCTCCTTTTCCTTGATCACTTCAATGATTGTATCTTTATCTGTAACTGTAAATAACTTTTCAAGAACATCCTTGTCCTGAATGATTTCGATAATTCTCTGCAGCTCATCAATATGAGCATTCGGATCTGTCACAGCAAGCATAAATACAAGCTTCACTCCAACCTCTTCGTCATCTGATCCCATCTGAATAAATGTCACAGGCTTCTTTAGCACTCCAATTGCAATTCCTGCTTTATTCACATGACTGACATCCGTATGTGGAATTGCTACTCCCAGCCCGTCAATATCCAGTCCTGTTGGAAAATCTTTTTCTCTTGTGATCAATGCATCAATATAACTCTCCTTCGTATATCCTTCATCGATCAGCTTCTGTCCCAGACTCTTCATCACATCTTCCCATGACTCTGCTTCAAGATCAGGCACGATGACTGATTTATCTAACTCTTCCCAGATCATCTGTCGTCTCCTCCTTTATAAATCTTATTCTATCGATTGATTCTTTTTGCCGGCTTTTCTTTTCTCTATCTCTTCGATGACTTAATACTATCATTCTTTCTCTGTGAAAAAAAGTCAAAGAGTTTGCAAGATTTGTGCAAAAAAATAGAATGGTTGAAAGCGTTTCACAATCAGTGAAATTATTTCAACCATTCTGTTAGTTATTCCGTCTCATATTCATACCGTTCGATTAGCATTGCTGCTTCCTGCGAAGTCTCACAAATGTGTAATGCTTGTCGGAACTCTTGATTCTGCAGCAGATTAATCAGGTTAAAAAAGGCTTTTAAATGTGTCTTATGATCTACTGCGCTTAAACAGCAGACAAACTCTACCGGATCAAATTCTTCCACTCCGAACGGAACCGGATGCTTCAGCCGGATCAGATGCATTCCCACCTTGACGCTTCCCATTTCCAGACCTTCATGCGGAACTGCAAATCCTGGAGAAATAACGACATACGGACCATTTTCCTCAATATTAGCAATCATCGCATCAATGTAACGTGCCTCAATATAACCCTTTTCTAATAATTTTTCACCTGCTGCCCGTACAGCTTCTTTCCAATCTGTACAGTCAACATCAAGCGTAATATGAGATGCCGGAAGCAAATGATGCAGATATGGAGCAAAAATATCAGTATCCGCTTCTACCGGCTGACGGAAATATTCCCGTACCGCTTTTCGTACTTTCTTCATCAGTATATCCGCCTCTTCCGGTACCGCATCATATATGATCGGACTTAATTTTTCAATCATTCCCTTTGCCGTCAGTTCCTGCTCTTCAATACGAGAAGGTAAATTCCTGCTGTTTCTTAATGTATCAATCTTATTTCCAACACGGATATAATCCTCATCACTTAAAAGCGGTGAAACGACAACATAATCTAACTGACATCCCTCAAGCGGAACTGTTGTAATGATAAAGTCTGCCCTTCCTTTTTCCAATGTCTTTGCTTCGTGTGAAGACACGATATCCACAATCTGAAAGTTGAAATGCTTTTTCAGCTTCTCTAAAAGCAGCTGTGAGGTTCCGATTCCCGCATGGCAGGCTACAATTACATGAAATGCAATTTCTTTATTCTTTCTGCGTTCTAAAGCTGCACAAACATGAACTGCCACATAGGCTGCATCTTCTTTTGTGAAATCTCTTCCTGTGTACTTTTTAATTGTGTCACTTATTTTTTCTGAAGCCTTTAAAACTTCCGGATTTTCTTCCAATACTTCTTCAATCACCGGATTGTCCGGATAACTGATCTTCGCCTCTGATAAAATAGAAGTCAGATGATTCGACAGATTCTCAAAAAATTCATAATCATCATTCAGATTAATTCCAAGTTCATCCGAAATCTGCTCGATCAGCAGACGCGTCAATGTCTGTACTTTCAACGCATCCTTCTTATTTGACGCATTCCTGAAATAACGTGCCATTCCAAGAAGCTCACTTAAGAACTGAACTTCATCCTCTGTCGTATTCGTATGACAATACTGTGAAATATATTTCAGAATATCCTGTGCCATCAGATACTTATTTGTCTGATTCTTTCGGCGAACTTCTACATATTCCCCCTGCAGATTCCTGTTCATCATAATGCCTAGATATAATAAAATCTTGTCAAAAGAATCATCTGTCAGAAAGTTACTGTGAATATGTTCCTGCTCAATCAGGATTTTCTGCAGAGTGATCCTGTTTCCTGCCTGCACAGTAATCTGCTTCTGTACAATATTTCCTGCCATATCAGCATGCTCACTCTTCACATACTCACTGCTTAACCGCATCAGAAAGAGACGTTTGTCACTTTCTTTTCCCTCAACCCGCAATCCTTTATTCGGATGAGAAAAAACCTCCAGATTCCCTTCTGCAATATAATCTTTAATCTCATTCAAATCATTAATTACAGTCGCTCTGCTGACAAAGAGATTCTCCGCAATTGTTGACAGAGTAATATATTCGGAAGAATTGACCAGAAATGCTGCTGCAATACGGATACGTTCTTCCTTGGACAACTTATAAGAATACAAGTCTTCTTCAGCAGTAAACTGACGAATAGATTCAAAATCCTCCTCACAAAGAATCTTTCCGCCACTCGCAAGTGTCAGCTCTTCTTTTCCATTTTCTCTTAAAATTCCACTGATATCATTTAAATCATTGCGGATTGTTCTCTGTGATACAGAAAATTTCTCCGACAGACCTGTAATTGTACACATATTCCGATTTGCAAGCAATTCATTTATAATTGCAAGCGTACGTTTCTTCATCTTGCTTCTCCCATTCTTTTATAGTTCCAGCAACTCAATAATGTATTCTCTTTATTAAATCTCTAACCTCTTCCGACTGTATCAGCATCCTCATCTTCTCATCTCCATCTTTAAACTCAGGCTTACCACATCTAAGACTATCTGGATGCTCCGACACACAACAATCTTTATACCAGCATTCACCCATAAGGGTGCCTTTAACAGACCATTTCTCATTTTGCGTAAACTCGCCTACCAAAGACTTCACTGCATCCAGTAGTCCCTGATTGTTTCCCTTACTCTCGACTACAAGCTCATTGTTAAAGAAAAGCTGGCTAACTAATTTCCAGAAGTGAAGCCCTGCACCAGTATCTTCCGTCCATAAATATCTCATATCACTGCTCCTCTTCCAGTATTATTCTGTTGTTATCAAACTTCAGCACCTTAAAACTTTTATCAGATACATTAAGTCCGTCACAATTTCGCAAAAAAAGCATATATTGATTTGATAACTCAAAATTAATGAATCTCCTGACCTCATCATTAAACAGACAATCGGCATTATCTATCACAATAAAACTATCTCTACACTGTTTTATTGCTTCTAAAAAATTATCTGATCTGTAATTAAATAATCTGATTGCCTTGTATTCGTCTGTTAGTCTTATATCTTCTAGCATTTCATAAAGCACTGTTTTACCAGTACCACTGTCTCCACCAACAAGAGTAATCCTGTCATCAAACTCTAAATCGTATGAAAATGGATCTGCTTTAAATTTAATATTCTTATAAATCATTTGCTTCTCTCCTTTCATACTCCTTACTCCACCAGGCATTATAACCTCTGCCACCGGTAACTATATCAGAACCATTAAATCTGATTTTTGCATCCTTTGGAATGTCAAAAAGCGTTGGTCTTGACATATAAATCTTTATATTATCCATAGTAAAAATGATTCTAAGTACATTCGGACCACATTCCTCAACATTAACCACCTTATTAGGGTGCTTCACAATATTAAGTAATGTCTTGCAACCTGATGATAAATTACGGATTGTTCCCAAACCATATTTTGTTTCAATATGCTTATCCGGTGTCAGCTTTGCCTCATCCACTTGCTGAATTATATCAATTTCTCTTTGCGACAGCTCTTCATTCCCTGTATTCAAGTTAAAATACAGGTCATTATAGAATATCCAATCATTTGAGTTGATTTTTTCTGTATATATATCTATCATTTAATATTACTCCGTTAATTTGCTATCGATTTTCCAGTATCTATGTATTTACACGCTCTTTTTTTCTTACCTCTAGTTATTTCCAATATGTCTCCAGATATTTCTTTGCATCTTCCTTTGTAAGTTCATATTCTCTCTGAACATTATTAAGAGTATCTTCTTTTGAAGCATTTAAATTCTGACATGTTCTAATAACTGCTGCTATTCCACACTCTATTCCTTTCTGAATTCCATCTTTCACTCCATCATCATACATTTCCTGTATCGCCTTACACATATCAATCATCTCCTCCTTATGTTCCGCTTCACCTGGTATTTGTTTCATGTTTAGAAAAGCTTTCATTGCCTGACTCGTTTCATAGTCAACATTCTGAAAGAACTTTTTATTCTCATTAATGTAATCCGTTAATTCTTCCTTGCTATCCCTATATCTTAGCATAGTTAATATCACTTGTAAATCATCCGAAAATTTTTCAACATCTTCTAATCGTTCTGCATCTACAAGATTGATTTTATAATTCGGAAGATATTTCTCCAAAACTTCTTTTTCTTCTTTCGTACCCTCCAACTGAAACATACCATACAGATCGACAGGTCCATCCCATGGCTCTGAGCCATAGTAAAAGACTAATGAAATAATCGGTATCAATCGATCCCTTTTCCGAAATCGCGACAAATATTCTCCCGCAGTAAGATGTTCCAACGGTTGACCTGCTTTTTTCTTCTGCTTTCGTCGGTCATTAAAGTTTTTCCAATTATTCCGAATCTGTGTTTCGTAATCCATTCCATCATAAAGCATCACCTTGTGCGGCATCGCATAATGAATTTTATCCTGTGATTCATTCGCAAGAAGCACAAGCGTAGCCTGATTCCGCCATTTCATAATAATATCGCGGTATTTTTCATGTTCTTTGTTTTCCCGGCCCGATTTTTTACGCTGACAGATGAAACGGGATTTACTTCTTCCAAATCCTCCGGCAATATCACCTGTCTTCCACCATAAATCACACCATTAAATAAATTTGCAAATCTTTTCTTCTCGCTTAACCAGATATTCACATTAACATCTGCTTTTCCCATAGACCCTTCCTCCTGGTTTCTTATTCTTTTGTTATTTTGTAACTCATCAAAATGGAATCTCCTGCTGATACAGCCTTGAATATGAGATAAAGTTATCCTTTCGATAACACATTCAGACAAATGAAATATAGAAAATATATGTCTGAGATTTTGATGTGAATTAACTATAACAAAATCATTAGAAGGTGTCAATTAGAAAAACAGTTACAACATTTTAAAAAAGCTATCAGTTACAACACATTTCATCTTAATTGTTGTAATCGATAGCTTTTTATATTTCTATATTATCTTATTCCGGATTCACAATCTTCCCGGCAACTGCACATGTTGCTGCTGTTCTCGGGCTTGCAAGATAAATCTCTACCTTAGATGTTCCCATACGTCCAAGGAAATTTCTGTTATTCGTTGCTACAACACGTTCTCCGTCAGAAAGGATTCCTCCCGTTCTTCCGCAGCACAGTCCGCAGCCCGGATGCGTAATGATCGCACCTGCTTCTGCCAGAATATCCAGCGTTCCGTCTGCCAGTGCCTGTCTGTAGATCTTGCGGCTTGCCGGTGTAACGATCAGCTTCACAAAGTCCGCAATCTTCTTTCCTTTGAGCACTTCTGCCGCAGCTCTAAGGTCTTCCAGGCGACCGTTTGTACAGGATCCGATAAATACCTGATCAATCTCTGTTCCTTCCAGTTCACTGACATCTCTGATCTTATCAACCTGGGATGGACATGCCATAACCGGAACGAAATCCTCTGCCTTATATGTCATTGTCTTCATATAGACAGCATCTTCATCTCCAACAAGGCTTTTCTGGTAGTCGTTGAGTTCAATCTCACAATATTCTGCCGTCTTCTCATCCGGTGTGAAAAGAGCACATTTTGCTCCTGCCTCGATTGCCATGTTTGCCATTGTCATACGGCTTGCAACTGACATATTCTCAATCGTGCTTCCCGAGAATTCCAGTGCTCTGTAAGTTGCTCCGTCCGCACGGAGATCTCCGATCAGTCGAAGAATGATATCCTTGGACATTACATTTTCCGGAAGTTCTCCGTCAATCACAACTTTGATCGTCTCCGGGACTTTGATCCACATTGTACCGGTTCCAAGAATACTTGCCATCTCTGTATAACCGATTCCGGATGAAAATGCGCCGACACAACCATAAGTTGTCGTATGGCTGTCTGTTCCGAATGCGATATCTCCAGGTTTCACATATCCGGCTTCTGTCATCAACTGGTGACAGATTCCGTCGCTTCTATGTACGTGAGTCAGTCCATATTTTTCTACAAATTCATCTCCTTTGTGGAAATGTCTTGTGTCATCCTGCTGGCTTGCCGGAACCAGGTGGTCATAAATCAGAACCACTTTATCCGGATCATGAAGCTTTGTAAATCCCATCTCCTCAAATTTGTCTGCTACAAAAGGAATGAAAATATCATGGATCATGCATCTGTCAACATTAACTGTCACGATATCTCCCGGCTTTACTGCCTTTCCTGTATTATGTCTGATAATCTTTTCAATAATCGTCTCGCCCATCATGCTCTCCTTTCTGCTCAATCCTCAAGTCCATTCAGCTTGCGCATGGCTTTTACAAGTCCGCCTGCCTGAATGATACTCATCAGATTCTCCGGCAGAGAAGCGATCGGGTATTCTTTGCCATTATAGTCTACATGCTGATTCATCACGACATCAATTGTGTCGCCTTCTTTCATATCATCATACAGATTCGGCTGCTCGATCAAAAGCAGACCATTGTTGATTGAATTGCGGAAAAAGATTCTTGCAAATGATTTTGCGATCACACACTGGATTCCAAGTGCTTTGATGATCTCCGGTGCCTGCTCTCTGGAAGATCCACATCCAAAGTTCTTTCCTGCAACGATAATATCACCTTTCTGGATCTGTCCTGCCAGCTCCGGACGAAGCGGACTGAATCCATACTGTTTCATATCGTCAATTGTTTTCAGTGCAAGATACTCTGTCGGGATAATGATATCAGTATCAATATCATCTCCGAGTACCCACACCTTTCCTGTAAATTTATCCATAGTTCACCTCAAAATATATAAGTTCTTCTCTGTGTAAGTTACCTCTTGTTCCTTTCACCTTACAGATCAGATGCAAGTGCGATCTCACCCTTAATTGCTGATGCTGTAACTGTTGCTGCGGATCCAAGATATACTTTTGAACTTGGGTGTCCTGCACGACCCTTGAAATTACGTGTTCCTGTACTGATCAGAACTTCATTTTCACCAATAACTCCCTGGCAGCTTCCCCAGCAGACGCTGCAATTCGGATTCATTACAATTGCACCTGCCTCCATGAAAATGTCAAGAAGTCCTTCCTTAAGAGCCTGACGGTAAATTGTCTGGCTTGCCGGAACAACAAGGAAACGGACCTTATCTGCAACTTTCTTTCCTTTGATGACTTCTGCTCCGACACGAAGATCTTCAATACGTCCATTATTACAGGAACCTAAGAATGCTTCATCAATCTTAATTCCACGCACTTCCTTTGCCGGACTTAAATTATCTACAAAATCAGGTTTTGCCACAACCGGTTCTACTTTAGAAAGATCGATTGTATACTCTCTGATATAATGTGCATCAGGATCACTGTGGAATACAGCTTTCGGCTCACGTCCATGCTCTTTCAGGTATTCCATTGCTTTTTCATCTGCCTCGAAGATACCTGTCTTTGCCCCGGCTTCTACTGCCATATTGCAAAGTGCGATACGATCACTGATACTCAGTGTCTTTGCGCCTTCTCCTGTGAACTCCATTACCTGATAGTTACATCCGTTCGCACCAACCTGACCGATAATTGTCAGGATCAGGTCTCTTGCATAAACACCTTCCGGAAGTTCTCCGATCAGATTGAATTTTACTGATTCCGGAACAAGTACCCAGGATTGTCCTGTCACCATTCCATAAAGGAAGTCTGTACATCCGACACCTGTACCGAACGCTCCAAGTGCTCCGTAGGAGCAAGTATGGCTGTCAGCCCCGAAGATCAGTTCTCCCGGACGGACATAGTTCTCCATCATAACCTGATGGCAGACACCCTTTCCTTCCCAGAAGTCAATTCCATTCTCTTTTGCAAAGTCTCTCATCTTCTTCTGAGATGCCGCTGTCTTCGGACTGTCTGACGGCACATTATGATCCACAATGAATACCAGTTTCTTCGGATCTGCAATACGAGGATGCTTTAATTTGTTCTTATACATATCCACAGTAAGATGTGTCGTTCCATCATTACTCATCATTCTGTCCAATGTTACTGTATGGATATCTCCCGGTTTTACGCTGTCCACACCGGCTGCGGCAGCAATAATCTTCTCTGCGATTGTCATTCCCATATCTCTAGTCCTCCTTGTTCAGTGAAGCGATCAGTCCGCCCTGATTCAGAATGTTCTGCATATACTCCGGCAGCTTTGTGCAGGAATAAGTCTTTCCATTCGCCTCAGCTGTTCCGTCAGACATACGAAGTTCCATTGTATCCCCTGTCTTCACCTCATCCGGAAGTTCCTTACAGACAATAACCGGAAGTCCGATATTGATTGCATTTCTATAGAAGATTCTTGCAAATGATTTCGCAATGACAGCCTGTACTCCAAGTGCTTTGAGCACACCCGGTGCCTGTTCTCTGGAAGAACCACAACCAAAGTTCTCTCCTCCGACTACGAAATCTCCCGGTTTTACTTTTTTTGCAAAATCCGGATCCAATGATTCAAATGTATGGCTCTTCATCTCATCTAAGTTCGGCAGAAGCAGATACTGGGATGCGATGATCTGATCTGTATCAAGATCATTATGAAATTTAAAAATTGTACCTTTTTCCATAATAATAATGTCCTTTCTGTTGTCCTGTGGATAAATTGTATCAATTTAACGTGATGAAGTCCATGAACTTTTTTAACAAATCTTCATCTTATTTTGCATTGATTTTCTATATTATACTTCCACTTCAAATGGCAGAAGATCTAAAATATCCTTCTGTACATCAATTCCAGGATATACTTCTATCAATTTCAGTCCCTTCGGTGTCAGCCGAAATACACAGCGTTCTGTCACATAAAGTACCTTCTGTCCATTTGAGATCGCACGTCTGGCAGAAAAACTGATACTCTTGACCTGATCTACAAATTTCGGGATAGAACCTTCCTTCTCAATTGCAACAATCCCCTTCTTCTGTGAAACTTCCAGTCCTTTTGCCGTAAAGCTGAAACAGAATACAACGGTTGGTGTCTTAGCTGTGATATTCGCAAATCCTCCGATTCCGGCAAATGCTCCCGGTCCACGATGTGCATTTACATTTCCTTCTTTATCCACTTCAAGTGCACCCATAAAGCAGACATCCAGGCCGCCATTATCATAAAGATCAAACTGGTTCGCCATATCATAGACAGATGCTGCACCGATCATTGCTCCAAATGCTTCTCCCGAAACCGGAAATCCTCCGATTCCTCCGGACTCAACCGTCAATGTCACCATATCAAGCATTCCACTCTTTCTTGCAAAACGGGAAACCATCTCCGGAATGCCGATTCCAATATTTACGATATCATCTACACGTAATTCCTTCGATGCACGTTTTCCGATGATATTCGCCACCGTACTGTTCTTAGACTGCTTCACTGAGACAGAATCTAAACGCTCACTCCAGGTGTTCCACTCTTCATACGGAATCTCAAAGCTTCCTGTCAGCGCTGTATAGGCTTCATTTCTCACTTCCGGTTCTGCCACAACGATCGCATCTACCAGACAACCCGGAATAATTGCATTTCTCGGTCGTGACGGAGTGTCCACCAGACGGTCTACCTGTACGATTACCTTGCCGCGATTCGCTTTCACTGCCTGACAAATGGACAGTGCATCGCCGGACATAAACATATCATCAAAGGTAATATTTCCCTTTCGGTCTGCTGCTGTTCCTTTGATCAGTGCAATATTGATTTTCGGTAATTTATAATAAAGAAATTCCTCTCCATCCACTTCCACATGCCTGACCAGTGAATCATCAATTGAGATTCTGTTAATTCCTGGTCCCTCTTTTCTTGGATCCACAAATATATCCAGACCAACCTTTGAAAGTGCACCCGGAAGTCCACCGGCCTGTGCACGGATTGCATGTGAAATACATCCAAGAGGAAGATTGTATGCCTCAAACCGGTCTTCTAAAACCAGTTTCTTTGTACTGAGCATTGCCCCAAAATGCCCGCAGATAAGCTTGTCCACGGCACCCTCTCTGATGTATCCTTCTGCGTTATGTTCATCATCCCAGACGCCAAAACCGGCACTGGAAATCATTGTCAGATGTGTTGGGGACTGCATCTTCTGATATCTTCTGTAAATTGCTTCGTGAAGTTCAATTGGATTCTCTATTCCGACAAATGAATTCACACAGATACAGTCTCCGTCCCGAATCAGCCGGATTGCTTCATCGGCAGTCATTATTTCATACATGGTGTATTTTCTCCTAGTTCTCCAAAATATCTTTGGAATTCATTATACACTATCTTCGAAGATCAATCATTACAAATCATACAATTATTTTCCATTTGTCTCATTATTTCAACCGCCTGGTCACTTAATTCCATGTAAAATCATTAAAAGTGCAAAAAACGAGACAAACCTGTTCACACTATTTGCAGGAGGGATTAGGACTATGCCAAAACGAACACCTACTACCGGAGAGAAGAATCTGATCAGCAAAAGGCTCATTGAACTTCGTCGGCAACGCCATATGTCACAGAGACTTTTAGCTTACAAACTCCAATTGCGCGGATATGATATGGACAAAAATGTAATTACAAGAATAGAGACCAACAAACGTTACGTTACAGACATAGAATTGAAAGCTCTAACTGAGATCTTCGACGTTTCTTATGAATATCTCATTGAGGGAAAAGACATCCTTGAACCTTAACGGATGATAGAAACGGAGGTGAAACTATGGCAAATATTCAACTTGCGGATAATCTACGGCGTTTGAGAAAGCAATATAACTACACGCAGGCTCAGATCGGCAAAAAGCTGCATATCACTCATCAGGCCTATTCAAATTATGAAACCGGCGTACGTGAACCAAACCTTCAACTTCTTGCTGAACTATCCTGGATCTATCACACCTCTGTCGACTCGCTTATCACTCAATACTGCAATGCAAAGAATCCATCATCAGTTGAAGCAAAAAACTATTTCTGTATTAAAATTGAAGATAGTGAAAACGACATTCTTCTTACAAGAAATGAAGTGAATTTTCTTTTGAAATACCGTTCTGCTGGGGAAGCTGAACGTAAACTCGCACATGAAGCTTTAGATTTTACTGAACGTTGATTTCTATTTCAAAAAGAACTGAACCCATTGACATTAATTATCTGGGTTCAGTTCTTTTTTATCTCTACTTTCTTCTACGCTGATATTGCATTTCCTGTATACAGCTGATAATACTTACCTTTCTCTTCAATCAACTGGTCGTGTGTACCTCTCTCGATAATCCTTCCCTGTTCAAGTACCATGATACAGTCCGAATTACGAACTGTTGACAAACGGTGTGCGATCACAAAGGTAGTACGCCCATGCATCAGCCGGTCCATACTTTCCTGGATAATACGCTCTGTACGAGTATCGATTGAGCTTGTCGCCTCGTCCAGAATCAGTACCGGTGGATCTGCTACTGCCGCACGGGCAATCGCAAGAAGCTGTCGCTGTCCCTGACTTAAGTTTGCTCCATCTCCGGTGATCACCGTGTCATACCCTTCCGGAAGTCTGCGGATAAATCCATCTGCATTTGCCAGCTTTGCTGCTGCAATGATTTCTTCATCTGTTGCATCCAGCTTTCCAAAACGAATATTATCTTTCACTGTACCAGTAAACAAATGTGTATCCTGCAATACGATTCCAAGAGAATGTCGAAGATCTGCTTTCTTGATCTTGTTAATATTAATTCCGTCATAGCGGATCTTACCATCCTGAATATCATAGAAACGATTGATCAGATTTGTAATTGTCGTCTTACCGGCTCCTGTTGAACCTACGAAAGCAATCTTCTGCCCCGGTTCTGCATATAGCTTCACATCATGAAGGACGATTTTGTCATCATTGTATCCGAAATCCACTCCGTCAAATACAACATTTCCTTTTAACTCAACATAATCAACAGAACCATCTGCCTGATGTGTATGTTTCCATGCCCAGTGGCCGGTACGTTTCTCACTTTCTGTCAGTTTTCCATTCTCTTCTTTCGCATTAACTAATGTAACATAACCTTCATCCACTTCCACTTTTTCATCCAGAAGTGTAAAGATACGTTCTGCACCTGCGAGTGCCATAACAATCGCATTCAGCTGCTGGCTCACCTGGTTGATCGGCATACTGAAGCTTTTATTAAATGTAAGGAAACTTGCCAGACCGCCCAATGTAAATCCACCGATATGGTTAAGAGCAAGTGCACCTCCAACGATTGCACACATTACATAACTGATATTTCCAATCTGCGCATTCATAGGACCGAGGAAGTTTGCATAAGTATTTGCACGGTCTGCGCTTACAAACAGATCCTCATTCAACTTTTTGAATTCTGTCTTACTTTCTTCTTCATGACAGAATACCTTCACAACCTTCTGGCCGTTCATCATTTCTTCAATATATCCGTTGACCTTACCAAGATTCTTCTGCTGCTCAAGGAAATATTTTCCGCTCTGTCCGGCAGCTTTCTTTGTTCCCCAGATCATGATCGCAACCATAACCATCGTCACTGCTGTCAGTGGAATATTCAAGATCAGCATACTGATAAATACACTGACAATTGTAAATCCACTGTTGATAATCTGCGGAATACTCTGACTTACCATCTGTCTGAGTGTATCAATGTCATTCGTGTAGATTGACATAATATCGCCATGCGCATGTGTATCGAAATATTTAATCGGAAGTTTCTCCATGTGACTGAACAGATCATTTCTCATGTTCATCATCATTCCCTGTGTCACATTGATCATAATTCGGTTGTAAGTATAAGTTGCCACGATTCCGACTCCATAAAAGCAGGCAACTTTTCCGATTGCATGTGCAAGCGGTGTAAAGTTCGGTGTATCACTGGACAATAAGAACGGTGTAATGTATTTATCAATCAAATCTCTTGTGAACATTGTTCCCTGAACATTTGCAATAACTCCTACAAAAATAAGGATGAATACTATAATGCAATGAAGTTTATAATCCCGGAAAATATAATCCATCAGACGTTTAAGTAATTTCCCAGGATTTTCCACTCTATTCTTTGGTTTTCCCATTGGTCCGCGCATTATGCTTCACCTCCATTTTCATCAAAATCTCCGCCTCCCTGTGTCTGAGACTCATATACCTCGCGATAAATCTCATCTGACGCAAGCAGTTCATCATGTGTTCCGAATCCATGAATCTTTCCTTCATCCATCACAATAATACGGTCTGCATCCTGAACACTGGATACACGCTGTGCAATGATCAGCTTTGTCGTATCCGGAATCTCTTCACGGAATGCACGTCGGATCTTCGCATCTGTTGCAGTATCAACAGCACTTGTACTGTCATCAAGAATCAGGATCTTCGGCTTCTTTAGCAATGCTCTTGCAATACAGAGTCTCTGCTTCTGACCACCGGATACATTGTTTCCGCCCTGTTCAATATGTGTATTATATTTATCCGGAAAGCGCTCGATAAATTCATCTGCACAGGCCAGTTTACATGCCTGGATACACTCTTCATCTGTCGCTTCTTTGTCTCCCCAACGGAGATTGTCTAAAATACTTCCTGTAAATAAGACATTTTTCTGAAGCACTACAGACACCTGATTACGTAGCACCTCAAGATCATATTCTTTTACATTTTTTCCACCAACCAGAATCTCTCCGTCCGTGACGTCATACAGACGACTGATCAGATTGACCAGACTTGTCTTCGCACTTCCGGTTCCTCCGATAATTCCAATCGTTTCTCCGGAACGAATCTCCAGATTGATGTCTTTGAGAACCTTCTCTGCACTGTCTTTCTTATAAGAAAAGTCTACATTTTTAAATGTAATGCTTCCGTCTGCGACTTCATATACCGGATGTTCCGGATTGTGGATATCTGTTTTCTCATCCAATACTTCTGCAATACGACGCATACTTGCCATACTCATAGAGATCATAACAAAAACCATCGAAAGCATCATCAGACTCATAAGAATATTCATACAATAAGCAAGAAGACTCATCAGTTCTCCGGTTGTAAGAGAACCCACAACAATCATCTTCGCACCAAACCAGCTGATTAAAATGATACAGGTATAAACTGTAAACATCATGATCGGCGCATTCCAGATAACATTCTTCTCTGCTTTTACAAAAATATCATAAATATTCTTACTTGCACGTTTGAATTTACTTGTCTCTTCCTCTTCTCTTACATATGCCTTTACAACGCGGATTGCAGAAACATTTTCCTGAACAGACTCATTCAATGCGTCATATTTCGGAAACGCCTGCTGGAAATATGCAGTTGCATGACGGATAATAAAAAACAAAATAATTCCAAGAATCAAGACTGCCACAAGATAAATACTTGCCAGCCTTGCATTGATCGCAAATGCCATCACCATCGCACATACCATACTTGCCGGTGCTCTCATCATCATACGTAACATCATCTGATACGCATTCTGCACATTTGTTACATCTGTTGTCAGACGCGTTACCAGTCCTGCTGTACTGAAATGATCAATATTTGCAAACGAATATGTCTGAATCCGATCAAACATTGCATTTCTCAAATTCTTTGCGAAGCCTGTAGAAGCCTTTGCTCCATAACGTCCTCCTGCCATTCCGGCAAGCAGACCTAAAAATGCTGCTACGATCATGATTCCACCCACTTTATAAATGTGGTGGATATCACCCGTATTAACCCCTTTATCAATGATCGATGCCATCAAAAACGGGATCAATGTCTCAAATAAAACTTCAAGAATCATGAAAATCGGTGTCGCGATCGATGCTGCCTTATACTCTTTTACTTCTTTTAATAAAGTACGAATCATGAATTCTCTCCTCTCATTTTTCTTAGATTGAGATGAACCTTATGAGTCACTCTCAAAAATGCCTGTAATTCTTCTTCGGTAATTCCTTCTTCCAGTTCTGCGTCCATTCGCTTGAAAATCTCTCCAAGCTTTTCGTGACTTTCGCGTCCTGCCTCTGTCAGCATAACCTTTTTCAACCTTGCATCACTCTCAACTGAAGTACGACAGACGAGTCCTTTCTTCTCTAAAGCCTGAATGATATTCGTTACTCCCGAACGGCAGATTCCGAAATACTTTTCTATGTCTTTCTGATAAATCTCTGCATCCTGATGTTCATAGAGATAACGCAAAATCCATCCATGCATAAGGGTTACTTCATCCAACCCTTCCGCTTTTACTCTCGCCTCAAGTAATTTTGAAATGGAACGATCCATTTTATGCACCTGTGGACCGATATGAAAATGTTCTTCACACAAAATTGTAATCCTCCTTTCTATCTTCACACGCAGGAACTGTTTACCAGTGAATTGTTCACTTGTGAACAGTTCCTACATAAACAAGTTTATCACTTAGTTTTTTAATGTCAATAGAAAATATTGAGTTGTCTTCTATTTTTATTTTGCAAAAGAAAAGCTCACAGCTGATCATATACAACCAGCCGTGAACTTTTTATTCTAAGTTTCATAATATGAATCTATATTTACATTCTCTCTCTCAGCACATGATACAACTCTGCCTCTGTATAATACTGATACGGATTTACATAAAGAAAAGTTAAGATCCCAAACGTACATGCCCCCAGCAAATGCCAGCCGATAAAGGAAAGATCCAGCACAAACGCATCCCATTTATTCCCCATCATCATTCGTTTGCTCTCCGCAAAAATCTCCTGTCTGCTCATCTCCGGATGGTCGAGCAGAAGATACGGTACCATCGCATATTCATATCCTTTGATCACACCGGGAACAATAAATAACAGTGACCACAATGTAAGATAAATTGTTTTCAGAAGCATCGTCATACGTACTGTCTTATTGCAGTCTCTTACCATGCGGAAAATGTCTTTCACATCCTGTCTTCCGTCTCTTCCATTTTTGAAAAATTTACAACAGCCGACAGTCATTGGATTCCATAGGAAATAGGCAATAGCCAGATATACAATAAATGAAATTACGACCACAACTGCTACAGTTGCTGCAATCCCAAACATTAGGATCGGATGAAAACCTTGTATCGAAGTTTCCACCTCACTATTCTTATTCTTTAGTGCATTATAAGAATACGTAAATCCATTTCCCAAAAGAAACGTATAAATCAATGCTGCAAGAACAGAATACCAATAATTCTGTTTCAACAGGAACTTTGCTCTTCCCTTTAATTCACTTCTTGTCCACAACATAAAAATCCCTCCTGATGTCATTCTGTTGATCGAACTGATTGCTACATAATCATTATAGCATATTTCATCTTCCAGAAATATCTCAAGAGGGATATTTTTCTTAATCTTTTGATATCTACATACCATCCGGATACTCTACTCCTTCCGGTAGTGGATCCCAGTCATTCAATCCCAATGACTGTTTATATCTGGCACGATCCAATGTCAGTATTTCCACAGGCTCATTCAGATAATCCATGAGCTCTTTGATACCTTCCCGCGTCTTATTATTTACTTCGAAAATGCGCTCACATCCGGCATTCTTCATCCAAAGTCTCACCATATCAACATTTGCGTACGGTGAATCAATCTTTGTAATGATTCCGATCAATGGACGTTGGATAAAACATCTGCTTCCAGGTCCGAACAGATTGAACGGTTCATCTGCAGCCTGCACCATAGCAATCACGTCTGCCTCAAATGAAAAACAGGCAAGTCCAACACTGAAATGCTTAGACTCTGCATACTCTCCCGGAGAGTCGATCGTATCATCTTCTGTATTCGTATACTGTGTCTTCACATAATGCAGTTCTTCTCCCTTAAGAGCCTGCGTCAGTGAAGTCTTCCCCGCTTCACTTCTCCCCATCAAAAATATCTTTTTCATCCTGTTCCGCCTCTGTCTTCTTAACTTCTATGAACCTCGCACACTGCAAAACCAAGTCTCTCATTAAAAAATCGAACTACTTCTTCCACCGCTGTCTGTACCTGTGTCAATCCGCCGGTCAGAATCAGTGTCCCGCAGAATCTGTCCATAAATCCAATCTCAACATCTGCGCTCTTGAATGCTACATCTGCAGCAACCACAACTGCTTCCCACGGTGTAAAACGCAGAAGTCCGATAGACTCTCCTGTGTGATCCTCACCTTCATGAGTTCCAATATGTAATCCCAGATTCTGGTAAATAACCTCATCTGATCTACTGATAATATGCGCCATGCAGACTTCCTTCCCCGGCACGCGCACACGAGTCATACGAAGCTTCTTTCCTTTCAGATTCTCATAGTCATCATGAAACAGACGCTCCATGAGCTCTTCTCTCGTTATACGTTCCCGTTCCATAAGCGCACTTCCTATCGTTTTGTAATATCACAGACTACATAACCAAGAGAATCTCTGAAATAATCCACAACTTCTGTCAATGCAGATGTAACATCAGAAATCTCTCCTGTAATAATCAGTGTGCCTGTAAAACGGTCTGCGAATCCAAGATAAACATTACCGCTTTTCACTGCAATATCAGATGCGATAACTGCTGACTCCGGTGGAGTCATATTCATAACTCCAATTGCAGAAGAACGATAATCCAGATGTGGATTTAATCCGAGTTTCTGATAAATAATCGGAGCCGGACCTCCCATTACATGTGCAAATGTAATCTCCTTACCTGCAACTGTTTCCTGTACAATTCTAATCTGTTCTCCGTGATCATTCGCCATCTGTCAGTTCCTCTCTTTCACATAGATTCTGTAATTCTCATTCATACAATCCTGTATGTTAATCCACTAACATTCCCTATTCACAGCCATAAACTCTCTTACTATAAATAATACTATCTGTATGCCTTTCTGTCAAGGAGATTCCAATAAATCTCAACACACTTTAATTAAGAATCAACAAAATCCAACTGTTTTATTTGTAAAAACAACAAAAACTCAAGTTTCTTTTTTTATACATAAGAAAAAAGGGAAGTTTTTCACCTGCAATACACAAACACACTTCATGTAATTTCTACAAATGAAAAACTTCCCTTTATTTTAACTGTTAACTTCTATCAATTCACGCTTCTTCTACAATCTCTCTCGCTACAAACACACCACTTGCTGATGCATGTGACAGAGAATGTGTTACTCCACTTCCGTCTCCGATCACATACAGACCTTTGTGTTTTGTTTCAAGATGCTCATCCAGTTTCACTTCCATATTGTAGAACTTAACTTCTACACCATAGAGCAGTGTATCGTCGTTTGCTGTTCCAGGTGCAATCTTGTCCAAGGCGTAGATCATCTCGATGATTCCATCAAGAATACGTTTCGGCAATACAAGGCTCAAATCTCCCGGTTCTGCGGAAAGTGTCGGTGTCAGGAAACTCTCTGCAATTCGTGCCGGTGTACTTCTCCTTCCACGAATCAGATCTCCAAAGCGCTGTACAAGGACACCACCTCCAAGCATATTAGACAGGCGTGCAATACTTTCACCATATCCGTTACTGTCTTTGAACGGCTCTGAAAAATGTTTCTCCACAAGAAGCGCAAAGTTTGTATTCTCTGTCTGCTTCGCCGGATCTTCATAGCTATGTCCGTTTACTGTAACGATTCCATTTGTATTCTCATTTACAACAATTCCATTCGGATTCATACAGAAAGTTCTGACTTTATCTTCAAACTTCTCTGTTCTGTATACAATTTTACTCTCGTATAATTCATCTGTAAGATGTGAAAAAATAACAGCTGGAAGTTCCACACGTACTCCGATATCTACACGATTGGATTTTGTTGTGATATCAAGATTCTCGCACACTTTCTCCATCCATTTGCTTCCACTTCTTCCTACAGAAACGATACATTTCTTACACTCATCTACACCATCTTTTGTGATCACACGATATCCACCGTCAATCGCTTCCACATCATCTACATGACAATTGAAACGGAACTCTACAGAATCTTTCAGCTTTGCATAAAGATTTTCAAGAACAACATAGTTGATATCTGTTCCAAGATGGCGGACAGATGCATCCAGAAGATTCAGCTTATTCTGCATACAGAGCTTCTTGATATGTGTTCCTGATGTAGAATACATTTTTGTACCCTCACCACCGAATTTCACATTGATTTCATCAACATAATTCATCAGATCGATTGCTGTTTCTTTTCCAATGTACTCATACAATGTTCCACCAAAATTGTTCGTGATATTGTATTTTCCATCTGAAAATGCTCCTGCTCCGCCGAATCCACTCATAATCGCGCATGTCTTGCAGTTCACGCAGCTCTTAATCTTCTTTCCGTCGATTGGGCATTTTCTCTTCTCCAGTGGATTTCCGGCCTCAAAGACCGCCACCTTCAGTTCCGGTGCTTTCTCTGCCAGCTCGTAAGCTGCAAAGATTCCCCCAGGTCCTGCACCGATAATAATTACATCATAATTGCTCATATATATTTCTCCTTTCAATTACTTTCTAGTACCTTTTTGTCTCATTATTCCTCATCTCTTAATTTCAAAATTCCAACAATAAGAGTCTTTATATCGTCAAAAATATAATCAAATGCCCCTGCCTGACACATATTTATAATTACCATGCCGACCGGAACAGCAAGAATCATCCAGATCACTCCACCAATCCGATATCCGATATAAATCAAAAGCAGTGTAACCAGCGGATTTAATCCAACACTGTCTCCGACAAGTTTCGGCTGAATTAACTGTCTGACAATCTGTGTGATCGCATAAACCACAACAAGTACCACAGCGCGCTTATAATCCCCCATAAAAACCGCATATATAGCCCACGGAATCATCGCAGTTCCCGTTCCAAAAAACGGTAGAAAATCAAGAAATGCAATCAAAAATGCAGACAATACAAAGTAATGGACTCTCAAAAATCCAAGTCCTACAGCCAGAATCAGAAATACAATTCCCATGATCTTAAACTGTGCTTTAAAATATCCACCAACTGCATATTTCAGATTATCGATCACCATAGTCATTCGTTCGGTAATTGATTTTGGCGCAATCTGTTTGACCCATGTCACAACTTCTTCTCGCTCCGAGATAAAGAAATAGGAAGACATGACCGCAACGATTGTTGATACCAGATAACTTGGCACACGCTTTGCGATATTTCCTGCAGCGCTTACCGTTGGCTCACTGATTTTTCCCATCAGACTGCCCATCGTATCATCCAGATTCGTCACTGCCGTTGTCCATCCATTCTGAATTCCATCCGGCAGTTTCTTAAAGATTCCAGACATAGAATCACCAATCTGACGTAATCCGGTTTCAAGTTGCACATACATTTCCGGAAAGTCTTTGATCAGACTACTTATTTCTGAGATCAACCAGCTGACTGCAAAATATCCAAGCACCCCCATCAGTGCCAGAACTCCAATAATAATCAATACAGATCCCAGTTTTTTTCTGATCTTCAGACGTTTTTCCAACCAATTGACAACCGGTGTGGCGATGGATGCAATGATCCATCCAACCACAAACGGCATAAGAAATCCAAGTAATTTCCATCCGATGAGTACAAATCCGACTGTTGCTGCTATGCTGAAAAGCAGACTTACAGCAACCTGCCAGTATGGGCGCTTATTCGTCATCCTCTGCCCCCTCGTCATTTCCATATCCGAGATATTCTGTCTCAATCAGTTCCCAAATCTCATCTCTTCCCTGTTTTGTCTGGGATGAGAATGGAATTACTTTTGTTCCCGGCACAAGCTGCAGACCTGTCTTCAGCATTTTAATGTGCTTCTGTACCTGACTGCGTTTGATCTTATCGAGCTTTGTTGCGATAATGATCGGCTGATATCCCTGATCCAGAATCCACTGATACATCATTTTATCATTTGCAGACGGATCGTGACGGATATCGATCAAAAGAAATACCGCCTTAAGCTGCTTGGATGTATGCAGATAACGCTCGATCAGTTTTCCCCACTGAATCTTTTCCTGCTCGGAAACCTTGGCGTATCCATATCCCGGAAGATCGACCAGATACATTTCCTCATTAATCGTATAGAAATTGATTGTCTGTGTCTTTCCCGGTGTTGCTGAGATTCTCGCATAAGACTTGCGGTTCATCAATGCATTGATCAGAGATGATTTTCCTACATTTGATTTTCCTGCAAATGCAATCTCAGGCTTATCATTTTCCGGAAGAACACTTGTGATTCCACAAACTGTTTCCAGATTTATATTTTTAATGACCATGTCGTTTGCTCCTCCTTTCTTTCTATTCTATTGCAATATGTTGTCAGAAGCAATCTTTTTATCACTTACTCCTCACAATACCTTTTATCTTGTCAGTGCTTTCTTTAAGACTTCTTCCATTGTCTCAACCGGAATAATTTCCAGTCCTTTTGTAATTTCAGATGAAAGTTCTTCTACATCTGCTGTGTTTTCTTTTGGAACAAGCACCGTCTGTATTCCGGCATTTTTAGCGGCCAGAAGTTTTTCTTTCAATCCTCCGATTGGAAGCACGCGGCCTCTCAAGGTAATCTCACCTGTCATTGCAAGATCTGCCCGGACTTTCTTGCCTGTCACAGCAGAAAGCATTGCTGTTGCCATTGTGATTCCGGCTGATGGTCCGTCTTTTGGCACTGCTCCCTCCGGTATATGCACATGAATATCATGTTTTTCAAAAAAGTCATCTGCAATCGCATACTTCTTGCTTACAGAACGGATATAGCTGATTCCGGCACGGGCAGATTCTTTCATCACATCTCCAAGTTGTCCGGTCAACATGATTTCCCCTTTACCTGGCATCACATTTACCTCAATCTGAAGCGTATCTCCTCCGACACTTGTCCATGCAAGTCCACGCACAATACCAACTTCCGGTGCTGCATTTGCCATCTGATAAGAGTATTTCTCTTTTCCGAGAAATTTATGAAGATTTCTGTCTGTCACAGTGATCTTCTCTTTCTCAGTTGTAAGAAGCTCTTTTGCTGCCTTACGGCAAATGTTTCCGATTTCACGCTCTAACTGACGAACACCTGCTTCTTTCGTATAGTTATGCGCGATCTTCCAAATAGCTTTCTTGCTGAAGCTTAGCTGTTCATTCGTAATTCCATGTTTCTCCAGCTGCTTTGGAATCAGATGTTCCATTGCAATATGAAGTTTCTCATTTTCTGTATAACTTGTGATCTCTATGATCTCCATTCTGTCCAGAAGTGGTCTCGGAATCGTCTGTAAGGTGTTCGCTGTTGTGATAAATGTAACCTCTGACAGATCCAGAGGAACTTCCAGATAATGGTCACTGAACTTACTGTTCTGTTCACTGTCCAGAACTTCAAGAAGTGCAGAAAATGTATCCCCTTTATAGTCTGTGCTTACCTTATCGATTTCGTCGAGAAGAAGGACCGGATTCTTCACGCCTGCCGTGCGGATTCCATTTGCAATTCTTCCGGGCATTGCTCCTACATAAGTCTTACGATGACCGCGGATCTCAGCTTCGTCACGTACTCCTCCTAAAGAAATGCGCACAAACGGTTTCTTAAGAGAACGTGCCAGGGACTTTGCAATAGAAGTTTTACCTGTACCTGGCGGTCCAACCAGACAAAGGATCGGGCTTTCTCCTTTCTTTGTCAGCGTCCTTACTGCCAGGAATTCCAGGATTCTTTCTTTCACCTGTTCCAGGCCATAGTGGTCTGCTTCCAGAACTTCTTTCGCATAGTTAATGTCAGTATTATCTTCTGCGCGTTTGTTCCACGGCATCTCCAAGATGGTCTCAATATATGTACGAATCACACCATTTTCTGCCTGAGAACCGATTGTATTTTTAAATCGGCCGATCTCCTTTTTAAGCTTTTCTTTCACCTCTTCCGGTGCGTCCAGCTTACTGCATGCCTCTTCAAATTCATCTGCATCAGAAAATGTAGAATCTTCGCCCAACTCCTCACGAATCACTTTTAACTGTTCTCTTAACAAATATTCTTTCTGATGTTTATCAACCTGACTTTTTACTTTGCGCTGGAGTTCTTCTTTGATCTCCAGGATCTGCATTTCATTCACAAGCTTCAATGACAGCTTCTCATATCGGCTCCAGAAGTCCAGTTCTTCCAAAAGTTCCTGTTGATCCTTATATTTCAATGAAATATTTGCAGCTACCTCATTTACCAGACGTTTCAAATCTGTAATATCTAATAGCTCTGCAACAGATTCTTTGGATATTTTTCCATTCTTTGCTGCGTATTCTGCAAGGATTTCCTTCAGTCCGCGCATCATTGCTTCCGCGTTCAGATCATCCGGAATCGTGATCTCCTGTTCTTCCAGAACTTCTACTTCCGCACGAAGATAAGGATCTGTCTCTTCAATTTTCTTAAGAACTGCACGGTTCTTTCCCTCTACAAGAACCCTGACAACTTTCTTTGACAATTTAATCAATTGTTTTACAGAGGCTACTGTTCCAATCTCGTAGACATCTTCCTGCCCTGGGTTCTCTGTCTCTATTGATTTCTGGGCAACCAGAAATATCTCCTGCTCTTCAACCATTGCCTGCTGAATTGCAGCGATGGAGCGTTCTCTGCTCACATCAAAATGAACGACCATCTCCGGCATGATTGTTAATCCTCTTAAAGCAACCATAGGGAGACTTCTTGTCTCGTTGTCCAATTCAATTCCTCCTCGTTAGAAAAGGCGGGTAGGATGGATGTTCCATCACTCCCGCCTCGTTTTATACTCCGCAACTGTTTGCAGGATTCCTGTATCCAGTTGCTATTTGCTCTCCGCTGTCAGGAATGATTTTCTCTCCTCATCATCACGAGTATACTTCGGTTCTTCTATTCCAAGAACCGCTTCCTTCGTAATGCGGCATTCCTTGATTGTCTTATCTGACGGTACTGTAAACATTGTATCCATCATGATATTCTCCATGATCGCACGAAGACCTCTTGCACCTGTCTTACGTTTCAGTGTTGTCTCTGCGATCTCCAACAGAGCATCTTTATCAAATTCAAGTTTCACACCATCCAGTTCCAGAAGTTTCTGATACTGCTTTACAATTGCGCTCTTTGGTTCTGTAAGAATACGGATCAACGCATCCTTATCCAGAAGATCCAATGATACTGTCACTGGAAGTCTTCCGACCAACTCAGGGATCAGACCAAACTTTACAAGATCCTGTGGAAGTGCTTCCTGAAGAAGTACATCCATATCGTACTCATGTTTTGATGCGATCTCTGCATTGAATCCGATTGATTTTCTATCGATTCTTGTCTCAATGATCTTATCGATTCCTTCAAAAGCACCACCACAGATAAACAGGATGTTCGTTGTATCAATCTGGATCAGCTCCTGATGTGGATGCTTTCTTCCGCCCTGCGGTGGAACAGAAGCAACTGTTCCCTCTATGATTTTCAGAAGTGCCTGCTGAACTCCTTCTCCGGAAACATCTCGTGTGATCGATGGATTTTCTGATTTTCTTGTGATTTTATCAATCTCATCAATATAAATAATTCCGTGCTCTGCACGCTCAATATCACCATCAGCTGCCTGAATCACCTTAAGAAGAATATTTTCAACATCTTCTCCAACATATCCGGCTTCAGTCAGTGCTGTAGCGTCTGCGATTGCAAATGGAACATTCAGCACTTTTGCAAGTGTCTGTGCCAGAAGTGTCTTACCACATCCTGTTGGTCCAAGCATCAGGATATTACTCTTCTGAAGTTCTACTCCAAGATCCTGTTCTGCCAGAATTCTCTTATAATGATTGTAAACTGCAACAGAAAGAACTTTCTTCGCCTCATCCTGTCCAATCACATATTCGTCCAGAAAAGCTTTCATCTCTTCCGGTGTCAGGAGATTAATATCGTCAAGTGCAGCTCTGTCATTAAAATCTAATTCTTCCTCAATGATCTCAGTACAAATAGCAACACAATCATCACAGATATAAGTACCGCTTGGTCCTGCGATCATCTTACGGACCTGGGATTGTGTCTTATTACAAAACGAGCATCTTACGATATCCTCAGTCTTTTTTCCTGCCATATTCTGTCACCTCAATAACCAATTAATGGTTTACTATTACTTCGTCGATCAGACCGTACTCTTTCGCCTCTTCTGCAGACATGAAATTGTCACGCTCTGTATCCTGCTGGATCACTTCCAGCGGCTTTCCTGTATTTGCTGCCAGGATCTCATTTAATTTCTTCTTTGTACGAAGAATATGTTCTGCTGCAATCTGAATCTCTGTTGCCTGTCCCTGTGCACCACCGGATGGCTGATGAATCATGATTTCAGCGTTCGGAAGGGCAAATCTCTTTCCTTTCTTTCCACCGGAAAGCAGGAATGCGCCCATGCTGGCTGCCATACCGATACATACTGTTGAAACATCACACTTGATGTACTGCATTGTATCGTAGATTGCCAGACCTGCTGTTACAGATCCTCCCGGGCTGTTAATATACAGCTGGATATCCTTATCCGGATCGTCTGCCTCCAAGAACAGAAGCTGTGCAACGATCACGCTTGCTGACACATCATTTACTTCTTCTCCGAGGAAAATGATACGCTCCTTTAAAAGTCTTGAATAAATATCATAGGAACGCTCTCCGCGGCTTGTCTGCTCAATGACATAAGGTACTAAACTCATATGCTATCCTTCCTTTTCTATATGATTGTCGCTAAAGAGAAAAGGCACACCTGATATACAGGCGCACCCTCTCAAGAAATCCAATAAATGATTAGCCTTCTACAGATGCATCAACGATCAGAGTAACTGCATCCTGTACTGCAATATCCTCTTTCATCTGCTTCTTCTCGTTCTCACCCATGAACTCTTTCAGCTTCTCAACTTCCATCTTGTAAGACTCAGCCATCTTAGCTAACTCTTCATCAAGACGCTCATCAGATACTTCAATATTCTCTGCTGCTACGATTGCTTCAAGAACAAGTCTTGTTCTGATTCTCTTCTCAGCCTGTGGCTTAAGCTCTTCCATCATCTTCTCTTCTGAGAGACCTGTGAACTGGAAGTACTGCTCTACGCTGAGTCCCTGCTGCATAATGCGACGTGCAAAATCATCAGCCATCTGCTTAGCCTGAAGGTCAACCATTGGTTCCGGAAGATCGATCTCTGCATTAGCAACTGCCTGCTCTACAGCCTGATCTTCTTTCTTAGCCTTTCCTTCGTTCTCTTTACGCTCTTTGATCTGAGCCTTTACTTCTGCTCTGTAAGCATCAAGTGTCTCAGCCTTCTCGGAAACGTCAGATGCGAACTCATCATCTACTTCCGGAAGCTCTTTTGCTCTGATTGCGTGTACTGTGCATTTGAATACAGCTTCTTTTCCTTTCAGATCTTCTGAATGATAATCTTCTGGGAATGTAACCTTAACTTCTACTTCTTTGTCAATCTCAGCTCCGATCAGCTGCTCCTCGAATCCTGGAATGAAAGAACCAGATCCGATTGTCAGCGGATAGTTCTCACCTTTTCCGCCTTCGAATGCAACACCATCAACAAATCCTTCGAAATCAAGTGTAACATCATCTTTATCTGCTACAGCTCTGTCAGTAACCTCAACGATTCTTGCATGCTGCTCACGAACCTTCTCGATCTCCTCATCAACTTCCTTCTGTGTTACTCTTGTAGAATATTTGTCAACTTTAAGTCCTTTGTACTCTCCAAGTTTAACTTCTGGTTTAACTGCAACTTCTGCTGTGAAGATGAACGGTTTTCCCTTCTCAAGCTGAACAATATCAATTGTCGGCTGGGAAGCAATCTCAAGCTCACTCTCATCGTATGCCTTAGCATATGCTTCAGAGATCATGTGATTTGCTGCTTCATCATAGAATACTTCCGGTCCGTACATCTTCTCGATCATCTGACGCGGAACTTTTCCTTTACGGAATCCTGGAAGACTGATCTTGCTGCGCTCTTTTAAGTAAGCTGCCTGCAGTGCCTTCTCTACTTCTTCAGCTGAAACTTCAATTGTCAGCTTTGCCATATTATGCTCTAATTTTTCTACCTGTAAACTCATTTTCTTCCTCCTTGATTATAAGCAAATTCTTTACTTATCGAACGAATTAATTTCTTAAAAGTATACATTCGCAGTCATTGAAACAGTATAGCATATAAAGTCTCATATTTCCAGTGTTTTTTCCACTTTCCTATATCTTTTACATGTTTTTTTGCATTTTTCTGACTACTTTTTCTGATTTTATTCCTTATATACAATAGATTCTGCTATTTCAGAAGCTTTCTCATTGCCAAAAAGCTGACGGATCAGTTCCAAGGCAAATGGTATCGCTGTTCCCACACCACGGCTTGTTGTGATATTTCCATCTGTGACAAAGGAACAGAACTTTGCTTCTTTACAATTCAGCTGTTCTTCCATCCCCGGATAACAGCATGCTGCTTTCTCTTTCAGCAGTCCAAGTGCTCCAAACACGGTCGGAGCTGCACAGATTGCTGCGATTCTCTTTCCCTTTTCATTAAATTCACAAAGCAGATCTGCCAGTCCTTTATGTTCTTTCAGATGCAATGTTCCCGGCATACCTCCCGGAAGTACAAGAAGTTCTGCGTCATCAAAAAATGCTTTCTCAAACAATTCATCCGCTTCCACCTGTATTCCATGTGCTCCGTCAATCTGCAGTTTTCCCATAACAGAAACTGTCTCTACAACCGCTCCTGCTCTTCTCAAAAGATCCACTGCTGTTAAACCTTCTACTTCTTCAAAACCGTCTGCTAAAAATACAACTACTTTTTTCATCTAATATTTCCTCGCTTTCCGATGATATCTCAACAATGATTTCATTTTACTGCTTGGATAAGTCGTTCGTCAAGTCAAGATAGTACTCATCTCACCATTGCCTTTTTGTATTTCACATATTATTATAGTATAAACAATCAACATCCAGGAGGAATATTCAACTATGGAAATAGAACGCAAATTTTTAATACAAAAACTTGAGGAGTTGCCATTTTCTCCTTTCAAATATCCACACAAAGAACTGGAACAAGGCTACTTGTGCACTGCTCCTGTCGTAAGAATACGCAGAGAGGATGACGATTATGTTCTCACCTACAAATCCAAAGGACTTATGACACGTGAAGAATATAATCTTCCTCTTACCAGAGATAGTTATGAGCATCTAAAAGAAAAAGTCGACGGACGCATCATTCATAAAACCCGCTATGTCATTCCTATGAATTGTGTCTGTCCGGAAAACGCAGACCTCTGTTCCACTCCGCTTTTTCTTGAGTTAGACATCTTCCATGATGACCTTGCCCCGCTGATTCTTGCCGAAATCGAGTTTCCTGATGAAGGAACAGCCAACACCTATCCTGCACCAGAATGGCTGGGGAAGGACGTTACCTTCAGTTCTGCGTACCATAACAGTACACTGAGCCGTATGTAAAACAAGAGCCAGAACAGACACCTCACACGGTAACTGTTCCGGCTCTTATTAAATTACTAATTTTTTACAATCGCAAGTAACTAAATCTTAATCCGCCATACGGATCATCTTCACAACTTCCGGCATCTCTTCTGCCTTCTTTGCATACTCTGCTTCTGTCATCTCACCTGTGATAACAGCGAATTCTCCCTTGACATCATCTGCTTTAACAACTTCAACCTGTCCAAACAATTCTTCTATACGAGCTTTGAGTGTTGTTTCTTCTCCATTAATTCTGACGAAGAATCTTCTCTTCGCATCCGCATTCGGAACAAGTTCGAGTGTCTTACTCTCCCATCTTGTTACAACAGTTCTGTGAAGGTGCTTTGCAGCATCTACAACATCTGCAACTACAGCACTTGCTGTCGGGAGTTTACCTGCTCCACTTCCGTAGAACATTGCATCACCAAGCATATTTCCACGAACAAAAACTGCATTAAATACATCATTCACATTACACAAAGGATGATTCTCTGAAAGAAGCATCGGTGCAACGATCGCAGAGAAAGATTCTCCTTCTCTTTTGCTGGATGCAAGCAGCTTGACCGCCATATTCATCTTCTTGGCATATTTCATATCTTCTGTTGTGATCTTTGTGATTCCTTCTGTATGGATTGTCTCAAAATCCACATGCTGTCCTGCGATCAGAGATGTCAGGATCGCAATCTTTCTACATGCATCATGTCCTTCAACATCTGCTTCCGGATTGCGCTCTGCGTATCCTTTCTCCTGTGCTTCTTTAAGTACTTCGTCATAATCAGCTCCCTCAAAGAACATCTTTGTCAGCATATAGTTTGTTGTTCCATTCAGGATTCCTGTCACTTCATCAATTCTGTCTGCTGTCAGAGAGGAATTCAGTGCACGAATGATCGGGATACCACCACCAACGCTTGCTTCAAACATGAAATTAATACTTCTGTCACGAGCAATCGCAAGAAGTTCTGCGCCATGTTTTGCAACCAGAGCTTTATTGGATGTTGCAACATTCTTTCCTGCTTCCAGACAACGTTTTACAAATGTATAAGCAGGCTCTACGCCTCCCATTGTCTCAACAACAATGTCTACTTCTGCATCATTTACGATTGTCTCGAAATCATGTGTCAGAATCTCTTCTACCGGATTGCCCGGGAAATCTCTGAGATCCAGAACGTATTTTACATTTATCACATCCTGAGCTCTTTCATTGATGAGTTCACCATTGGTTCTGAGGACCTCTACAACTCCTGATCCTACTGTACCGTATCCCATTACTGCTACATTTATCATTCTGCTTTCTTTCCTTTCTGTGCTTCTGCATCCATGCTCAAATATGCGTTAATAAAAGGATCAATATTTCCATCCATTACTGCACCTACATTGCTGATTTCTGCGTTTGTTCTGTGATCCTTGACAAGTGTATATGGCTGCATGACATAAGAACGGATCTGATTTCCGAAATTAATATCTCTAACCTCTCCACGGATGTCTGACATCTTCTCTGCCTGTTCCTGCTGTTTGAGTACATACAGTTTGGATTTCAACATCTGCATTGCCTTATCTTTATTCATGTGCTGGGAACGTTCATTCTGGCACTGAACCACAATTCCTGTCGGAAGATGTGTAATTCGGATTGCTGATGACGTCTTGTTGATATGCTGTCCGCCGGCACCACTGGAACGATAAGTATCGACACGGATATCATCGTCGTTAATCTCGATATCGATATCTTCTTCAATATCCGGAATCACATCACAGGATGCAAATGATGTCTGTCGCTTTCCATTTGCATTAAATGGAGAAATACGAACCAGACGATGTACACCTTTCTCGGAACGAAGATAACCATAAGCATTTTCTCCCTTTACCTCAAAAGTAACTCCCTTGATCCCTGCCACATCACCTTCCAGATAATCCAGCATCTCGACTTCATAGCCTTTCTTTTCAGCCCAGCGGCTGTACATACGATAGAGCATTCCTGTCCAGTCCATTGCTTCTGTACCGCCCGCACCTGCGTGAAGTGTCACGATTGCATTGTCTGCATCATATGGTCCGATCAGAAGTGTACTGATCCGCAGCTTCTCGAAGACTTCCTCAAATGTTCCAAGTTCCTCTTCAATCTCTTCAGCGGCTTCCTGCTCCTCTTCTTCTCCTGCACTCATTTCGATCAGGAGAAGCATATCTTCATAATCTGTAAATAATTGTTCAATCTCTTTTACAGAGTCCTGAAGACCTTTCAATTCTTTCATTACATGCTGGGAAGTCTCCGGATCATCCCAGAATCCAGGCTCCTCCAGTCTCTTTTCTAATTCTTCGATCCTAAGCTTCTTTGAAGCGAGGTCAAAGTGAATCCCTCAAATCTTTCAGCGGTTCTTCATATGCAGTCAGTCTTGACTTCAATTCATCCAGTAAAACCACCTTAATCACCTCTTTCATATATACTTTGAATTATTGTAACTGTTCAGAGCCAACCTTCAAAACGCTACGCATTTTGAAGGTTGACGTATCCGCCAAATAAAATTTCAAAAACAGTCTTAAAAATGCAAGCATTTTACATCTTTTTTGAAATTTTGCTTGGCTCTGAACAGTTACAAATTATTTAATCTTTCTTCCACAGCACTGTTTGTACTTCTTTCCACTTCCACATGGGCATGGATCGTTTGGATAAATTTTCTTCTCCTCGCGCTTCTTCGGTGCACGGACTGCGCTGTCATCTTTATTTGTTCCGGTTACTTTCGCAACCTCTTCTCTCTCCACTTTCTGCTCAACTTTAATGTGGAACAGTGTACGGATCGTGTTCTCAGCGATTGCATTCGTCATTTCACCGAACATCTCATATCCTGTCATCTTGTACTCTACCAGTGGATCTCTCTGTCCATAAGCCTGAAGACCGATTCCCTGACGCAGCTGATCCATATCATCAATATGATCCATCCATCTTGCATCAATCACTTTCAGAAGTACAACACGCTCAACTTCACGGAGCTGCTCTGCCTCCGGGAACTCTGCTTCTTTGTTCTCATAAGCCTTCACTCCACGTTCTTTCAGAAGATGTTTTAACTCCTTCTGGCTCATACTCTGGCATTCCTTCTCAGATGGGAGCTGGAGCTGCGGAATCACATTGTGAAGATTTACGTCCAATCCCTTGATATCCCACTCTTCCGGATCTGCCTCTGTAGAAGCGAAACGATCTGTCATATTTTCCACATATTCTGTAATCATGCTGTAGATCGTATCACGCATGCTTTCTCCGTCAAGAACACGGCGTCTCTCTTCGTAAATAATCTCTCTCTGCTCGTTCATTACCTGATCGTACTCTAACAGATTCTTACGAATACCAAAGTTATTGCTCTCAATCTTCTTCTGTGCTTTCTCAATTGCACTTGAAAGCATCTTATGTTCAATCTGCTCACCGTCTTCTACACCAAGTGTATTGAAAATTCCCATCAGTCTTTCTGAACCGAACAGTCGCATCAGATCATCTTCCAGAGAAATGTAGAATCTGGACTCTCCCGGATCTCCCTGACGTCCGGAACGTCCACGCAGCTGATTGTCAATACGACGGGATTCATGTCTCTCCGTACCGATGATCTTCAGACCACCTGCCGCACGCGCATCATCATCCAGCTTGATATCTGTACCACGACCGGCCATATTTGTTGCGATCGTTACCGCGCCATGAAGTCCGGCATCAGCTACGATTGCAGCCTCCTGCTCATGATACTTTGCATTCAGTACATTATGCTTGATTCCCTCTTTCTTCAGCATCTTGCTGAGAAGTTCGGATACTTCAATCGTAATTGTACCTACCAGTACCGGCTGTCCTGTTGCATGTGCTTCTTTGACAGCTTCTACAACTGCTTCGTATTTCTCCTTCTTTGTCTTATATACCGCATCCTCAAGATCCACTCGCTGTACCGGCTTGTTTGTCGGAATTTCGACAACGTCCATTCCGTAAATATCACGGAACTCTTTCTCCTCTGTGATAGCAGTACCTGTCATACCACTCTTCTTGTCATACTTATTGAACAGGTTCTGGAATGTGATCGTTGCCAGAGTCTTACTCTCTCTTCTTACCTTCACATGTTCCTTCGCCTCGATTGCCTGATGCAGACCATCAGAGTAACGACGTCCCGGCATGATACGTCCTGTAAACTCATCGACGATCATAACTTCACCATCCGGAGTTACAACATAATCCTGATCACGGAACATCAGATTGTGCGCTCTGAGTGCAAGGATGATATTATGCTGAATCTCCAGGTTCTCCGGATCAGCAAGGTTTTCGATATGGAAGAATTTTTCTACTTTCTTCACACCGTCTTCTGTCAGGTTGACTGTCTTCTCTTTCTCATCAACGATGAAATCACCTGTCTCTTCGATCTCTTCTCCCATGATAGCATTCATCTTGGAGAACTCACCACTTGCCTCACCGCGTTCCAGCTGTTTTGCAAGAACATCGCATGCTTCATACAAAGCTGTAGACTTTCCACTCTGTCCGGAAATGATCAAAGGTGTTCTGGCCTCGTCGATCAAAACGGAATCGACCTCATCGATAACTGCATAATGCAGTCCTCTCTGAACCAGCTGTTCCTTATAGATAACCATGTTATCTCTCAAATAATCAAATCCAAGTTCATTATTCGTTACATAAGTAATATCGCAATTATACGCCTCTCGTCTCTCGTCGTTGTTCATCTCATTGAGAACAACACCGACTTTGAGTCCCAAAAACTCATGTACTTTTCCCATCCACTCAGCATCACGCTTTGCCAAATAGTCATTGACTGTAACAATGTGAACTCCTTTTCCATCCAGGGCATTCAGATAAGCAGGAAGTGTGGACACAAGTGTCTTTCCTTCACCTGTTCTCATCTCTGCGATACGTCCCTGATGCAGGATAATACCACCGATCAGCTGTACTCTGTAGTGGCGCATCCCAAGACTTCTGTAAGCACCTTCTCTTACTACAGCATATGCTTCCGGAAGAATATCATCCAGAGTCTCTCCTTCTTTCAGGCGCTCTTTGAATTCTTTCGTCTTTCCACGAAGTTCTTCATCTGACAGCGCCTCCATCTCCGGCCCCAGTGCCTCGATGCGGTCTACGATTGGATAAATTCGTTTCAGCTCGTTCTCACTGTGGGTTCCGAAAATCTTTTCTATAATATTCATATTTCCGCAATTACTCCTTCTCTGAATTTGAATTTTCGTCTGAAAATCCACTCTGTTCTACATTTTATCACTATCTGCCTGCGAATTCAACAACTTCATAGAGTGTTAACATTCTCGAAACAATAACGCATATTATCATCTTGTGGAAGTTCAGATAACAGCCTTGCAAATTTCTGCATATGGAATTTTTCCTCCAAACAGATCAAGAGCGCTTCCGATCGTAAAGTCTACTTTTCCGCCGCTCTCTTTTCGAAATCTCTCCAAATCTTCCATTGATCCGATTCCACCGGCATAAGTGATTGGGATTCCATTCCAGCTTCCAAGCATCCTTACTAATTCTGTCTCCATTCCAGCACCTTTCCCCTCCACATCTACACCATGGATCAGGAATTCATCACAATATTTTGAAAGCTCATTTAACACCTCGTAAGACAACGCAAGTTCTGTGAACTTCTGCCAGCGGTCAGTAACCACATAAAATTCACCATCTTTTCTTCTGCAGCTTAGATCTAAAACCACATGTTCTTTGCCAACCGCATTTACTAATTTCTGAAGTCTCTTTTCATGGAACACCCCGTCTTTAAATACATAAGAAGTCACGATCACATGACTTGCTCCGGCATCCAGGTACTCTTTTGCATTTTCTGCTGTAATCCCTCCACCGATCTGCATTCCTCCCGGATAAACTGCCAGAGCTCCCATCGCCTGCTTTTTCGTCGCCTCGTAGTATTCTGATCCAACTGGATTTAAAAGAATTATATGGCCGCCTTTCAGGTGATCTTTCTGATACTGTCTTGCATACCATGCTGCATCCAGTTCTGACGTAAAGTTTGTGCTGGCCTGATTTCCTTCATCTTTCAGGCTTCCGCCCACAATCTGTTTCACTTTTCCATTATGTATATCAATACATGGTCTGAATCTCATCCTGTCTCTCCTTCTTTTAGAAAAATGCCGCAGTTCCGTTTCCGGCCTACGGCATATTGATCACTCGTTATTCTGCATCTTGTTCTGCACGCCATTCTCCTGCGTCAGATCATCGGCTGCATCATCGACACCATTTGTGATATCGTCTGTAACATCATCCACGCCATCCGTTACATCGTCAATCGCGTCATCTAGGATACTATCTCCATTCTGGTCTCCCGCATTATTTCCGGTATTATTACCATTTTCTCCATTTCCATCATAGTTTTCACCGGATGTCGCATCATTGAGATTGTCATTCGCTGTTCCTGTGTTGTTTCCACAACCAGCGAGACTGCAAAGCATCAGTACGCACATCACACAGACAAGCAATTTTCTTATTCTCCTCATTTTTCGTCTTCCTTTCAAATAAATATTGTGTCTTTACTATCTGCAATTTTTCAATATTTATTCAAAAGAAATTTTTTACAGTTTTGTCGCTTTGCTGCGAAGTTTCTCCATCGCTCTGGCTTCAATCTGGCGTACGCGTTCTCTTGTCACGTTCAGTTCATCACCGATTTCTTCCAACGTATGTGTTTTTCCATCTTCCAGACCAAATCTCAAACGGATCACCTGACGTTCTCTATCATTAAGGGACTCTAACAATTCCTGTACTTCTTCTTTTTGCACAAGCTGATTCATAGCATCTTCCGGCGTTGTTGCATCCTTATCTTCAACCATATCACCAAGATTATTCTCCCCATCTTCTCCTACCGGAGTTTCCAGTGAAACCGGATTCTGAAGATATGACAAAATCTCTTTTACAAATTCCGGTGATTTATCCTTCATCTCTTCTGCTATCTCTTCCGGTGTAGCCTCTCTTCCAAATTTCTGCTGAAGATCTTTTGAAATTTTCTGTACTTTCTTCATATTCTCTGCAACATGAACCGGCACACGGATTTCTCGTGACTGCTGATCGATTGCCCGCTGCATTGCTTCTTTAATCCACCAGGATGCATATGTAGAAAACCGGTTTTCCTTCGTATAATCATATTTCTCTGCTGCATGCATGAGACCAATATTTCCCTCCTGGATCAGATCCATGAGTGTAATCCCTCTTCCAGTATAATGTTTTGCGAGAGATACCACCAGGCGTAGATTCCCCTCTTCCAGCTTTCTTCTTGCATCCTCATCTCCTGAAGCACTTTTACACCCAAGGTCCCTTTCCTCTTCTTCTGACAGCAAGGGGATCTGTCCAATCTCATTCAGATAGATTTTCAGTGGTTCTGTTACTTCTGTTCCTTCCGGAAGATTTAAGTCTTTTTCCATTCTAGTAATCCTTTCTATCTTCAGTCCTGAATATGTTTTTCTACGTCTCCAAAGTCCGCCCATGCTTGGACACTAAGGTAAAAGAAAACAAATTATCACTAATCAAACTGATTTTTTAAGTGGTAACAATGCAAATTATTTCGTTCACACAAATTATTGTCAATTATTCCGAATCAATTTGTTGTAAATTTTGGTGTACCATTAATATTTGATGTACAAGAGTCCCTAAAAGACTCTTCTATGCACCTCTATATAATTTGTATAGTAATTCTTCCAAGGTTTTCATCACTACCTTCTTTCTTCTGAACCTTGGTATATATGTTTATAGTTCCATTATTATGTTGTTTTTAGAATAACATTAGCTTGTCAGCTAAACTATCCATTGATTCCTTCTTTCTTTCCTCAGAAACCTCTGCATAAATGTTCATTGTAGTACCTATATCAATATGCCCCATGATCGATTGAATTATTTTTAAATTCGTCTCATGTTCACATAGTCTCGCACAAAAGGTGTGTCTTAAGACATGACATGTAAAATGTGGCAAAAGAACTGCATTGCGTTTTTTCTTTGCTGCATCATGCAATTCCATGTCATTATAGGCATCTATAATCCTTGCCAATGTTCTGTCTAATGTTTGTTGAAGATAAACATTTCCAAAACGATTTAGAAAGATAAAATTTGTATAACCATCAATCTCTGTTCTACAGAAAATACCATTTTCATACTGATACTGTTTCACTTCATCAAGTGCCTTACGTACTTCTGGTACAATAGGAATCTTACGAATACCAGCTTCTGTCTTTGGCTTAGATATATAAGTTCTTTGTTCCGTTGGATTCATTTTTCCTGCAAAGTAAATCATCGCATGATCAATTGTAATGTATCCATTTTTCAGATCCACATCTTCCCATCTCAGTCCACTTAATTCTCCCACTCTGACTCCGGTTCCAATCATAAAGGTAAAAAGTGGTTTCCAGTGATCATATACTGGATGTCCATCCATAAATTGTAAGAATGCTTTTTGCTGTTCTGGTGTGAGTGCCTTTCTTATGTTTCTTTTCACCTTTGTCTGTTGCTTTAGCTGTCCTAAAATTTGGGATGTTGGATTTGTTCTAATGAGACAATCTCGAACTGCCATCTCGAATGCTGGATGTAATTCTCTTTGCAAATGTTCAATTGTTCCATAACTCAATTCTTTTTTTTCCATTAAGGACTTGTAAAACTGTAAAACATCTGAATACTTAATAGTAGTAATATTACGTTTTCCAAATGACGATCGCACATGGGTGTTGTACTGATACATATAGCCTGCATAAGTTGTTTTACTTAAATCTTTTCTCGTATTCATATACTTATCAAACAAGTCATTCAAACTTAAATCTCTCGCTATATAACTATGAATTCCATCCAACCGATCTCTTATTAGCTCATCTTCTTTCTGTCGAAGTTTCACCAACGTTTTCGCATATATATATCTTCGCTTTCCATATGGATCAGTGTAACTGTACTGATACAAGCCATTGCTTCGAACTGCTTCTCCTGTTCGTAATACTCGTCCCTTACTGTCTTTTCTTGAATTTGCCATTGTCTGCTCCTTCCTTTTCAGAAAGAAGAGAACCTCACCTTTCAATCATAAGTCATATACAATAAGAAAACTCCTTCTTTAATGGTATCTGTTATTGTTTGTTGATGATCTTCAGAATAATCCCTAAGTCTTTTGTATTCCTCGCCAGACATTCTAAGTGTAACTACTTTATTTTTTGTCACATCTAGTTTAGGGCGTCCTATCTTTTTCATAGGCATACTCCTTTCTTTCATCTACCATTATTATACTTTCTCGTAATACAAAACGTCAAGTTTTTATTGTATTTTTATACTCATTGTGTATTGAAAGTTAATCTTCTGTCTTCTTATTCTGGTGGTAACCTAAATGCTTCTATGTATTTGTCCAAAGCCTGACAATCTACAAGAACTGCTCGTCCAATTTTACAAATTGCACCTGCTTCTTTTGCCCATTTTTCTAAAGTTGGCAGACACACATCATAACGCTTTGCTGCGGTTTTGTATTTGACAAATCGCCTTTTATCATTGTACTCATATTCCATATTCTCATCCTCTTTTCTTTTTATTTTCTGTATCACTCTTCCAATCAGAATCCAACTTAAAAGCTAGTGTTTTTGTAATCAACTTAGTTTCTAATCTCCGACGTAATGCTTCATCCACTTCATAACATAAATGCCCAGTTTTGTCATATAACATTCTAGTAGATAATTTTAGAATGTATCTTTCATAATGCTTTAATATAAGATTGATTGCAGCAACATCCCCTTCTGTTGCTGCCTGTATAACAGAATATGATGGCAACGTTTCTTCTCGTCTAAAATTAATTTTCTTCATCCTTTTTTATTTCCTCTATAATCTTCTTTAAAATTTTTATTGATCCTTTTCTATGTAGATAAATGGTTTCACGAACAAGCTGCATTTCTTTTGCAATATCAGAATCGCTCATCTCCATAAAATAGGAAAGTAAAATAACATTTCTTTTTCTGTCTGAAAGTTCTTTCAGGGCCTCTGCAAGCAATATATCTTTTACCGCAATGTCATACCCAAGCACTTGAAAATGATCATATTCCACATCGTATTCATCTAAGACATGCACTTTATCCAACTCTTTTTCTGGAATTTCATCAAATGTAATTTCATGTTGTTTAAGATATTCCTGTTCTCTGATATAATCTACTTTTTCATCATGTAATATTTTTTGACAGAATCTATCAAATTGATGGCGAATAGTCGTTTTATTCTTCTTAGAAGAAGGTTGTCCCATAAGAGTTCACCTCCCTCCAATTAAAATTTCTTGGTCTCGTCTTACACCCCCTTCTCTATATCTCCCGTATAGAACTAGGTAAATGTTAAGTAAAATACAAATTTTTTTATTTTTCTCAATAAATATTTGTCTATTGAATTTATAGATGCTGAAATCAAAAAGGAATACAAAACTGAAATATTATGATACGGAAAATTCTTCCGCAATTATCGTTTTTTCCTTTTTATATTATTGGAAATATAGTATAACTAACATTCCAAAAGATATGAGAAGGCAGTCAAATATTTGCCACAATGTCAAGTGATGAGTTCAAAATAAAAAAGCCCATGAGAATTTTTCTCATAGGCTGAACAAAAGTAATGATAAATGATTTTTTACGAAAAAAGCGGCTATCCCAAAGGATAGCCGCTTCAACTATAGACAGAACTATTTCTATAACTTAATTTTTCCAAAACATAAACCTTAAAAAAAGCAGTATTATTAAAAAAGTAAAAACAAATTTTTCTGTTTTACAATATGTTTGCATAGAAAAGTATTTCTTTCTACAGAAAGAGTAAATCATGGCACAAGCAAGTGAAATAGAAAAAAATATTTTAAAATTCATAGTATCTATGTGCTCAGGAAAGAACATCATAATAGACCAAAGAATCACGAGCAAAAGAACTATTATATAGTGGAAAATTTTTTGAATCTTATTATTATTCATATCACTCCTTTATAACCTCCTCTCTTTTTTCTTTATTCTGCTCTTCTTCCGTTTTTGTATTTGTATATTCCTGTTCTGCGTATTCCTTTATCTTCTGAACTGCGTCTTTTGGGCTCCGTCCAGGACGGTATTCAAAACTTCCATTCGTGAACTTCAGCTCATAAATCGGCATCGACTGTTGTAATATTGCCTATTGGATGATGCAGTCTATGACGGTAGGAATTCCTAACTTTCACATTTCTCCGTCTGGTTTTGGAATTTCCACTCTTCTGACTGGGAATGGGGTATCATGCCCCTTTCGTATCCTCTCTGGCAGTTCATGGCAATCGAGTAGGAGGCTAAGCATTAGTTGATTAGCCAACCTCTCAATCAAGTAGGTAAGAAAATTTTCACCTCAAACTTCTTACGGAACCGTACGTGAAAGTCTTTCATGTTGACACGATATTGATCATTCAAATATTTCATATTGCTCTTGTTTAACTACCTCTGATTGAACTTCTTCAATATAACGATTATAATTTTCTATTGTTTCTTCTGCCTCTTGATTATTTGATTGTGTAGAAATACTATTCTTCAAATATTCTTGTTTCTGCCCTCCTGCTAGTGTACTGCCTCATTGTTCGCTATTTTATCAAGTTTAGCAAAGTTATTTCTGCCATTTTTCTTTGAATTAATTATAACATGAACAAGTTTGCTTTTCACTTTTTATTTATCATGATATGGATAAATATGTATCATCTCATTTTTTAATTCACTCCATGCCTTTAATCCTGCTTCAGATGTTGTGAAGAATTCATTATTTTTCACTTTACTATATGGAACATAAGTATTTTCTTCACTAACCGGTAAAACTATATTTGAGGTATTTTCATAACAAAATAAGGGTATAATAGGATATTGATCACATATTTTATACACAGAAACTGTCTTGTCTAATGCATCTATTTTCTCCGATATAAAAACCAGATAATCGCAGTTTAATTTAGGTGTATTAACAAATCCCAATTCCGCTGTTTTCAAATCTTCTTCTACGATGATACTCCATCCAGCCGATATATAAAACTCATCTCCTGGCTCAATTCCATCTCCGGCATATACTTTCTGAACACATATTTTTTGGCGGCTTGTTCCAAAAAGAAATTCTACATCATTAATGAATCTAACTTTTAATATGATTGGAAGTTTTGGCAGATTTTTTTTCATATCCTCACACACTTCTACTGCAAGATCTCCTGGAATTTCTGCAACTTGGAGTTTATTCATATAATTTATTTCTCTCGTTATATCCGTATAAGTCTGGCGCTTAACTATACCTAAAATACATGCAGCAATGAGGACTAATATTGTAATTACGATTAAAATACGCTTTTTCATGCTCCTCTCACCTCACTACAAACAATTTTCCTTTATCAATTCTATAAATACAATCTGCAAGAATTCGGATATCTTCCTGGTTATGACTTGCAAGAAGTATTACCGCACCACGTTTCTTTTCTTCCGTGATTAGCCGACGGATTGCTTCTACACCAGCCTCATCCAATGAATTTGTTGGTTCATCTAACATTATTACATCCGGTTTTTCCATAACTGCCTGTGCGATAGCAATCCGCTGCTTCATTCCAAGAGAATATTTCTGATAGATTCTACGATCATCAGGATTAAGTCCTACTCTTTTTAATGCATATCGAATTTCATCATCACCAATTTTACGATTTATACTTGCAAGATATCTTAAATTATCCATACCTGTCATGTTTGAATATAGTCTTACATTTTCTAATAGAATCCCCAAACTTGGAAGGACTGAAAAATCACGATGTAATACTTTTCCATTCCAAGTAATTCTTCCGGATGTCACGGACATTAATCCTGACAATGCACGAAAAAGCATCGTTTTTCCAGAACCATTTGCACCAACAAAACCGTAAACTGTGCCGTTATGTAACTCTAAATTAACATTTGAAAGAATTGTTTTCTTGTGAATTATTTTACTGATATTTTCTGCTCTTAATTCCATCTTAATCTCCTTCCTCGTTTGCATTTAAAATTAAAAATTCATGCTGACTCACGAGATACATTCCGACAATTACTGAAAAAATACTGATTGCCAGCATTGTAACAAGTGTAACTTTAAAATCTAATCTAATATATGTTACTTCTAGCGAATTTTTCAATTCTTTTATGGTTCCTGTATGCCATCCAACAACTAGATGTGCTATTGGATTTACATTGAGGAAGATTTTAGTAAGAGTTAAATTTGATTCAAATATTTGTACCAATTCCAATAAGGCAGTCATAAAAATTTGTATACCAACAATCCATATAAATGCATTATTACTTCCGTATTTAATTGATATAAGATTAATGAGTAATGAAACAGTAAAAACCCATAAGGAGTAAACAATAATGTGAAATACCAGTAAGAAGAACCCGAAATGGTCTGGTTCTATCTGGTAGCGTAAAAAGGTCACACTCATAGCTGCAAATATTTTTATAATCTGATACCCAAAAACTGCTACTGCTACTTCAAGCACTTCTCTTATGTACCAACGTGATCGATTCGGTGTCCGTGAAAAGACATAAACACTTGCTGTACAAAAATGACGATATAATTCTATTCCTATATATAGTTCAAACATATAATCCGGAAGCATTCTTATGGTGAAGGATATTAGATCTTTAAATGCTGGCGTAAGCGGGAACGCTCCAGATGAACCACTCAATTGAAGTATTGCTTCAGATACTAATATTCTTCCATCATATGGATTGATGAAGACAAATGAAAGAATTCCTCCACTCGAAATTCCAGCTATAAGTACTGGAATAATTTTGTTTCTTATTGTATACAATCTTTTCTTCCTCCTATAGATATCCCCAAAAAGGTCAAAGCAACAAGAATTGATATAGACAACAAAAAATATATAATATTTTTTGGCTCATCATTAAATAATGTGAAATAGTTGTACCATGACAATCGGAAAGCTATTCCTTTGTTAAACAAGATTGTCGACACAATTTCTGTTACATTCAACAAAAGAAACACCGGAAGAAAGAGGAATACTCTATACCGAAACCGAAAGACTGACGATACGGCTACTGTAAACGCAGCGAGGAGTCCGGAAAAAAGACCTAACAGAATGGTTCCCAGCATAGCACTAATATATGGAGAACATAGAAATATCTTGCTGAACAAATAATTTTCCACACTTGCCTTATAGGATGGATCGTAGTAACTCCAATTGCTTAAATCTCCTTGTGCATTTAAAGGAAATGCTAAACAATTCAATCCAATTTCAATCATAAATGGTAAAGAAAAAACAAGAAATGTGACAATATATGCTGCTGTCATTTTACTAAAATAATATAACTTATTTCCCATACGTGCAGCCAGAATAATATGCTGTCCTGTCTGTTGTTCTTTTGCCATTGAAAAGCCAGCAGGGCATATCACTAACAAAGGATATAATTGCAAAAATCCAAACAGCAGATCAGCACCAATAATACTTCTATTCCAGCTTAAAAGAAGCAGTTTCATAGGATGATACATATTTATAACATCCATTCCCTGGAACATTAAAACATTAGAGATAAAATTAGTCAAAATCATTACCAGAAGAATGTAAAATACAATCCGAGCATTCTTCTGTCGTAGCATGAATTTAACCTGTGAAGCTGTCACTTTCAAAAACATTTTTTACGCCTCCTGAACTACTAACATTAAATACGTAAATATTTTTAAAGTCTTCTATTCTAAACCGTTTTTTACTATTTAATAACTATTTTTCCTTCCTTTAAAGATATAGGATCTGAGCTTACACCTAAAAGACAGATATAATATTCTCCGGATTTTTCTGCAGTTAATTCAAAGGTTTGATTTAATTCTTTACGAGGC
>CAKRDD010000008.1 GCA_934309345.1 uncultured Mediterraneibacter sp. | reverse complement strand
TGATATTCCTCCAAATCTTACAAATGTAATAAAAATATTATATATCTTAAAAGGTTATTCTGTCAACGAAATAAAAATTTGACTTTAAATCCAGATACATTTTAAAGGTATGTAGAATCGAGCTAAGATGTAAAAGTATAGAACAAACATTCGATTTAGTTCTGTACTTTTTTTCTCCTGAATGATATACTATACAAGTAACAATACTAAGAAAACAACTACTATTTCTAAAATATCATCTCTAAATTAGAGCGCTCAGGAGAAATTACATGGATCATTTTGAATTAGTATCACAATACAACCCAACTGGCGACCAGCCGCAGGCAATTAAAGAGCTGGTCGAAGGCTTCAAAGAAGGAAACCAGTGTCAGACGTTGCTTGGCGTTACTGGATCTGGTAAGACTTTTACCATGGCGAATGTCATTCAACAGATGAACAAGCCGACATTGATTATTGCACATAATAAGACGCTGGCTGCGCAGCTGTATGGGGAATTCAAAGAGTTCTTTCCAAATAACGCAGTGGAATATTTTGTCTCCTACTACGACTATTATCAGCCGGAAGCATATGTTCCATCTTCGGACACATACATTGCAAAAGACTCTTCCATCAATGATGAGATTGATAAGCTTCGACTTTCCGCAACTATGTCACTGATGGAGCGAAGAGATGTGATCATTGTTGCCAGTGTATCTTGTATCTATGGACTGGGTAACCCGGTAGACTATCAGAACATGGTAGTCTCTTTACGTCCTGGCATGATAAAAGACCGTGATGATGTCATGGCAAAGCTGATTGAGATCCAATATGATCGCAATGATATGGATTTCCATCGTGGTACATTTCGTGTGCGTGGGGATGTACTGGAGATTATTCCTGCTTATGAGAGTGACACAGCGATTCGAGTGGAATTTTTTGGAGACGAGATAGACAGGATCTCAGAGATTGATATTTTGACAGGAGAGGTGAAAGATGAGCTGAAGCATATAGCAATCTTTCCGGCATCTCATTATGTTGTTGACCGTGAGAATATCAAGCGTGCAGTAGCAGATATCGAGGAAGAACTGGAAGAACGTGTCAAAGAGTTTAAGAGAAATGATAAGCTTTTAGAGGCACAGCGCATTGCGGAGCGAACGAATTTTGATATTGAGATGCTTAAAGAAACTGGATTTTGTTCCGGAATTGAGAATTATTCCAGACATCTGGCAGGGCTTCGACCGGGACAGGCACCATATACATTGATTGATTATTTTCCAGATGATTTCATCATGATGATTGATGAGTCACATAAGACGATTCCGCAGATCGGTGGAATGTATCACGGAGATCAGTCGAGAAAGCAGACATTGGTGGATTATGGGTTCCGCCTGCCATCTGCGAAGGATAACCGTCCACTTAATTTTGATGAGTTTGAAAGCAAGATCAATCAGGTGATGTTTGTATCTGCGACACCGGGAGAGTATGAGAAGGATCATGAGCTTCTCCGGGCAGAACAGGTGATCCGTCCGACAGGACTTCTGGATCCGGAAGTTGAAGTGCGACCGGTAGAAGGACAGATTGATGATCTGATCGGTGAAGTGAATAAAGAGATCAGTAAGAAGAATAAAGTTCTTGTCACAACGCTGACGAAGCGTATGGCAGAAGATTTGACAGATTATATGCGTGAAGTTGGAATCCGTGTGAAATATCTTCATTCGGATATTGATACGCTTGAACGTACTGAAATTATTCGAGACATGCGTCTGGATGTGTTTGATGTGTTAGTTGGAATTAACCTTTTGAGGGAAGGACTTGATATTCCGGAAATCACTCTTGTTGCGATCCTTGATGCAGACAAAGAAGGATTCCTTCGTTCTGAGACTTCGTTGATTCAGACAATCGGTCGTGCGGCGCGTAATGCAGAAGGACATGTGATCATGTATGCAGATAAGATTACAGATTCTATGAAGTTGGCGATTGATGAGACACAACGTCGTCGAGAGATTCAGATGAAATATAATGAAGAACATGGAATTACACCGAAGACAATCCAGAAGTCGGTGCGTGATCTGATCAGTATCTCTAAAAAGGTTGCTGCAGAAGAGATGCGGCTTGAAAAAGATCCGGAGTCTATGAGCCGAAAAGAACTGGAGAAACTGATCGCGGATCTGACGAAACAGATGAAGAAGGCAGCAGCAGAGTTGAATTTTGAGGCAGCGGCAGAGCTTCGGGATAAGCTTGTTGAATTAAAAAAGATGCTCAATGATATGGAATAGGAGAGAATAAGATGGGTAAGAAAATGGACGCCAGACAGTACATTAAGATACGAGGCGCGAATGAAAATAACCTGAAGAATATAGATGTAGACATTCCGAGAAATGAACTGGTTGTTTTGACAGGACTTAGTGGTTCTGGAAAATCTTCTCTTGCATTTGATACAATTTATGCAGAGGGGCAGAGGCGTTATATGGAATCACTGTCTTCCTATGCCAGACAGTTCCTTGGTCAGATGGAGAAACCGGATGTTGAGAGCATCGAGGGTCTTTCACCGGCAATTTCTATAGATCAGAAATCAACAAACCACAATCCTCGTTCAACGGTGGGAACAGTTACGGAGATTTATGATTATTTTCGATTATTATATGCGAGAGTAGGAATTCCGCATTGTCCGAAGTGTGGTCGTGAGATTGCAAAGCAGTCAGTGGATCAGATGGTAGATCAGATCATGGCACTACCTGAGAGGACGAAGATCCAGCTTTTGGCACCGGTTGTAAGAGGAAGAAAGGGAACTCATGCAAAGCTTTTCGAGCGTGCGAAAAAGAGTGGATATGTTCGTGTTCGTGTGGATGGCAATATGTATGAACTTTCAGAAGAGATTACATTAGATAAGAATATCAAGCATAATATTGAAATTATTGTGGATCGTCTTGTGATAAAACCTGGAATCGAAAAAAGACTGACAGATTCTGTCGAAAATGTACTTGAGCTTGCAGAAGGTCTGCTAGTTGTTGATGTGATTGATGGAGAACCTCTGAATTTCAGTCAGAGTTTTTCATGTCCGGATTGTGAAATCAGTATTGATGAGATTGAGCCACGCAGCTTTTCTTTTAACAATCCATTTGGCGCATGTCCGGAATGTTTTGGACTTGGTTATAAAATGGAATTTTCAGAAGAGTTAATGATCCCGGATCCGTCTCTGTCTATTAACCAGGGGGCAATTGCTGTTCTGGGATGGCAGTCATGTACGGATAAGAACAGTTTTACCCGTGCAATTCTGGATGCACTTTGTAAAGAATATCATTTTGATCTGGATACACCTTTTGAGGATTACCCAAAAGAAATCCATGATATTCTGATCTATGGAACAGGTGGAAAAGAAGTAAAGGTTTATTATAAAGGTCAGAGAGGTGAGGGGATTTATCCGGTTGCATTTGAAGGATTGATCAAGAATGTGGAACGCCGTTATCGTGAGACAGGATCTCAGACGATGAAAGCAGAATATGAGACATTTATGAATATTACACCATGCTCAGCCTGTAAAGGACAGCGTTTGAAGCCGGGCGCTTTAGCTGTAACAGTTGGAGATAAGAATATTTCAGAAGTGACAACACTTTCTATAGAACGTCTTCAGAAATTTTTAGATGAACTTCAATTGACAGAGACACAGCAGTTGATCGGGAATCAGATTTTGAAAGAGATTAAAGCGAGAATCCGGTTCTTGATGGATGTCGGTCTGGATTATCTGACGCTTGCACGTGCAACAGGAACACTTTCCGGTGGAGAAGCACAGAGAATCCGCCTTGCAACACAGATTGGATCAGGTCTGGTTGGAGTTGCCTATATTTTGGATGAGCCGAGTATCGGGTTACATCAGAGGGATAATGATAAACTTCTTGCTACATTGAAACATCTGCGTGATCTTGGAAATTCTTTGATTGTTGTAGAACATGATGAAGATACTATGCTGGCAGCGGATTATATAGTAGATATTGGTCCGGGGGCAGGAGAGCATGGCGGTCAGGTTGTTGCTGTGGGAAATGCACAGGAAATTATGAAAAATCCAAATTCTGTGACAGGAGCGTATTTGAGTGGGAAAATCAGGATTCCGGTTCCGACAGAAAGAAAGAAGCCGACAGGTTATCTGAAAGTGGTCGGTGCACAGGAGAATAACCTCAAGAACATCGATGTGAAATTCCCTTTGGGAATTATGACTTGTGTAACAGGAGTGTCCGGATCGGGGAAAAGTTCTCTTGTGAATCAGATTTTATATAAAAGACTTGCAAGAGATTTGAACCGTGCAAGGACAATCCCTGGAAAACATAAGAGAATAGAAGGGCTTGAGCAGGTTGATAAAGTGATTAATATCGACCAGTCACCAATCGGAAGAACACCACGGTCTAATCCAGCCACTTATACCGGTGTATTTGATTTGATCCGAGATTTGTTTGCAGGAACACCGGATGCAAAAGCGCGTGGATATAAGAAGGGAAGATTTAGCTTTAATGTTAAAGGGGGACGTTGCGAAGCGTGTGCGGGAGATGGAATCCTGAAAATCGAGATGCATTTTCTTACGGATGTTTATGTTCCATGTGAGGTCTGCGGTGGAAAGCGTTATAATCGTGAGACACTGGAAGTGCGCTATAAAGGGAAAAATATTTATGATGTATTAAATATGACTGTGGAAGAAGCGGTAGATTTCTTTGAAAATGTTCCAAGCATCCGAAGAAAGATGGAGACATTGAGGGATGTCGGATTGTCTTATATTCGTTTGGGACAGCCTTCTACAGAGCTTTCAGGTGGCGAGGCGCAGAGAATAAAACTTGCGACAGAACTTAGCAAACGTAGTACCGGAAAAACGGTATATATTTTGGATGAACCTACGACAGGACTTCATTTTGCAGACGTGCATAAATTAACAGAGATTCTTCGCAGACTTTCCGGGGATGGAAATACAGTAATTGTAATCGAACATAATCTGGATGTGATCAAGACGGCAGACTATATTATCGACATTGGACCAGAAGGAGGAGAACGTGGAGGAACTGTTGTGGCAAGTGGTACTCCGGAAGAGGTCGCAAAGAATCCAGATTCTTATACAGGGAAATATATTGCGTCTATATTGGAGAAATAAAGACGAAAAAAAGTCGAAAAAAGTCGTAAAATATATGCAAAAAATGCCTTTCTATTTTAGGCGAAGTCTATTATACTAAAGTATGCGGATGATAAAACATTACTGTTTTGGTTACATAATATTGACAACAGTAAATAGTGAAAAAAACAGTAACGATAAACCCCTTCAAGGGACAAAAGACACTTGATTGAGGAAAGAGAATGCTGGAATCAGTAACAGACAAGGTTATTTATTTGCAGAAGATTGCTGAGAACAGTAAAAGAGCGTTTTAGAAGGGAGATATAGAAATTATGATGTCAGTAGATCTTGGAATAGATTTGGGGACAGCCAGTGTACTGGTATATGTGAAAGGAAAAGGGGTTGTTCTGAAAGAACCATCAGTTGTCGCATTTGATCGTGATACGAATGTGATCAAGGCAATTGGTGAAGAAGCGCGTCTGATGCTTGGAAGAACACCGGGGAATATTATTGCAGTAAGACCACTCAGACAAGGAGTAATCTCTGATTATACCGTGACGGAGAAGATGATTAAGTATTTTGTTCAGAAAGCTCTGGGAAAACGTACATTTAAGAAGCCGAGAATCAGTATCTGTGTACCAAGTGGTGTTACAGAAGTAGAAAAAAAAGCAGTGGAAGAGGCTACATTTGCAGCCGGAGCAAGAGAAGTTCATCTGATTGAAGAACCTGTGGCAGCAGCAATAGGAGCAGGGATAGATATTTCAAAGCCTTGTGGAAATATGATTGTTGATATCGGTGGCGGTACAGCAGATATTGCAGTTATTTCGCTGGGTGGAACAGTTGTGAATACATCAATTAAGATAGCGGGTGATGATTTCGATGAAGCAATCGTACGCTATATGAGAAAGAAACATAATCTTCTGATTGGAGAAAGAACAGCAGAAGATATCAAGATTAAGATTGGAACGACTTACCCACTTGTAGAAGAAGAGAAGATGGAAGTCAGAGGGCGTAATCTGGTAACAGGGCTTCCGAAGACAGTTACAGTGACTTCATCTGAGACAGAAGAAGCTTTAAGAGAATCTACCGGGCAGATTGTAGAAGCTGTAATTGGGGTACTTGAGCAGACTCCGCCGGAATTGTCAGCAGACATCCTTGATCGGGGAATTGTTCTTACCGGAGGAGGAGCACTTCTTCGCGGTCTGGAAGAATTGATTGAAGAGAGAACGGGAATTAATACGATGACAGCGGAGGATCCAATGAAAGTTGTTGCAATTGGTACCGGACAGTTTGTAGAATTTATGAGTGGAAGAAAAGAATTTTAAGAGAAAGAATTCTGAAAAAGAATTTGAAATGTCAGGTTCTGAGAGAAGAAGATTTAATTACAAGGGGTGTGTATAACAGGAACACACCCTTTTTCTGCATATAAATAGAAAAAAAGATACAAAGAAGAGAGGAAAAAGTGTGGAAACAGTTACAGGGTATGTGAGTCATATTGTATATAGAAATTCTGACAATGGGTATACAGTATTCCATATAGAACATGATGATGGTGAAGTGACATGCGTGGGAAGTCTGAACTATATTAATGAAGGAGAACTTCTTGAAATTCAAGGAGAATATGTGAATCATAATGTTTATGGCAAGCAGTTGAAGATTTCTCATTATAAAGTGAAAGAACCAGAAGATATTGTTTCTATTGAACGATATCTTGGATCCGGAGCAGTGAAAGGTGTGGGTGCGGCACTGGCTGGTCGAATCGTGAAAAAGTTTAAAGAGGATACTTTCCGCATTATTGAAGAAGAACCGGAAAGACTTGCGGAGATCAAAGGAATCAGTGAGAGAAAAGCACAGGAAATCGCCTCTCAGCTCGAAGAAAAGAAGGATATGCGGAAAGCCATGATTTATCTGCAGAAATACGGTATTTCCACAAAGCTGGCAGCCAAAATTTATCAGTATTACGGAATGAAAGTGTATAAAGTATTGGAAGAAAACCCATATCAGCTGGCAGATAATATTGAAGGAATCGGATTTAAGACTGCAGATGAAATTGCATCCAAAATCGGCATACATACAGATTCAGATTATCGTATACGGAGTGGTTTATTTTATATATTACAGCAGGCAGTTGGCGAGGGACATATTTATTTACCTCAGAATATATTGCTTCGAAGGGCAAATGCACTTTTAGGAGTTGATCTTGAAGATATTGAGAAGTACGTCATGGATCTGTGCATAGAGCGGAAAACAGTTATGAAAGAAGTGGATGAGGAAATTCGCATTTATCCGGCACATTATTATTATTTGGAATTGAATACCGCGAAAATGCTTAATGATCTTGATATTGACTGTCAGATGCCGGAAGATATGATGGAGAAACGTCTGAAAAAAGTAGAACAAAAAGAAAAGATAGAATTGGATCCAATGCAGCACAGAGCTGTTATAGAAGCTATTAAACATGGTCTCCTCATATTGACAGGAGGACCGGGTACAGGTAAGACGACAACGATCAATACGATGATTCAATTTTTTGAAAGCGAAGGAATGAGTATCCTTCTTGCAGCACCAACAGGACGCGCGGCAAAGCGAATGACAGAGGCAACAGGATATGAAGCCCAGACGATTCACAGACTACTTGAAGTGAGCGGAAATCCGGAGGAAGAGAACAGCGTAGGTGGATTTTTGAGAAACAGAGAGAATCCACTTGAGACAGATGTTATCATTATAGATGAGATGTCCATGGTTGATCTGAATCTGATGCATGCACTTTTATCAGCGGTTATTCCTGGAACAAGACTTATTCTTGTAGGAGATGTGGATCAGCTTCCGTCCGTGGGACCAGGAAGTGTGTTAAAAGATATCATACATTCAGAAAAATTTCACGTAGTGACGCTTACAAAGATTTTCCGTCAGGCAGGAGAGAGTGATATTGTAGTAAATGCTCATAAGATCAATGCAGGAGAACCGGTTACAATTGATAATAAAAGCCGGGATTTCTTCTTCTTAAAACGACAGGATGCGAATACGATCATTAGCGTCGTTATTACTTTAATACAGAAGAAATTACCCAGATATGTGCAGGCCGACCCAAATGAAATCCAGGTGATGACACCAACACGTAAGGGGTTGCTGGGTGTAGAACGATTGAATGTGATTCTACAGCAATACCTGAATCCTTCAGATTCAAAAAAAACGGAGAAAGAAATTAATGGTAGATTGTTCCGTGAAGGTGATAAAGTAATGCAGATTAAAAATAATTATCAATTAGAATGGGAAGTATCTACCAGATTTGGACTAACAGTTGACAAAGGAATCGGAGTTTTTAACGGTGACATGGGAGTCATTGATGAAATTAATGAATATACGGAAACAGTTATCGTGGAATATGATGAGGGAAGAAAGGTAAAATATGGATACGATATGACAGATGAGTTAGAACTTGCCTATGCGATTACAGTGCATAAATCTCAGGGGAGTGAGTATCCGGCAGTTATTATTCCGCTTCTTCCAGGACCAAAGTTACTATATAACAGGAATCTGCTTTACACAGCAGTGACACGGGCAAAAAAATGTTTAACAATAGTAGGGAGTGAATTAACATTTCAGGAAATGATCGAAAACAAAAGCGAACAGGGAAGATTTACAAGTTTAGACGAGCGAATCAAAGAATTTTAGAAAAAATGTATCCAAAAAAATGTCCGTTCTGTCAGGAAATTAGTCCGAAAGGTATTTGCAATGACTGTAGAAAACAGGTTGTTAAGGTGGGAGAAACAAAATGTATCCATTGTGGAAAACCGTTGGAAGATGAGACAAAAGAGTATTGCAGGGACTGTGAAAGAAGAAAAAGTAATTATGAACAAGGACGCAGCCTGTGGGTTCATATTCCGCCGGTTTCAAATTCAGTATATCGGTTGAAATATCACAACAAGCGATATTATGCAGAAATCTTTGGGAAAGAGCTGGCAGATGAGTTTGAATTTCAGATTCAAAGATGGAGGATTCAGGCAATTATTCCAATTCCATTACATAGATCGAAAATGAGAAAACGAGGATATAATCAGGCAGAACTTTTAGCAAAGCAGTTATCAGAATGTATGGGGATTCCTATGGAAAAAGACGTTTTATATCGGATTAAGAAAACCCGGCCTTTAAAGGAGATGGATGGGGAGCAGAGACACAGAAATCTGCAGGGTGCATTTGCAGTTTCAAAAGCATGGAATCCATGTCAGAACCTTCTTTTGATCGATGATATTTACACAACCGGAAGTACAATAGAACGTGCCGCAGGAATCCTGAAAAAAGCAGGTGTTGAAAATGTCTACTTTTTGACTCTAAGCATTGGACAAGGTATCTGAACATATGGTATACTTAGGAGAGAAATCTGGAAAGGTGAATGTCAGATATGTTAGATAAATCCAGGATACGTTTGATGACAAGAATGTCGATATATGAGAAAGAACATAAAGAGGATTTTAAAATTGCCGACTATTACAGGAAAGACTATGCAAGCTTTAAGACATGGATCTCATTGATCTGGGTTACGATTGGTTATGCAATTTTATTTGTTGGTATTTGCATTTATTCAAGTGACAGCCTGTCTGCAGATCTGACGATTTTGAAATTATTTGTTCTTTTGATCGCAGCACTTGCCGGTTACATAGTTCTTCTGGTTATATATGGTGTTTGCGCAAGTAGCTTTTACAAGAGGAAACATACAGCAGCCAAACAGAATGTAAAGCGCTATTATCGTAATTTGTCTCGTTTAGAGAAGATGTATAAAAAGGAGAAGAATGAAGAATGAACAATTTACTGGTTCTCAGGGAAAGATTTAAACAGATTTATGTTTCGCACTCTCTGGCAGTTCGAAAGGGAGCACAGTTTTTACTTGCACTTTTGGTGTTTAACCTGATTAATTCGAATATTGGATTCATGAAGATGGCATCTTCTGTTTTTTGTACAGTTGGCCTGGCGGTAGTCTGCACATTTCTTCCGTTGGTTGTTATGACAGCAGCAGCAACGGTGCTGATCGTAGTTCATTTATATACATTATCTATGCCAATAGCTGGAGTTACGCTTATATTATTTTTACTCATGTATATTTTTTATTTTCGTTTTGCTCCGGAGAAGAGCTGGCTGATTCTGTTGACAGCAGTAGCCTTTGGTATGAAAATCCCATTGGTAATACCAGTTGTATTTGGAGTATTGGGTACTGCAGTGTGGATTGTTCCTGCGTCCTGTGGAATACTTGCTTATTACCTGCTTCACCTGATTAAAGCTTCTGCAACAGCACTGAAAGGCACAGATGGGACAACAATGATAGGAACCTTAACAAATTTTACAAAACAGTTTGTAGGATATCAAGAGATGTGGGTCATGCTGTTTGCAGTAGTGATTGGGATTCTGGTAGTGAACGGAATTAAGAACCGGCCAGTCGATCATTCCTGGAAGATCGCATCAGCAACAGGAGCAGCCATTTGTGTGATCGTAGTCGCATCGGGAAATATCTCCCTGGGACTTCATATGTCTTATATGATGATGATCTTCAGTGGGATTCTTGGTGTTTTGACAGGACTGTTCCTCGAGGTAATTTTTTTCTCTGTAGATTATTCAAGAACAGAGAATGTTCAGTTCGAAGATGACGAATACTATTATTATGTAAAGGCGGTTCCGAAAGTAGGAGTTCAGATGCCTGAAAAACAGGTAAAACATATTACAGAACATCAGGAGCAGGAACCAGATCCGACGAATGTTTCAGAGACAGAAAACAATACTGCAGTGTCGGAAGGTTCAGATTTGAAAGAAGTTGAACAGAAAGAGGATGGAAATCAGCCAGAACAACTGAAAAAAGAGTCTGATCTTGCACAGACAACAATTTTTAATGATTCAAACATGACGGAAGATATTCTTTTGACAAGAAGTCTGAGTAAAGAATTGGGATTGGATCAGAATGAAGAGAAAAAAGAGTGATCAGCAAAGAAAAAGATGCAAGCGAGCATAGCAACGAGTGATTACATAAGGTGGTGAGACTTGAGATGATAGAGTGGATTCAGAATTTTATAAGAAATTACTCAAATGGAATGTATTTTCCACATATACAGATAAAAGATATCATAGAGATTCTGATTGTGACGATTATTGTCTATGAAATCATGCTCTGGATCAAGAACACAAAAGCCTGGATGCTTCTGCGTGGAATTCTTATGTTGGGTGGATTTATTCTTCTGGCATGGCTTTTCCAAATGAATACGATTCTGTATCTGGCAAGAGAGTCTATTAATGTATTAGCGATTGCGGCGGTTGTTGTTTTCCAGCCGGAACTGAGAAGGGCACTGGAGAAACTGGGAGAGAAGAATTTATTTAGTAACATCAATCCGTTTGATAAAAATAAAGAAAATCAGAGGTTTTCTGACGAAACGCTGGATAGCATCGTAAGAGCCTGCTATTCTATGGGAAGCGTATGTACAGGAGCACTGATTGTAGTGGAACAGGTAATTCAGTTGACAGAGTATGAAATGACAGGAATTGAGCTTGACTGTAAAGTATCTTCTCAGGTACTGATCAATATTTTCGAACACAACACCCCACTTCATGACGGTGCGGTCATTATCAGAGGGGACAGAATCACATCAGCAACATGTTACCTGCCACTTTCGGATAACATGACAATTAGTAAAGATTTAGGGACAAGACACCGTGCCGCATTGGGAATGAGTGAGGTTTGCGATGCTCTTGTGATTGTTGTTTCAGAAGAAACGGGACTTGTTTCTGTAGCTTCGGGAGGACGGCTGCTTCGCGCTATTAATGAAGAGGAGCTTCGTAACCAGTTAAGCCAGATTCAGTATAGAAAGACAGAGACAAAGAACAGGTTTTCTATACGGAAAGGATGGCACAGATCATGAAAAAATACAAATTGACAACGAATCTTCCACTTAAGATTGTTGCATTTGTTTTTGCAACATTTCTTTGGCTGATTGTTGCGAATGTTGCTAATCCGGTTACGAGATCAACCTATACAAACATCAAAGTTACGATATCGAACGATGATGTGATAACACAGGGCGGAGAAGTTTATACGGTTTTAGATGAACAGAATGTAAATGTAGTTGTTTATGCAAAGCGTTCAGTAATCCAGCAGATTAAGTCAGATGATATTGTGGCTACGGCAGATATCAAAGAAATGGATTCCAGAACAGGACTGGTACCAATTTCAGTGTCTATTCCAAAGTATAGTGGTTCCTATCAGTCAGCTGAGTCTGTTCCGAAAAATATACAGATTAAGACAGAACCAACAGGTAAGAATGTGTTTACACTGACTGTGAGCACAACAGGAACTCAACGTGACGGCTATCAGATTGGAGAGATGAAGGTTAATCCGGAAAAAATAACGATTACAGGAGCGGAATCAACAGTAAAATCAATTGATAAAGCCGTAGCGAAGATTAATGTAGATGGAATTTCAAAAGATGAAGAACTTGCAGCAGAACTTGTTTTATACGATGCATCGGGAAATGTAATCAATCAGGGGCAGCTGAGTAATAATCTTGGAGAAGATGGAATCACTGTTGATGTGACAGTATTGAGGATCAAGACAGTTCCACTGAAATTTGAAGCATCTGGAACACCGGCAGATGGATATGAATATCTCGGTTGTTCGAGTGAACCGGCGAGTGTACAGGTTTGTGGAAAAGAAGAGGCCTTATCCAAGATTGAAAGCATCAACATTCCATCATCTGAATTGTCTATTGATGGAGCAACAGAGAAGGTGGAGAAGTTATTTGATATTACAGAGTATCTGCCGGAAGGGGTAGAACTTATTGAAGGCGCATCGGGAAAGGTTACAGCAACTGCAATGATCGAGCAATTGGGAAACCGCACAATCGAGTTTATGGTTGCATCCATTAAACAGAATTATCTGGCAAAAAATCTTCAGGTAAGTTATGAGCCGGATGCTGAGGTAACACTTGTATTTCAGGGAGAGAAAGATACGCTGGACAGTTTGGATATCAGTAATGCAGTATCGGTAAATCTCCAGAATTATACGAAAGAAGGCACTTATGACATACCGGTAGAAGTAGACCTTCCAGATGGAGTGACATTGACGAAACCAGTGTCAGTGCAGTTTACATTGACTGAAAAAGAATCCTCAGAGGATGAACAACCGAAAAATGACTCTGAGACAAATTAGTGATATTTCATATAAATTAAAAAACACAGGCTTAAATTAAAAAAGAATTAAGAAGGCCGGCATTGACAGTTTTCGATGCATATTATATGATATTGGAGTTAAAACTTCAAACTATCAGAGGGATAGAATAGGAGAATAACATGGTAAGCGATAAAGTAGTGATCAAAAATCCAACAGGACTTCATCTGAGACCGGCAGGATTGTTTTGCAAAACTGCGATGCAGTATAAGAGCAAGATCACAGTGTACAAGAAGATGAAAAATGAAGAAGTAAATGCAAATGCCAAAAGTGTATTAAGTGTACTGGGAGCATGTATAAAAAGCGGAGATGAAATTACAATTATTTGTGAAGGAGAAGACGAAGAGACAGCACTTTCAGATATGATTCAACTTGTGAAAGATGGATTGGGAGAATAAGTGGTGTTTATAAACCGGTATATTATAATATTGAAGAGACATTAGGAGGAAAAAGAAATGAGCAAAGCAACATTGGTAATCATGGCGGCAGGTATTGGAAGTCGTTTTGGAGGCGGAATCAAGCAGTTGGCTCCGATTGGACCAAATGGAGAGATTATTATGGACTACTCCATCTATGATGCATTAGAAGCAGGGTTTGACAAAGTTGTATTTGTTATCCGCAAAGATCTTGAGAAAGATTTTAAAGAGATCATTGGCAACCGTATTGAAAAAGAAGTAGAAGTGGCATATGCATTTCAAGAGCTTGATGATATACCGGAAAAATTCAGTGGAAAATTCACAGGAAGAACAAAGCCGTGGGGAACAGGTCAGGCAATCCTTTGCTGTAAAGATGTGGTAGATGCCCCATTCCTTGTAATCAATGCAGATGATTATTATGGGAAAGAAGCATTTAAAGAAGCATACGGTTATTTGACAAACCTTCCATCTGTTGATATAATGCAGATTTGCATGGTCAGCTTTGTATTGAAAAATACATTGAGTGATAACGGTGGCGTGACCAGAGGTGTGTGCAAAGTAGACGGACATGGCATGCTTGCAGACATTGAAGAGACACATAACATCGAAAAAGAAGATGGAAAAGCTGTGATCCACAAAGAGGATGGGGATGTATTCCTCGACGTTGATTCACCGGTATCTATGAATATGTGGGGGATTACACCTGAATTTTTTGAGATTCTTAAGACGGGATTTGATGAGTTCCTTGAGAAAACAGAAAGTACAGATTTAAAAGCAGAATACCTGCTTCCGACAATGATTGGAGATCTATTAAATGATGGCAAACTGGAAGTAAAAGTACTGCAGTCACATGACCAGTGGTTTGGCGTGACGTACAAAGAAGACAAAGAATCTGTAACAGCAGCCCTTCGTGGATTGATTGAAGAAGGAGTTTACCCGTCAAAATTATTCTAATTTGAGAAAAGGGATGTAAGATGGCAAAACGAAAAGGATCTGCTGGCAACTCTGCACGCAGAAAGAAAGGTACAAATAAGTATTCCCGCAGATCGGGAAGTAATAAGTTGGGAACAGTATGTATTGTTCTTCAGACGATTGCAAGTGTAGCATTGATGGCAGTATTGTATTTGCTTGGAATGATTCCGGATAAGTATCTGGTATTGGCAGCGGCTGTTTTGTTCTTCTTGTGGTGCGTGACGTTGAATTCACAGGCAGCAAGGAGGAAACGGGGGACTTTGGGAAAAGTGTTCAGTTTACTTATGGCAGTTGTGATGTTTACCGGAAGTTATTATGTCGCTCAGGCTAATAATATGATTGGGAAGATTACAGGCAGCAACTATAAAGTGGATAAGATGGTTGTTGCAGTACGTGCAGATGATTCCGCAGAGACAATAGAAGATGCGGCAAACTATACGTATGGTGTACAGTTTGAGAAAGGTGCTGACAATATACAGACAGCTGTAACTGATATTGAAAAGCAGATTGGCGTTGATACGATCGAAGTGAAAGAATACGATTCTGTTCAGGATCAGGCACAGGCTTTGATTGATGGAGATTGTGATGCAATCATTTATAACAGTGCATATACAAGTCTGATGGAAGAAACAGTAGACGGCTATAGCGAAAAAGCAAAGGTATTATACACATTTAATATCCGTGTGGAATTGAATTTGGGAAATAAGGATACTATGGCAACAGATGACAGTATTATAGAAAAACCATTTACAGTTTATATCAGTGGTATTGATGTTTATGGTGACGTATCAGAAACAAGTCGAAGCGATGTGAATATTATTGCAGTTGTGAATCCGCAGACACATCAGATATTATTAGTAACGACTCCGCGTGATTATTATGTACCAATTCCGGGAATATCAGGTGGTCAGAGAGATAAACTGACTCATGCAGGAATTTATGGAGTAGATGCCTCTATGCGTACACTGGGTGAATTGTATGAGACGGATATTAATTATTATGCAAGATTGAATTTTACATCCATGATTGACATTGTAGATACACTTGGAGGAATTGATGTATATTCAGAGTATGCGTTTACAACAAGTGAAGATTCTGAACATGTAATGGATGTACAGGAAGGATATAATCACTTCAATGGTGAAGAAGCACTTGCTTTCTGCAGAGAGAGACACAATGTTCCAGGAGGAGACAACCAAAGAGGAAAAGATCAGCAGGCAGTTATTACTGCTATGTTGAAGAAGTGTTTGTCACCGACTATGCTCTTGAAAGCGAATGCTATTATGGAACAGGTGAGTAAAGATATAGAGACCAATATGTCCCAAGAAGAGATTAATGCGTTGATTAAATATCAGTTAAGTAATAATCCGGCATGGACGATTCAGTCTGTAGCAGCGGAAGGTACGAATACAACTGGAATTTGTTATTCTAGTGGTGATACAGAACTCTTTATTATGGAGCCGATTGAATCTTCTGTGCAGAATATTATTGATCTGGCAAACATTGTAGAAGAGGGTGGGGTGTTGCCGGAAGGCGAACAATTGAATTAAGAATGGGGGATATGCAGAACTAGATGTAATCATTGCAAAAGGTGAACAGATAAAAGAGAGATAATTAATATATAAGTGAGTATTTGAATTAAATCAGAGGACGGAAAAAATAGAGATGATTCTTGTTTTTTCTGCCCTCTTTTTGTTTTATAGGAAATTCCGATTTTGGATAAGAGGGAAATGGATATGACAATAGGACGATAGTTCGATTTAGAAGATATAAAAAACGCTCCGCTAAGGATGTGCACTGCAGCGTACAATGTAGATGTCGCAAGCGACCGCCGCAGGCGCAAGAATGTGCAAGACACATTCTTTGTTTTGATTAAATTCAACAATAAAACAAAAAATATTAATAAAAATACAGAATATAACAAAAATTCAAAAAAATAGATTTACAATTTAATGAAAATATGAGATTATAAATTTATATTAAACTCATGAGGAGGTTTCACTATGAAGAGGAAAAAGTTTATTGCCTTACTTTGTGTAGCAGCGACAAGTGCAAGTCTTGTTACACCAGTAATGGCAGAAGAGAATCAGGCAGTAGAAGCTGTACAGGAGACAGCAGTAGAACAGGAAACTACAGGTCAGGAAACAACAAAGCAGGAAGCTCCGGCAGGAGAAGTACCAGTAGAAGAGGGAGCGGAAGAAAAAGAAGTACCTGCGGAGGAGGCAGAAGAACCGGTAGAAGAGTCAGCACTTGTTCCGGAAGAATCAACAGCAGAAAATCAAGAGAATGAAACATTAGAAGCGACGAATACAGTTGATACATATATTGAAGATGGACTGTATGAGGAAAATGGAGAAGTTTACTATTATAAAGATGGTGAGATGGTCACAAATAAAATAGTAGAATTTGAAGCAGAGGATGGCACTACTTTTGCACATTACTTTGATTATGATGGGACAATGTTGAAAAATGCTTATCATTATTATGTGAGTGGGTATGATGATAATGATGATTACTTTGCTGGAGAGATTCGAGTTGATGATAATGGTTATCTTTGTACAGGATGGTATTCAGAAGATGGTTACTGGAGATATTATGGCGAAGAGGACTATTTCCTTTGTACTTCAGAGATTATAGAGGATAATGGAAAACAGTATTATGTTGACAGTTATGGTAACATGGTAACGAATACTACGGTGGTGAAAGATGGCGTTACATATGTTGCTGATTCTGCAGGAGTTTTATCTGTTAAAGATATGACAGATAAAACTGAATGGGTAAAAAGTGGGGAAGACTGGTATCTGTATGTAGACGGAGAACTTGTAAAAGAAAACTATTATGAATATAGTGGCAAGACGTATTATTTTGATCAAGAAGGTCGCATGGAGACTGGCATCTTTGAGGATAAAACAGGAAAAAGATGTATGGCAGAGCCAAGTGGTGCTGTGATCACGAATCCTACAAAGGGATGGAACAAGTCATCCGAAGCAGACATATGGTATTATTATAAATCAAACGCAGAGGGTGATTTATATCCTGTTGATAATGAGATGCTGAATCTGCAAGGTAAGAAATATTATATTGATTGGAATGGACGGATGAAAACTGGTGCGTTCTATTATGATGGATCCACTTATTTTGCAAATACTAATGGAGAAATACAGGAAAAAGCATCTTGGTATATAGATAGTAAAGGAAACTGGTACTATGTCAAACAAGATGGTAAAGTTGTTACGGATGATATCTACAAAATAGGAAATAAATCTTATATATTTGATGGCGATGGAGTAATGCAGAAGGGTACTGTCTGGTATAATGGAAAGATGTACCTGACAGATAACAATGGAGCAGTTATCAGTACGAATGGCTGGTATTTGAAGAAGGGCGATTGGTATTATATAAATAAGGATTCATCAATCGTGACAGATGAGTTTAAAGAAATTGATGGTAAGCTTTATTACTTTGAATACGACGGAGTAATGAAGACGGGGGATTTCTATATATATGATTCAGAAACTGGAACTTCAAAAAGATATTACGCAGATGAAAATGGTAAAATCACCAGAAACGATTGGTATCAGGTAGGCGTTGACTGGTATTATGCAGATGCCAATGGACAAAAGAAGACAAATAAGTGGATTGATGGAACATATTATTTGAATGAATTAGGAGCTATGGTAAGAGGTACTTGCAGAATAGAAGGAATTGAGTATTTCTTTGATAACAATGGCAAATATATAGGTACTTCTGCTAAAGATGGCTGGAGTTATTCAGATGGTAGTTGGTTTTACTATAAAGATGGAGAAGCATATACTGGTTGGGTTAACAATAAGTATTGGGTTGAAGATGGCGAACTTTGTACAGACGGGTTTATAGAAGATGGTGGCAAGTACTACTATGTGAATTGCGAAGGAATTTACCAGACAGGCTGGATTAAAACTGAAAAAAATGGATGGTGGGGTGAATGGACATATGCCAATGCCAGCGGCGAAATTGTAAATGATGGATGGCAGTCTATAGGAGGAGACTGGTATTATTTTAAAGGTGGAGTAATCAACCAATTCCCGATTATTGAGACAGAAGATTATGGGGCATGTACATTTACATCAGATGGTCGGTATACAGGTAAAGCAACAAGATCAAGGTGGCATGATATTAATGAAAAATGGTATTATGTAAAAGCAGACGGAAGCCTGGCAAGAGGAAAAGAAACAATAAATGGGCATACATATTACTTCAACAGTGGCTTTACTTCAGCACTACTCCAAAATGAATATTATAGCGAATATGATAATAATAGTAATAAAAATGTCTCAGTCTGGGTGAACAGTAATGGCGAAAAGGACATGAGTAATGGTTGGAAATACACTGGACACACGTACTATTATGTAGAAAACGGAGCATTCAAGAACGGTTGGTTATCTTATGGAGGAAACTGGTATTATCTTGAACCAGGAATGGCTCGTGGAATCGAATTTGTTGAGTATAATGGAGAATATGAATATGCATTTTTTGATGAGAATGGTGTTTATCATAAGCTGACGGATGGCTGGAAGTCGATAAAGACAGAAGAGGGATTCACAGACTGGTATTACGTTAAGAATGGAAAACCGGCAAGCGGATATGTAGATGGATATCATTTCTATGGAAATGGTTATTTGGATACAGGAATTTACTGGTCAGATTCTGGAAAAGTATATTATTATGATGAAAATGGAAAAATGCTTAAGGGAACTGGATGGTATTTAGACAAAGATGATACATGGCATTATATTTATTCAGATGGCACAATGGCTACTGGTGAGAGAACAATTGGAGGAAAGAAATATTGGTTCACAGCCTATGGAGACTGGATTAGATAAAAGATAATAAAACAAAAAGAAAAGGAAAGAATTGTCCGAAGAAGGGATTCTTTCCTTTTTTCTTTTGGGATATTTGTTAGAGAAATATAGACAAAATATTTGAATTACGATAAAATGATATTCGTTATAGGTTTCTTTGCGATGAAAAGGAGGTGTAAGCATGTATAAGAAAAGAGGGATTTTTGCACTGTGCTGTCTTGCAGCGGTGTTGGTTGTAGGATGTGGTCAGAAAGGGAACAAAAATACAGAGGAACAGATTCGGACGGACAACAAGCAGGATACAACAACTGATTATAAAGATGACTTGAAAGAAGATGAAACACAAAAAGCTGAAAAAACAGAGATACAAAAAACCATAATAGTGTATTCCGTGAATCTAGATAGCGGAGAGATTCAGTCAGAGGAAATTAAAGTGAATCAGTTGAGTGGAGAAGAGATATGGACAGCACTGAAAGAAAGAGATGTTTTGACGACAGACTGTAAATTGAATACATGTAATGTAAATACAGAAGAAAAAAAGATTGATCTGGATGTTGATGGTACCTTTGGAAATTACATAAGAACTATGGGTACCACAGAAGAACAAGAAGTACTTAAGTGTATTGTGAATACATTCCTGGATAGTTATAGTTGTGAGAAAATTAAGATAACAGAGAATGGTCAGCCATTGGAAACTAGTAGTGCAGTCCTGAATGGTTATATGACAAAGCAGTAAAGCAATGGAGGATACAAAAGATTGGAAAATCTAATGAAAAAGTGTATTGTATTTTTGATGACAGCGATTTTGGCAATAACGACAGTTCCTACTCCGATATGGGCGAATGAAAATTGTGAAAATAGTATCGCAATCACTGAAAATGCAGAAAAAGATATTCAGGACACGGTAACAGATCCGCGTTTGAATTATATTTATGTTGAACAGCCGTATCTGGAATCACCAGATACGCAGAAAATTGCCGTGTCTTGGGGAGATGGTACAGAAAATATTACTGAGATGTCAGCTGTAGTAAGTGGACCAGAAGGTGAAGAAATATGGTATGCATCAGAAGAGACGGATACAATTTATTTGTTTGAACGGGCCTATACGGAACAAGAGAAAGGAATCTATCAAATAACTGAACTTAATCTTGCAATTCAAGGGGTGACATATACCTATTCACTTGCAGAGTTAGGTGCAGAAACAGTATTTGGTGTGGATGAAGAATACGAAGGAATCGAGCAACTGTCACTAGTGGATGATGAAGGGATGTCGACTGATATTGCAGCGTATAATATCGATGAAGCGGGAAATGTGACAGAAAAGGAAAGTCTGGAAGAAGCAATCAATCAGGCAACAGCAGAAATACCAGCTATGATGTGTGATGATGGAGTACAAACACGGAATACGAATCTTGTAGTTGCACTAGATCCAGGACATGATTCATCACATGCAGGCGCTTCAGCAAATGGAGTCCGGGAAGAGGTTCTTACATTAAAGATTGCACAATATTGTAAGGCGGAATTGGAAAATTATGCAGGAGTATCTGTTTACATGACCCGGACGAGTGCAGCGTGTCCTCATCCGGGAGGAAGCTCTGCAAAAGATATTGAGCAGAGAGTTGCAGATGCAGCGAAGGCAGGAGCAAGTATTTATGTCAGTATTCATTTAAATTCTTCTAAATCATCTTCAGCGAAAGGTGCAGAGGTGATTTATCCGAATTCGAGTTGGAAACCACAAGTAGGTGCAGACGGTAAGAGACTTGCAGAATTAATAGAGGATGAACTTGTAGGGATTGGATTGGAAAGAAGAGCAATTTACAGCAAAAATACAACGATAGGGGAAACCTATGAGGATGGATCGACTTCTGATTATTTTACAGTTCAGATTTCAGCAAAAGAACATGGAATACCTGGAATTATTGTCGAACATGCATTTGTAACAAATAGTTCAGATGTGAATAATTATTTGAATAATGAAGCAGGTTTGAAGAAACTTGGAGTTGCAGATGCAACAGGAATCGCGAAATACTTTGGTCTTGAAAAAGAAGGTTGGCAGAAAGATTCAAAAGGTTGGTGGTATCAATCAGGATCAGGTTATTTAAAGAATCAGTGGGCTTTAATTAATGGAAACTGGTATTATTTTGATTCAGATGGTTATATGAGAACAGGTTGGCAGAAAATTAGCGGATCCTGGTATTATCTCGGAGATGCCAATGATGGAGCGATGAAGACAGGTTGGCAGAAAATTAGTGGATCCTGGTATTATCTTGGAGGCGCCAATGATGGAGCGATGAAGACTGGCTGGGAATATATTAATGGCTTTTGGTATAATTTCGGAAAAGCTGGAGATGGCTCCATGAAAACGGGTTGGTACAAACCGAATGAAAACTGGTATTATTTAGGAGGGTCAGAAGATGGAAGAATGCAGACCGATTGGAAAAAAATAGATAATAGCTGGTACTATCTTGGTGGAACAGATGATGGTTATATGAGAACAGGCTGGCAGAAAATCAGCGGATCCTGGTATTATCTTGGAAATGCCAATGATGGAGCAATGAAGACTGGCTGGCAGAAAATTAGCGGATCCTGGTATTATCTTGGAGACGCCAATGATGGAGCGATGAAAACCGGTTGGGAGTATATTAATGGCTTTTGGTATAATTTCGGAAAAGCTGGAGATGGCTCCATGAAAACGGGTTGGTACAAACCGAATGAAAACTGGTATTATCTCGGAGATGCCAATGATGGAGCGATGAAGACAGGCTGGCAGAAACTGGGAGATGTCTGGTATTATTTCGGAGATCGAAATGATGGCTCCATGAAAACGGGCTGGTATGTAATCGATGGTAAGAAATATTATTTCGATCAATCAAGTGGAATTATGCAGACAGGTTGGAAGCAGATAGAAGGTGCTTGGTATTATTTTGACGATAATGGTGTTTACGATGCTTCAAAAAAATATACAGATATAACAGACAATAATAGTACTACTAATAATGGAGCGAACGCTTCGACGAAGAAGGATGAGGAGAATATCGAAAGTAAAGTTGTAGAAGGAACATATCTGATAGAAGGAACAACATCTGTTTCAGTGAAACAGATGACAGATTATTTTAGACAGAGTAAATACTCTTATCCAACGGATATTATGAAAAAGGGAGGAGCTTCTACGCTAGAGGAGTTCTGTCAGATCTATTATGAGGAAGCAGAAAAAGAAGGTATTAAAGCTGAGGTTGCTTTTGCACAGGCAATGAAAGAAACAGGCTGGCTTCAGTTCAAGGGTGATGTTAAGGCAGAACAGTATAATTTCGCAGGAATGGGTGCAACTGGAAATAGCGTTGCAGGCGAATCATTTAAAGATGTAAGAGAAGGTGTGCGCGCCCAAATCCAACATCTGAAAGCATACGGATCAACGAAGGATTTGAATCAGACTTGTGTAGATAATCGTTTTAAATACGTAGAACGCGGATGTTCAATCTATGTAGAATGGCTGGGAATTCCGAATAACCCAAAGAATAAAGGATGGGCAGCAGCAGATGGATATGGTGTTGATATTGTAAAGATGGTTCAGAAAATGAAAAGTCTGTAAATGTTGAAAAATGAAAAGAGGAAATACAAAAGTGAAGAATGAGAAGTATTGGTCAAAACTTGTTATTGGTGCTATTTGCATGATGGCAGTGGCAACAGTTCCTACTAGAGTTAATGCTGAGACATTACCTGAAGAAAAGGATACTATTGAGTCTGAGATGGCAGATTTACAAGAAGATATTGTGTTGGAATCAAATGAGGTGGCGGAAGCACAAGATGATTTGCAAACTCCGGAGGAATCGGAGAATCCGGAAACAGCAGTAGAATCGGAAGAACCAGATAATTCAGGCGATTCAGAAAAACCAGAAGATGAAAAACTTGAACCGGGATGGAATCTTATTGATGGAAAAAAATATTACGCAGATGCGAATGGAAAAATCACGACAGGCTGGGTAAAGTATGAAAATAGTTGGTATTATCTGCAGACGGAAAAAGAGTGCCCTGAAACACCAGGAGCTATGAAGACAGGCTGGTTGCTTTATAACAACAAATGGTATTATCTTGATGCTTCTGAAAATGGAAAAATGGTAGATGGAAAGTGGAAATTGATTGATGGAAAATGGTATCATTTCTATTCTGGCGGAGTTATGGAAACCGGATGGACGGGACAGACGGGTGCCTGGTATCATTTGAATGAAAATGGAGCCATGGAAACAGGATGGCTTAAGCAGAATAATAACTGGTATTATTTAGATCCAGCAAGAGGTGGTAAAATGGTTGCATCCGAATGGATGCTAATTGACGGAAGATGGTATCACTTCTATGGTGGTGGTGGAATGGAAACCGGATGGACAAAACAAAATGGAAACTGGTATCATCTGAATGCAAATGGAGCCATGGAAACAGGATGGATCATAATGAATGATGACTGGTATTATTTATATCCGGCAGGAAATTCGTCAGGTGCACCAGAGGGGGCAATGGCGGTTGATACAGTAATCAATGGTTATGTAGTTGCACCAGATGGAGTGTATAATGAAGCTTATCAAGGGGCATATAATGTTTTGAATCAGGTTGGCTGGAATCTACGGGCAGCATATAACTGGTCAGCAAATCTTCCATATGTGAATTATTCGAATGATCCGTCACCAGGAAGTAAAAATTTTGCGATTCATGGATTTAAGACCAAAACAGGAGATTGTTATGTTATGGCCGGGACTTTCTATTATATGGCAAAACTATTAGGATATGATGCACACCAGATTGCGGGATATGTTCCACTCCGGAGTGGAAACATGGGAGTACATTCTTGGGTTGAGATTGATATAAATGGAAGTACATATGTTTTTGATCCTGATTTTACACATGAGACAGGAAGAAATGGTTATCAGATCTCTTATGGAATGTCTGGAACTTGGAGATATTCGAATTATTATAGAATGAACTAATAATAGAAAGGAAAAGTAAGAATGAAAAGGAAGGTACTTGTTACTCTTTGCTTATGCATGATTGGTCTGGCTGGAATGGTTACAGGATGCGGAAGTGAAAAAGAAGAGACACCGGTAGTTGAAGAAGAAAAAAAAGAACCTGAACTGAAAACAATTGGTCAGGAAGATAAAGAGGCATTTAAAGTAGAAGTAAAGAATGCAACTGGAAAAAATATTAAAGGCGTTGCAATTAAGTTGACAGATGAGGAAGCTTATCCAGAGAATATGCTGGAAGAAGGAGATGTTTTTGCTGATCAGGAAAGCAGAAATCTTTATTACAAAGCTCTGGAAAAAAACGAGAATGAAGATGTGACGGAAGAATCTGAAACAACAGAAAATGATGGAACAGAGGATGAGAAAGTTTTAGAGCAGGGATATGACGTCCAACTGACATTTGAGGATGACAGCACAGCAGAATTGCATGCATTCCCATTTGGAGATATAGAAAAAGGGGATCTTTGTTATGCAGATGATGTGGCTTATCTCACCTATACAAGTATTGAATCTAAAGAGCAGATTGATACGAAAGAAGCGGAACTGGCAGTGAAGCAGGCGGCAGAGCAGAAAGCCGCAGAAGAAGCAGCAGCACAGGCAGCGGCAGAGCAGAAAGCCGCAGAAGAAGCAGCAGCACAGGCAGCCGCAGAGCAGAAAGCTGCAGAGGAGGCAGCGGCTAGAAAAAAAGAAGCGGAACAGGCAGCAGCGGCATCCAAACAGCAGAAGAGTTCTGGAAATTCTACAAGTAGCAATAACAATAGCAATCCAGCTCCATCTGAATCCTATAGTAATTCAGGAGATACAGGGAATTCTGAGTCATCAGGAGATGATGGATGTCTGGATGATGGATTATTATATTAGAAGTATATGAAAAGGAGATGGGGATGGATCGTATTCCCATCCCTTTTTAGGGTAAAAGAGGAAAATATGTCATTAGTATCAAATATTTTTATTTTGTTTGTGGCAGGGAGTGTGGCGATTTATTATATACTGCCACAGAAGGTTCAATGGTGTGGTCTTCTGGTGATGAGCTACATATATTATCTTGCGGCAGGTCCAAAATATATTTTGTTTCTTTTGTTTTCAACAATAGTTACATATGTGAGTGGAAGACTTATAGGGAGTCAGATCGGTAAGAATAAGAGGAAAGCAAAGAAATTTTTGATTGCAGGCTTGATTCTTAATTTTGGAATGCTTGGTGTGGTGAAATATACGAATTTCATTCTTGAAAATATGAATTTGATATTTCATGTGAGTATCCCTGGAATGAAACTATTACTTCCACTTGGAATATCATTCTATACGTTTCAATCGTCCGGATACTTACTGGATGTATATTGGAAAAGAGATACAGCAGAAAAGAATCCTTTTCGTTATGCATTGTTTGTATCTTATTTCCCGCAGATTCTGCAGGGACCGATTGGACGACACAGTAAAATGGCAGGGCAGTTGTATGAAGGACATAAATTTGAATTAAGTAGATTATGTCGGGGTACACAAAGAATTTTGTGGGGATTTTTTAAGAAGATGGTTCTTGCTGACTGGTCAGTGGTTTTTGTAGATGCTATTTTTGGAAACCCTGACCAGTATCATGGATTGGCGATATTTGGCGTCTTGTTTTATTCTATTCAACTATATGCTGATTTTTCTGGTGGGATGGACATAGTGATTGGAATTTCGGAAATGTTTGGAATAACATTGGATGAAAACTTTAAGCGACCGTTTTTTTCAACATCCATTACAGATTTCTGGCATCGCTGGCATATCACATTAGGAACATGGATGAAAGATTATGTGTTTTATCCATTAACGCTTTCAAAATGGATGGGAAAATTCAGAAAAGCGGCTAAGAAAAAAAAGGGGAAGAAGATTGCGGTCAAGCTTCCAATCTGTGTGGCGAACCTGATTGTATTTTTTCTGGTCGGGGTCTGGCACGGTGCAGCATGGAAATACATAGCATATGGTATGTTTAATGGCATAATTATTGCGTTTAGTGGTATGATGGGAGATCAATATAAGAAGTGGAAGAAGTCTTTGCATATTACAGGTAAAGAAAACTGGTATCATGTGTTTATGATTTTAAGAACTTTTATATTGGTGAATATCAGCTGGTTTTTTGATTGTTCGGATACAGTTGGACAAGCGGTCAAAATGATGAAATATGCAGTGACATCCTTTGAGCCGACACAACTTTTCCTGATTCCGGCAGGCAGAGAAGGAGTTGCATTTACGCCATATGCGTTGATGATTCTTCTGGGTGGATGTATAGTTTTGTTTATTGTAAGTGTATTACAGGAACGTGGAATCAAGATTAGAGAGAAAATTTCAGAAAGAAGTTTTGCGGTTCAATTTATTCTTTATGCAGGACTGTTACTTTCAATTGGATTTTTTGGCTCTACAGCAGCAGTGAGGGGATTTATATATGCACAATTCTAAAAGAATAAGAAGAATGATTATAGCAATTGCTTTAATTATAGTAATATTACTTGGACTGGATTATATATTGTATCCATGTACTTTTATGAGAAATGATATTCATACAGTGACGACACAGAAACATCAGGACATCTTTATGGGAACTTCTCATGGAAAGATGAATATAGATCCCAAAACAATTTCATCTGTGACAGGAAGGACAGGACATAACCTTTGTGTTGGAGGAGAATACGGAATTGACGCATATTATTTAGCAAAATTATTGCTTGAGAAGCAGAAACCAGAACGAATCATTTATGAAGTGGATCCCGGGTACTTTGCGACTCAAAAAGAAGAAGGAAATAATTATTTGCTCTTTTATCATCAGTTTCCAATCTCTGTTTCTAAAGCCGAATATTTTGGAGATTTGTTGCTGGATTGTGATTTTCGGAGTGTATTGTTTCCTTGGTATGAGTATTCATTATCCTATGAAATACAATCGATACCCAAAACAGTTTCCAAAAAGTGGAACAGAGATTACAGTGTGTCAGATTTAAAAAGTGATTCACAGGAATACCATACAGATGGATTTATTGAGCGATATGCGGTAGATACGTCAACGTTGAAAATGACACAACCAAAACTCTTTTCCGAAGATACAGTTAATGTACAGAGTATGGAATATCTGCAAAAATTAATTAAGTTATGCAGAAAAGAAGGGATTGAGTTTATAGCTGTAACAACCCCAATTCCAGAGGAGACACTGAAAAAATATCAAGAGAGCTATGAAGAGGCATGGAATTATTTTGAAACATTTTTCGGAAAAGAAAAAGTTCAGTATTTAAATTTTAATACAACGTATTACGAGTTGTTTCCACATGACATCAATTCTTACACAGATTATGATGGCCATATGAATGGAGATTCGGCTAGAAATTATTCGGAAATACTTGCATATTTTTTAAAAAAATAGCATGCGAAAGCAAATATCATATAGTCTGATCGGAAAGTAGAGAGGCATTAGACAATACGTTGGTATATCAACGATAAAATGATTGGCAGATCTTATGAATTTAAAGACATTCATAAGATCTGTTTTAAATTTACGCGGGCAACGAGCCAAAGTCCGTGCTTGCACGAGACCTTGGCGACTGCCGCGATAACTTGAGAAACTCGCGGAGCGTGTTTCTCATAGTTTAAGAAAAGTGTGATAAAAAGATGTACAAAATATGTACTTCCAAATGAATGCTTGTAAAATGAAGTGAAATTTGTTATTATATAACCGTATGTAAAAAAATTGTAACATTTAAAAAAAGAGGATATGAAGATGAAAAAGTTTTTTGATTTGCACAATTCTAGAAATCGTATGATTTTATTATGCTGTGTTGATATACTTACGATGATTGTGCACCCGTTCTTATCATTGATTTTTCGATATGAATTTAAATATGCATGGGTACCATTAGAGTACATTCACAGTATTAAATCATATATGGTAATTAATATTGTGACTACTTTGGTGATTTTTCTGCTTTTAAATTTGTATAACAGTGTATGGACATTCGCTGGATTAAGGGAGTTGACTCTGATAGGAACAGCATGTTTCCTGTCGACAATTTGCCAGGCATTTGGAATGCAGATCCTGGTGCTTCCAGTGCCTAGAAGCTATCATATTTTTTATTTCTTTTTACTGCTTTGTACGACAGTATTTACCAGATTCTCCTATCGAATTTTCTGGGTGTTGAAAAGCGGATTGCGAAAACCGGAAGGACATGTTTATCATACCTTGGTAATTGGAGCAGGTGAAGCAGGAAGTATGATTATCCAGGAGTTGAAGTATAGTGCGCATTTGAATAGCAAAGTGGTTGGAGTTATTGACGACAATCCACATAAAAAAGGAAAGCTGATCCATGGTGTTCGCATTATCGGAGGAAGAGAGTGCATCCTGGATGCAGCAAAGAAATACGATGTCGATGAAATTATTCTGGCAATTCCATCCGCTTCGCCAAAGGTGACAAGAGATATTCTTAAAATTTGTAATCAGACAACCTGTAAGTTGAAAATTTTGCCAGGTATGTATCAGTTGATTACAGAAGATGTGAGCGTATCAAAATTAAGAGATGTTTCTATTGAAGATCTTCTTGGCAGAGATCCGATCAAAGTTGATCTGGAAAGTGTCCGTGGATTTATTGAAGGAAAATGCATTATGGTAACTGGCGGAGGTGGTTCAATCGGAAGTGAGCTTTGTCGTCAAATTGCAAAATATAAACCATCAAGACTGATCATCTTTGATATTTATGAGAACAATGCATATGATATTCAGCAGGAATTAAAACTGAATCATCCAGAATTGAATTTAACAGTTCTGATAGGATCTGTCAGAAATACGAGTCGTATTGAATCTGTAATGAATACTTACAGACCAGATGTGGTTTATCATGCGGCAGCACATAAACATGTACCGCTTATGGAAGACAGTCCGAATGAAGCAATTAAGAATAATGTATTCGGAACATATAAGACAGCGAGAGCAGCAGACAAATTTGGTGTGAAGAGATTTGTTCTGATTTCAACAGATAAGGCGGTTAATCCAACAAATATCATGGGTGCCTCCAAAAGAATGTGTGAGATGATTATTCAGACATTTAACAGATATTCTAAGACAGAATATGTAGCAGTACGTTTTGGAAATGTCCTTGGAAGTAATGGAAGTGTAATCCCATTGTTTAAACGCCAGATGGCTGCGGGAGGACCACTTACAGTTACACATCCGGACATTATCCGCTACTTCATGACAATTCCGGAAGCTGTATCACTTGTTCTGGAGGCAGGTGCCTTTGCAAAGGGTGGAGAAATCTTTGTCCTGGATATGGGAGAACCGGTGAAAATCGCAGATCTGGCCAAGAACCTGATCCGGCTGTCCGGTTATACACTTGGTGTGGATATGGACATCAAGTATACAGGACTGCGCCCGGGCGAAAAGTTATACGAAGAACTTCTTGTAAAAGAAGAAGGAATTCAGAAAACAGAGAACAATCTGATCTATATTGGAAAACCACTTGAGTTTAATGAAGTACATTTCTTGAGCGGATTGCGCGAACTTGAGGAAGCAGCTATGAATGAGAGTCTGAATGTAAAGCAGATTGTTTCAGAAATTGTCCCGACTTATCATATCAGACAGGAAGATTTGAAACGTGACGAAGCAGTTAATAAGGAATTACGTGAACTTGGAAAAATCAGTCATGAGAAACCTGTAATGGAGGATTAAAATAATGGAAAACAGACATATTGCATTTTCCCCACCAGATATTACTGAGGAAGAAATAACAGAAGTAGTTGATACACTGAAAAGCGGATGGATCACAACAGGACCAAAAACAAAGAAATTTGAACAGAAACTGGCAGAGTATATTGGTACAAACAAGGTCGTATGCCTGAATTCTGCTACTGCCTGCGCAGAAATGATTTTGCGAGTGCTTGGCATTGGTGAAGGTGATGAAGTTATTACAACGGCTTATACGTATACAGCAACGGCGAGTGTGATCGCACATGTTGGTGCGAAAATTGTCATGGTTGATGTGAACAAAGACTCCTATCAGATGGATATGAATCAGGTAGAAGCGGCTGTGACAGAGAAGACAAAGGCAATTATCATGGTTGATCTTGGCGGCAGAATCTGTGATTATACAAGAGCATTTGAGATCGCAGAAGAGAAGAAATCATTGTTCCATCCGAAATCAGAGATTCAGAAGAAGATGGGACGAATAGCAATTATGGCTGATGGTGCTCATGCAATGGGTGCAGTACAGAATGGAAAAAGATGTGGAGCAATTGCAGATTTTACAAGTTTTTCTTTTCATGCTGTGAAAAATCTGACAACTGCAGAAGGTGGAGCTGCTACCTGGAGGGATATCGAAGGAGTAGACAACGAGGCACTTTATAAGCAGTTTATGCTATTATCCTTACATGGACAGTCTAAAGATGCTCTTGCCAAGACACAGCTTGGAGCATGGGAATATGATATTGTCGCTCCATACTTTAAGTGTAACATGACGGATATCATGGCTGCTCTTGGACTGGCACAGCTGAGACGTTATCCGGAGCTTCTTAAGAGAAGAAGGACTATTATTGAGAGATACAATGAAGCATTTAAGAATGAAAATGTCACGGTTCTGGAACACTATACTGAAACAGAGCAGTCCAGTGGTCACCTGTATCTTGTCAGGGTGAATGGAAAGACTAGAGAAGAGTGCAACCAGATTATTGAAAAGATGGCAGAAAAAGGGATTGCTACAAATGTGCACTACAAGCCTTTGCCACTTTTGACAGCGTACAAAGATCTTGGATTTGATATCCAAAATTATCCGAACGCTTATCATATGTTTGAGAATGAGATTACATTACCACTTCATACTAAATTGTCAGATGAAGATGTGGAGTATATTATTACTTCATTTAAGGAATGTTTATAATTGTTTTGTGTAATAGATTAACGAGTGAATAAGAAAGCTTGAAAAGGATGAATTTATGAAAAAATGGGATGAATTACCAATTGCAATGCAGAATGAAAAAGTGAGATATTATTATGATATCTTGCAGAAACATGAAACAGAACTGAAAATCAAGAGACTCTTTGATGTTGTTTGTTCTTTCGTGATGATTGTAATTTTATCACCAATCCTTGTCCTTCTGAGCATTATGATCAAGCTGGATTCGAAGGGACCTGTTTTGTTTAAACAGGTCCGTGTAACTACTTACGGAAGAAAATTTAAAATCTGGAAATTTAGAACGATGGTCAATCATGCAGATAAACTGGGAACGCAGGTTACAACTAAAGGAGATGCGCGTATTACAAGAATGGGACATCTGCTTAGAAAGGTTCGCCTGGATGAGTTACCGCAGTTGTTTAATGTCTTAAAGGGAGATATGACTTTTGTTGGAACAAGACCAGAAGTGCCAAAATATGTGGCACATTATACAGAAGAGATGATGGCTACTTTTCTGCTCCCAGCAGGTGTTACTTCGCGGACAAGCATTGAATATAAGGATGAAGACAGCTTACTTGAAAATGCAGAAGATGCAGATGAAGTATATATAAAAGAAGTATTGCCTGCAAAGATGGTGTATAATTTAAGAGAAATTGAAAAGTTCAGTTTCATGAGAGATATTTGTACCATGATAAAGACAGTGATTGCAGTAACTAAGTGATGAAGTAGAGGGATTTAGAATGATAGTATCGGTTTGTGTTGTTGCATACAACGAAGAAAAGGTTTTGGGAAATCTTTTGAGTGATATCAAGGCACAGGATTATGAACATTCCAAAATAGAAGTTGTACTGATAGACAGTATGTCTACAGATCATACGAAAGATATTATGAGGGATTTTCAGCAGCAGATGTCTGATGATTTTAAGAAAATTCAAGTATTAGAGAATATGAAAAAAAAGCAGGCTTCCGGTTGGAATGTTGCAATTCGAAATTTTTCCGGAGATGTAATGATTCGTGTGGATGCACATGCATCGATTCCCCCTGAATTCGTGAGAAAGAACGTAGAGATTCTCGAATCAGGGGAAATGGTTTCTGGTGGACCAAGACCAAATATGATTGATGAGAGTACACCGTGGAAAGAAACCTTGCTTCTGGCAGAACAGTCTATGTTTGGAAGCAGTATGGCTTCTTATCGGAGGAGTCAGAAAAAACAATATGTCAAATCTCTGTTTCATGGAGCATATCGTAGAGAAGTACTGGAGAAAGTAAATGGGTTCGATGAACAGTTGGGAAGAACTGAAGATAATGAATTCCATTATAGAATTCGACAGGCAGGTTATCAGATTTGTTATTCACCGGAAATTATATCATACCAGCATGCCAGAAGTACACTTCCGGGTATGCTAAAACAGAAATATGGAAACGGATACTGGGTAGCTTTGACATTGAAAGCATGTCCTGGATGTCTGGCAATTTATCATTTTGTTCCGTTTGCGTTTGTCGGAGGCATTATAGTAACTTCTGTACTTGCAGCTTGTCATCATTCACTTCTTGCAAAGATGATGTGGGGAGCGTATAGTTGTCTGGCGGTTATTATGTCATTAATGGCTGTCAAGGGAAAGAAGAAGTATTGGCAGGAATTGCTGCTTCCGTTTTTATTCTTTTTATTGCATGTTAGTTATGGAATTGGAAGTCTGGTTGGATTTTTAAAACTTCCATTCTGGAAGTACAAGAAGTGCGAGAGGTAGGAAATGGGTGATTTAAGAGAAAAATTGGATCGTGTAAATATTAAGGATCTTCTTGCAATACCGCAGTTTATTTGTGCAATTCCTTTTGCAGCTTTACTGAAAAGAAAAAGAAAAGATATGTGGCTGATTTGTGAAGATTATAATGAGGCACGAGATAATGGATATTGGTTGTACCGCTATATCAGACAAAATCATAAAGAGCAAGATGTTGTATATGCAATCAATAAGAAATCAGTAGATTATAAAAAGGTTGTCGGATTAGGTGAGGTGATTCAGTATGGAAGCTTTAAACACTGGATTTACTATCTGGCTGCGAGCAAAAATATTAGTTCTCAAAAGGGAGGAAAACCGAATGCTGCGGTATGTTATTTGTTGGAAGTATACGGAATTCTAAAAAATAAGAGAGTATTTCTTCAACATGGAGTAATCTGTAGTGATATGCCGTGGTGTTATTATAAGAATACAAAAATGAGACTATTCGTATGTGGCGCCCAGAAGGAATATGAATTTATCCGGGATACTTATGGATATCCAAAGGACTATGTGAAATATCTTGGTTTGACCAGATTTGATGGACTGCATGATTTCAAAGTAAAGGAGAATCAGATCCTTGTTATGCCTTCATGGAGAGAGTGGATTGCAACTCCTACATCTAAATCCAAGAATTTTGATGATGTAAGTGATTTTAAAAAGACAGAATATTATCAGCAGTGGAATAATTTTCTGAACAGTGAAAAAATTAAGGAAACGCTGGAAAAACATGACCTTCAGATGATTTTTTATCCGCATCGGAATATGCAGAAATATCTGAAGGAATTCCATCCAAAATCCGACAGAATCACAATTGCAGACTGGAGAAAGTACGACGTACAGGGACTCCTGAAAGAATCAGCCTTTCTGATTACAGATTTATCCAGTATATTTATGGATTTCGGCTATATGAGAAAGCCGATGTTATATTTCCAGTTTGATATGAAGAAATTCAGAGAAGGACAGTATCAGCAGGGATATTTTGAATACAAGAGAGACGGATTTGGGCCTGTATGTGAGAAATTGGAAGAAGTTGAGCAGGAATTAGAAAAGGCGGCTGCTAACCAGCTTCAGAATGATGTGGAGTATCTGAGAAGGGAAGAAGGATTTTTTCCATTATGGGATTCAGATAATTGCAAGAGAAATTATGAGGCTATAAAGGAAATCTGATATGAAGAGAATATTAATTGATGGAATGTCGAATAATATGGGGGGAATAGAAAAATTTGTACATACCCTGTATGAAATATTAAAAGATGACTGTAAAGTGGATTTTATAACAGTTGATGATAAAATACCATTTGAAGAGGAATTCAAAGCGAATGGATCGAATATCTTTCGGATTACTCCAAGATATGTTAGTGTCAAGAATTATAAAAAAGACATTGATAAAGTTTTTAAAATGAGACACTATGATGTCCTTTGGTTTAATAAGACAACTCTCAGTAGCATTGATTGCCTGAAAGCTGCAAAAAAAAATGGAGTTTCAAAGATTATTTGTCATAGTCACTCTTCGCAGAATATGGGTGGAAAATTTACTATGATGATGCATTGCCTGAACAGGAAAAGGGTGGGAAGGTTTATTGATCAGAGAATAGCTTGTTCTCCGGAAGCGGCAGAGTGGTTTTTTGGAAAGAACCATAAGAATGTTATGATTTTTCAGAATGCTGTCGATATAAAGAAATATGAGCCAGATCAGAAAATAAGAGAAAAAATACGTTATGAACTTGGAGTGGAACAGAATTTTGTGATAGGTCATATCGGACGTTTTTCTCCGGAAAAGAATCATAAATTTTTAATTGATATCTTTGAAAAAGTGTCAGAGCAGACAAAAGCGGTTCTTCTTCTTTGTGGAGATGGAGCACTGAAAAATGAAATTCAGGAGTATGTGAAGGAAAAACAGTTAGTAGATCGGATATTCTTTTTAGGAATCAGAAATGATATAAACAGAATACTTCAGGCGATAGATTGTATTGTATTTCCCTCTGTTTTTGAAGGACTTCCATTTGCACTTGTAGAAGCACAGGCAGCAGGAGTTCCCTGTGTTGTATCAGATACAGTAAGCAAAGACGCTGGACTTACAGAACTTGTGCATTTTCTGAGTTTGGATGCTCCATTAGAAGAGTGGAGAGATACAGTTCTGAACTATAAAGACTACAGGAAAGTCAGTGTTAAAAAACAACTAGCAGATAAAGGGTATTCATTGGATGTAATGAAGCAGAAAGTAAGAGAGATTATTAATTCATAATAAGGCGGAAAAATAGCATGAGAGCAATTACTGATATTAAAGAGATGCAGCATATCGCATTGGATGTGCTCATTTATCTTGATAAAGTCTGTAGTAAATATGGACTTAAATATTTTATCGTAGATGGAACACTGCTCGGTGCGGTCAGACATAAGGGATTTATTCCGTGGGATGATGATATTGATGTCTGGATGCCACGAGCAGATTATGATAGACTGGCAGATGTTATACGACAGGATGGAGAAAAAAAGTATAAATTTTGTACACCACAGAATACGAAAAAGTTTATTTATCCGTTTGGTAAGCTGATTGATGTCAGAACAGGACTTTTGGATGATACTAGTGCAAAATGTGAGATTGGAGTGCATATTGATGTATTTCCATACGATGGATTGCCAGGGGATAGTGAACCAGAATATAGAAAATTTGCAAAAAGATGTGTTTATCTTGCTGAACAGAGATATCCGGCATTTACGACCTGGAAACAGGCAAAAGAGAGAACAGATAAAGGACACTTCTATTTTGCAAAGTGGGTGATGCGAAAAATAATCGGTGGTTATAATATTGTAAAGATAATTGACTGGTATGCAAGAAAACATGCAAATACTTATCCACGCTTTATATGTTGTCTTCCGGCAGAATATAAATATGATCAGATTATGGATGCATCAATTGCAGATAATCTTACAGAGCTTGAGTTCGAAGGACATAAATTCAAAGCTCCGGCAGATTATGATACATATTTGAAAAAGTTATATGGTGATTATATGCAGCTTCCGCCGGAAGAGGATCGACAGCCTCATGCAAGAAAGGCCTGGTGGAAGTAATTGGAAAAAAAGAATAACGTAATTAAATGTATCAGATATAGTCTTTTTGTGTTGCAACTATGGATTGGAATTTTAGCACTTGTTAAAGGTAGCTTTGAAATTGCTTTGTTGTGCGTGACGGTATTCTGGTTTCATAATATTTTATTTAGTCTGGAAAGATGGAATAGCAGATTTATATTCTTCTTTTTTCATTGCATGATTTTTATGTTTTTAATGGTGCGGCCGATTATCAGTATATTTAAAGGTTATACCTGGAAGTATTATACAGATGCAGCATTAAGATTTACGTTTGTGAGTCTGTGGATTACCTTACTGTCAATGTTTGTTGGAGTGGTAATGTATGAACAGTATCATGCTTGCGCATTAAAAAGATCTCATTCTAAAACAATAATTTCAAAAAAAACTGTTAAATGGTATGAAACGGATGAGTTTAGAAAAAGCTTGCAGTTAATAGCTGTTATTGTTTATTGCATATCTTTTGTTGCATACGTTTATTTGCAGATGGAAAAATACATGTTTATGAGAGGGAAAGTATATAATGATTTTTATACAAGCTTTGAGAGCACAGCCCCATATATCGTGCAGTTCCTTGCAAGTTTTAGAACTTATAGCCTGGCAATATATTTGTCAACAGCACCAAAAAAGAAAAGCACATTTTTGATTCTGAGTTCTTTTATCTTAGCGGATTTCCCGGTACTTTTATATGGAAAAAGAAGTTTGATTATGACGGATGCACTTTTTATACTTGTGTATTATATTCTGCGTAATGGAATGGGGGAGCAAGAAAAGTGGCTTGGAAAGGTTGAAAAGACATGTGTTTTTATAGGAGCCCCGCTTGCACTTGTGGCAATGGGAGCAATGAACTATATAAGAGCAGGTTCATCTGTATCGACAAAAATATCAGATTTACTTCTTGATTTCTTTTTTAAACAAGGAGTTAGTTTTAACGTTTTAAATCTGGGATATGAAAGTATTCCGTTTTTACCACAGCGTAGATTTAGAAACTATACTTTTGGAAGTATCATCGATTATTTTGCACATGGTAGTTTTGCACAGAAATTTTTCCATGCGGAAGATTTAGGAAGTGGAAATAATTTATTGTGGGCTCTTAAAAGTAACAGTTTTGCTCATAATATGTCTTATATTGAAGCGGATGATTACTTAGAAGGACATGGTCTGGGTTCTTCTTATATTTTGGAGGTTTTTGCTGACTATGGGTATATAGGAATTATTTTATTTAGCATTCTGCTAGGTGTTATTCTGATTTGGTTTGTTAATGTAATGAGAAAGATGAATTTTGGATCAATGATCGTAATTAATATCATCATGAATATCTTTTTTATGCCAAGAGGAGAGGCAACAGGATGCATTACATTTCTTGTATATGCACAGTTTTGGGTAATTATTTTAGTGGCTTATATGGGAGCTGCTCTAATTGCTCGTACCTATTCGTATAAAAGTTTAAAAATGAAAGGAATTGAAGAAAATGTTTGAACATTTTGGAATTAAAGACATCTTTTGTGGATTATGGAGATTTAAGTATCTGATTATTGCAGGTACAATTATTGGGATACTTGGAGGCTACTTCTTTTTAAGTTCTAGTAACGAAATTAATGAAGAACATAAAGAGTATTACATGTCAGAGACCTGGTATTTTGGAAATACAACTTCTGATGCACAGGATAATACGGAATCAGATTTAAGACCGGCAAAAACGTTTAATGCTTTATTGGATTCCGATATGTGCAGTGGATATGTAAAAGAAAGACTTTTGGAAATATATTCGGAAGAGGAGTTGCTCAAGATTTTTGGAAACGAAGGAAATGCAAATGGTTTTACCTGGGAAATCATGACAAAAAATATGAGTCATTTACTAGGGGATGGAGAAGAATCCGTAAGCCTTGCCATGAAACTGGAAGACGAGGAATGTGTAAGGACAATTATGTCTATTTATGATGATTTTGCACATAAAATGCAGCAGGAAATGCAAACTACATATCCGGGAATTACAGTAACAAATCTTGGAATGGGTGAGGAAATATATGTGTCTTCACCAGACGGTATGACTGCAAAAGAAAGTTCGGTTCTTGGTGCAATGCTGGGGTTTGTAGTGTCATGCATCATTGTATTCTTTATCTGTCTGTGGATGCCAACAGTGAACCGAAAAAGTGATTTTGATGAATATGGACTTTTTGTATTAGGAAAAGTGGAGGAAATAAAAAAATGAGACAGGAAAGATATGATGTTTCAGTGAATTTGAAAAAAAGAGAAGAAAATAAGAAAACAGCGTATAATATTATCGAAATATGTAAGAAGAATAATTGGAAAAAAATTGGAGTAGTATCAAGTACATCTTATAAAAAGGATAAGGTGATTGCAATACTTAGCCGTTCTCTAAAAAAGGCAGGAGAGACAGGAATTTCTTTCACAGAGATTGAGCCTTTGAAGATATATGCGGATGCGATTTATAAAATACAAGACTGTGATGCAGTAGTGCTGGCAGAAAAATATAATTATACAAAGTTTAGTGACTTTGAAGATATGTTGCAAACCTTAAAAGAATATAATATTAATATTGTCGGAGTGGTTACTTTCTAGAAGGGATTTATATGAATATTTTATTTGTTGTCAATGCTTTGGGAAGCGGTGGAGCAGAAAAAATCTTTATGGATATTGTAAGTAATTTTGATTACAGTAGACATTCGGTTACAGTGGCTATGGTAGACCATTTCGGAATTTATGTAGCACAGCTACCAAAAGAAGTAAAGAAAAAATATATATTTGAACATGTTTCAACACCGGTATGGAAACGTAGATTTTATGGAAGTGTAAGTGTAATCGGTACATATATACTGCGGAAAATATCTCCAAAATATTTTTATGATCATTATATTGCGGGGGATTATGATGTAGAAATTGCATTTCTTGAAGGAGAGGCAACAAGCCTTGTAGCACAGTCAAAAAATCCAGATTCTGTGAAATATGCCTGGGTTCATACGGATATGATCAAGAATCCATGGACAGATAAATGCTATAAAAATTTTGAACAGGAAAAAGAAGTATATTCTAAATATGATCGTGTGATTGCTGTATCAAAGTCTGTAAAAGAGGCATTTGAGAAAAAATTTGAGCTACCGGCGCAGGTTGTATATAATGCATTGGATGAAAAGGAAATAGAAAGAAAGACGTTACTATTTGAAGGCGATCCGAAATCAGAAGAGATTACTCGCCTAATCAGTATTGGTCGTTTGGAGAAAGTAAAAGGATTTGAGCGTCTGATTGAAGCGTTTGCTGAGTTGATAAAAGAAACTCCAAATGTGGAATTATATCTGGTAGGAGATGGATCCGAACGAAGTGAGTTGGAAAAGCTGATTGCAGAAAAAAAAGTTGGTGATAAAGTTAAACTTCTGGGGTTTAAGTCAAATCCATATCCGTACTTAAAGTCCAGTGATGTTTTTGTGTGTTCCTCTTATGCAGAAGGATTTAGCACAGTTGTAACAGAAGCATTGATTCTTGGAATTCCTACAGTAACAACAGAATGTGCTGGGATGAGAGAACTGCTTGGTGATTCTGAATATGGACTTATTGTAGAGAATAGTACAAAGGGGATTCTCGATGGTCTTCGAAAAATGACAGGTGATCCTGTAATGCTTGAAGCATATCAGAAGAAAGCAAAAGAAAGAGGAAGAGCATTCTGTGTTGCAGATAGAATTAAAGAGATTGAGGTATTGATCGAACAGGATTGTGAGAAAAAGAGAAGAAGATGATGTAGTTTTGTTTGGATAACGAAGGGAAAGGATTACAGAAACTATGAAAAAATTTTGGCATTTTGCAAAGACGTCAGGTATTTATTTTGCCGGAACGGTTTTACAGAAGATTATCAGCTTCTTTTTACTACCTATCTACACAAAATATATTAGTCCTAAGGATATGGGAACATATGATGTTCAACTGGCATATGTAACGTTTTTATGTTCTGTATTATTCCTGAATATCTGGTCAGGAATTATGAGATACACGTTTGAGTATAAAGATGAAGAGCGTAAAAAGCCGATTACAACAGGTATGGCTATTTTTATGAGTTCTTCTGTTTTATATACAGTACTGTTTATTGCCGGAGCGTTTGTATTGAATGTTCCATATCTTGAATGGATTTATCTATATGGAATTTTATCAAATGTGCAGACTTTATTAGGATATTTGGCCAGGTGTTTTGGAAAAAATGCACTTTATGCAACAGCAGGACTTGGAACTTCAGTAGTTACAATGGCTTTCAATGTTCTCCTGATTGTTGTATTTAGAATGGACTATTCTGCAATGTTCATTTCATCTTGCATTGGATTTTTGTTTAATGCAATTGTGCTTGGAATAGGAATTCGTTTTGATAAGTTAATCTCTATCAAAGCATTTGATTTCGATTTATTTAAACGTTTGATTATTTTCTCTATTCCGTTATGCCTGAATTCAATTGCATTCTGGTTTTTGACAGCGTATAGCAGAGTTGCAATTTCAAATATTCTTGGAGAAGAACAGAATGGTATGTATGCGATTGCAGGAAAGTTCTCGTCGTTTATTACATTGTTTACGACTTGTTTTAATCTTGCATGGCAGGAAATTACTTATGTGACAGAAGCTAATGTGAATGATGATAGGAAAGGATTTTACACCCAGGCAATCAATTATTATATGCGTTTTTTGGGAATGGGAGTATTACTTTTGATACCCGTTGTATATGTAATCTACCCGTTCTTTATTAATGAAAGTTATAGTGCAGCAAAAGTATACGTTCCACTTTATCTTTTCGCAACAATTGCGTCGGTGATCAGTGAATTCCTTGGCGAAATCTTTACAGCTACGAAAATGAATAAATATTTATTCTGGACAACTGTAACAAGTGGTACATTAAATGTGATTTCAGTCCATGTACTTATTCCAATTTTGGGTGTACAGGGGGCAAGTTTATCTCTTCTTATTGGATTCTGTGTGAATACAGTTATGAGATTGATTATTCTGAGAAAAGAAATTTCTATTTCACTGGATCTGAAATTTCTTGGATTCTTTATTTTACTTGCGGTTGTTGTAAGTATGGTATACATTCACGGAGCAATCTGGAGCAATATTATCAGCTTTGTAATAGTGGGGGTAATTTGCCTGTTTGTATTTAAAGATATTCTGTTACAGATTCTTCAGTCAATCAAATTAAAGAAAAATAAAAAAGCATAATCCCATTCGCTTCGTATAGATAATTAAAAGAAAGTAAACTTTAGGGTATTTGGGGGAGAAGGCGAAATTACTCTTTTATCAGAAGTTTTAATATGATAAACTAAAAATATAAGAATATTCCAAGGGAGGAACTGATATGAAGCGTAATTTCAAAAAATGGATGCTAGTGGGGCTTTGTGCAATAATGAGTATGCAGACATCTGTTGCAGTTCTGGCAGAAGAGATGTCATTATCGGAAGTACAGTCTAGTGAGAAAGTAATTGTACAGGGTGAGACGGCACAATGGAAGAAAGATGAAAAAGGATGGAAATACCAAAGGGCAGATGGTTCTTATGTTGCAAATCAATGGGATCAGATCAATGGAAATTGGTATCATTTTGATCAGAACGGATATATGGAAACTGGCTGGAAAAAATTGAATGGAAACTGGTATTATTTGAAGTCCAGTGGGGCAATGGCAACTTACTGGGAGAAAGTGGGTTCAGACTGGTATTATTTTGGTCCTAGTGGGGTAATGCAGATAGGATGGGCAAAATCCGGAACAATTTGGTATTATCTGAAACCGGATGGAAGAATGACTGCGAATCAGTGGGAACAAGTTAGTGGAAACTGGTATTATTTTGATACAAATGGAGTAATGCAGACCGGTTGGTTGAAGATTGGAAATATTTGGTACTATTTGAAGCCGAGTGGAAATATGACTGCAAATCAATGGGAACAAGTTAGTGGAAACTGGTATCATTTTGATGCAAATGGAATGATGCAGACAGGGTGGCTGCAGCTTGGAAATACCTGGTATTATCTAAAATCTAATGGAGCTATGGCAGTAAACGAATGGGTAGAACGTGATAGATATTATGTAGATAGTAACGGAGTTTATATTCCAGGAAAGAAAAAGACTTATGCGGACAATATTTACACCATCGATCTTGGAAATGGTCGGACAACCACAGTAAAAGGTCACATTGATGTACAGATGGAATCACAAATTTTTGATATGGTAAATCAGTACAGAAAGGAACAGGGGTTAGAAGAGCGAGCTATACTTTCACCTGGATCTGCAGCAATGCAGGCAGCTGTTGATACACGTGCTGTAGAGATTTCATATTCATTTTCACACACGAGACCGAATGGATTGACACCGTTTTCTTTTTCAGATGCACCCGAAATATGTGCGGAGAATATTGCAGCAGGCTATCCAGATGCACAGTCGGTCATGACAGGATGGAAAAACTCTCCTGGACATAATGCCAACATGCTTGAATATATCATTGACAGTGGATCAATGGGGGTTTTTGCGAAATATGTGGGAACGAATAGCTATACATATTATTATGTTCAACTGTTTGGTAGTGAATGGTTCTAGAGAGAAAAATCAGAAGACAATATATCAGAAGCTGTCATTATTTGGCAGCTTCTTTCTTTAAGAGCTTTTTGAGAGAAGTATCTTTTTTATTTTCTTATTAATTCTTATTAATTCCTTAATTTTTTATTGTAATTTAATATGGTTCGTGTTTTAATAAAAACGATTGTTTGATTTTCAAGTGATATTATTACTTATGAAGATCAAAGAAATACTAAGGAGAATAATAATGGGATTTACAAGTGTGATATTTTTATTTCTGTTTGTTCCAGTGAGCATTATTTTGTATTATCTGATGATAATGTTGGAGAAAATTAGAATTTTAAAAAAGATGAGGATAAGAGACATTGTATTAGTGCTAATAAGTATTTTCTTTTATGGTTGGGCAGGTTTGGATGGAGTAAAGTTCATATCTGTTTATGTAGTTGGGGTATTTATAACGGGAAAACTAATTGGATTGGTCAAAAAGAAAAAGTATATAAAATATGGAGTTCTTTTTACAGGAATTTTTGTACTGGTTGGGTTGCTGTATTACTATAAATATATAGATTTTACGGTAGCAATATTGAATTCCTATATTTCAAAGAAAATAATCTGGAAAACATCCTGGGTACCATTAGGAATTTCATTTGTAACATTTTCGGCAATTTCATATATTACAGATGTATACAGAGGAGATGCAAAGTCGGGGAGTCTGCTGGATGTTGCATTATATTTGACATTTTTCCCCAAAGTTGTATCTGGACCAATTGTTTTATGGAAAGATTTTGAAGGAAAGATAGAACATCGGAAAACAAGTGTAGATCTTTTCTTTAATGGCTTGAATAGAATTATGATTGGCTTTGGAAAAAAACTGATTCTGGCTGATTATTTTGGTACAGTAGTAGCATCAATACAGGAGCAGGTCACATATGGAATTGATATACCAACAGCATGGGGGTGTGTACTACTCTATACTTTGCAGATTTATTATGATTTTTCAGGATATTCTGATATTGCAATTGGGTTGTCAAATATATTTGGTCTTGAATTAGATGAAAATTTCCGATTTCCATATACAGCAGTATCAATTACAGATTTTTGGAGAAAATGGCATATTTCGTTAGGAACCTGGTTTAAGGAATATATTTATATTCCATTAGGAGGGAATCGAAAAGGATGGATACGTACACTTGTCAATCTTGGTATCGTGTTTCTGATAACCGGTATCTGGCATGGAGCCGGAGGGAATTATATTTTTTGGGGAGCTTTACATGGAACAGTTCGAATTCTGGAAAAATGTATAGAAAAGAAGAAGTTGTATATAAAGATTCCAAAAGCAGTAAAATGGATTTTTACAATGCTGATTGTAAGTATAGGTTGGCAGGCTTTCAGGTTTAGCAATATTAAAGAATTATTTGACTATTATAAAATTCTGTTTGGAATTGTCAGATTTGATGCAAGCGATATATTTTACCAGTTTGTGTATTTTTTCGACAAGAAAGCAATCATTTTATGTACAGTAGGAATTTTAGGCGCAACAATATTTAGCGCGGATAGAATGAAAAGAGCAGTGAATTATTTACAGAAAAATAGTGTTGGATTAATAATTCAAGAGATTGTATTGCTTGGAGTGATGATTGTTTCGGTAATCTGTATGGTGAATTCTACATACAGTCCGTTTATTTATTTCAAATATTAGGAGTGAATTAATTGAAGAAAATTAAAATTGGTACAATAATTATTTTTGCATTATTGCTTTTTATTCCTCTTTATAAATTTAATTTTCAGGAAAATGCAGTATCAGAAATAGATAACCGAATGTTGACTGAGAATCCTTTTTGCGCTGACTCGGAGAAAGACGAGGATGATTCAGAGGAAAAAGATACTTCAGAAGATGAGGAAGAAAAAATTACAGAAATATTAGAAAATTATGTTCAGGATAGAATTGGTTTTAGAGAGGATATGATCTATCTGTATACAGTAGCGAATGATCGGTTGTTTGACAAAATGGTTCATCCGACATATACATATGGGAAAGACGGATATGTATTTTTCAAGTTAACAAAAGAACCTGATTTTGGCGAATATCATATCGCATTTGTGGATGCAATAGAAAAGATTCAGAAATATTGTGAGAGCAGAAATGTCCCTTTCTTGTTTGTTTTTAATCCTGCGAAAGTAACTGTCCTTCAGGATGAGCTGCCTGTTGGAATAAATTATAATAATGACTGGGTAAAAACATTTATGTCTGAGTTGGATAATCGTGGAATTAATTATGTTGATAATACCTCATTGCTCGAAGAAAAGGCAGCTGAGGGAGAAGTGGTGTTTAATAAAAAATATAATGCAGGTCATTGGAATGATCTTGGAGCATTTTATGGATGTAATAATATTCTGACAAAGATGCAGACATGGTATCCACAATTACATATAAATGAAAAGAGCGAGTATAATATAAAGGAGAAGTTAAATACAACTTTACAAGTATCAGAATTTCCAATTCATGAATATGAACCGATTTTTGAATTAAAATCAGCGGTTGAAGATATTACAAAAGATTATGCGGATGATCTATATGTTGATGATCAGTATAGGCATTTTCAATATGTGATTAATGAAGATAGAAAAGAGGAGGGAGCACCAAAAGCTTTAGTATTTCAGGGAAGTTATATGAATGGAATGGGATATAAATTTCTTGAAAATAGTTTTGGTGAGTATATTTCTGTACACGATTATCGAAACATAACTTATTTTGACTATTATTATAATATTTTTCAGCCGGACTGTGTTATTTTTGAACTGGCTGAATATACGTTGGAGCCAGTTTATTTTACTCAATACGATATGGAACATATAGAATTAAATCCAAATGAGCAAGATATGGAAGAACAGGCAGAGGTGATATCTGAATCATTGAATCAAGAGGATGTAGCAGTTGGCAGAAGGGGAAATCTATGTGACATAACAGTAACGGGAATTGATGGAAATGCAACATATGTATATATGAAGATGAAAGGTTGCACCTATGATATGAGAAAAAATGAAGATGCTTCTTATAGTGTAACGATTGATAGCAAGAATTATTGGAATGACGTTGAATTTATTACATATCAGGCCGGAAAAATAACGAAATATTCGCTTGTTCAGTAGATTACAGGTAATTCTAGACTTGACAACAACATTGTCTTGTTTACCTAAAAAAGCAAGGCAATTTAAAAATTGTCTTGCTTTTTAAATATAAAGGTGCTATACTACCTGTAGTTCACAAAAAAGGAGAAATAAAAGTACATGAACAAACAAGAACTCGATTTACTGAACATCATAAAAAAAGAAGCATATGTAAATCAGAGACAGTTATCAGAAGCTTCTGGTTATTCACTTGGTAAAGTGAATACTTCATTAGCAGAACTTGTGAAAGCCGGTTATCTGAATGCAGATTATAGATTGACTGAACAGGCAGAAGAGTTATTTAAAGAGAATAGACCAAATCAGGCAGTGATTCTTGCAGCTGGAGCAGGAATGAGAATGATACCGATCAATACAGAAGTATCCAAGGGAATGCTTGAAGTAAGAGGTGAGACTTTAGTAGAACGACTGATTAAACAGTTGAAAGAAAAAGGAATCCATAAGATCACTATCGTTGTTGGATTTATGAAAGAACAGTATGAATACCTGATCGATGAGTATGGAGTAGAGCTGGTTTATAATAAGGAATATGCAGTAAAGAACAATCTGTTTTCGTTGGCAAAGGTAAAAGATAGATTGGAAAATGCGTATATTGTACCGTGTGATCTTTGGTGCAGAACAAATCCTTTCTCAGAGACTGAACTGTATTCCTGGTACATGATTGATGAGATGCCGGATGAGGATAGTACGATTCGTATGAATCGAAAGATGGAATTAAAAGCAGTTGGTGATTCGGAAGCTGGTAATCATATGGTAGGAATTGCGTACATCAATAAAGAAAGTGCAAGAACTTTAGAACAGAAAATCAGTGAAATGAAAGAACATCGCAGATATTACAATTCATTTTGGGAAGATGCAGCAATGGAGAAAGGGAAAATGATTCTTTTTCCGAAAGAAGTAAAAAAAGGAGATGTCCTGGAGATTAATACATTGGAGCAGTTGAGAGATCTTGATGAGAATTCAGATCAGCTGAATTCAGAACTTCTTGATATTATTGCAGAGACGCTTTCTTGTGAACAGAAAGAAATCACAGAGATTGAACCCCTGAAAAAAGGAATGACTAATCGTTCGTTCCGTTTCCGTTGTGGTGAAAAGCGTTATATCATGAGAGTTCCGGGAGAAGGAACAGATAAGATGATTAATAGAAGCCAGGAGTATGATGTTTATCAGGTGATTGGACCGAAAGGTATCTGTGATCCAGTTCGATATATGTCGAAAGAAAAAGGGTATAAGATTACAGAATTTTTAGAGGGTGCAAGAAATTGCGATGCTGAAAATGAAAACGATGTGAAAGCATGTATGAAGTATCTGAGAAATGTGCATGAGCAGAATCTGAAAGTAGACCATTCTTTTGACTTGTTTGAGCAGATTGAAAAATATGAGCAGTACAGAAATGGAGAGAAATCCATTTACCGCGATTATGAGAAGACAAAGGAGAAAATGTATGAACTGAAATTCTTTGTTGATCAGCAGGAAAAAGAGTATACATTAACTCATATTGATGCAGTTCCGGATAACTTCCTCTTTGTGGATGACAGGATATATCTTATTGATTGGGAGTATTCAGGAATGCAGGACCCGCATGTGGATATTGCGATGTTTGCAATCTATGCTTTGTATGAAAAAGAACAGATTGATCAACTTATCGATGCCTATTTTACGGAAGGATGTCCAGAAATAATCAGGACAAAGATTTATTGTTATATTGCAATTTGTGGATTTTTGTGGAGCAACTGGTGCGAATATAAGAGAATCCTCGGAGTGGAGTTCGGTGAGTATTCTCTAAAACAGTACCGTTATGCAAAAGAATTTTACAGGCTTGCAAAGGAGAGAATGGAAAATGACTAGAAATGCTATTATCATGGCTGCCGGAATGTCCTCAAGATTTGCACCGTTGTCACTGGAGACGCCGAAGGCGCTTTTGAATGTGAAAGACGAAATTATGATTGAACGTCAGATCGGACAGCTGAGAGAAGCAGGAATTGATGAAATTGTTATCGTAGTCGGATATTTGAAAGAAAAGTTTGAATATCTGAAAGAAAAATATCATGTGATTCTTGTTGAAAATCCATATTACAAACAAATGAATAATTTCTCTACTTTGTATGTTGCGAGAGAATATTTGAAAAATACCTGGATTTGCTCAGCAGACAATTATTTCACAGAAAATGTATTTATGGAAGAAAGTGAAAATGCATTTTATGCTTCTGAATATGCAGATGGTGCTACAGAAGAGTGGTGTATCAAGACTGATAATACAGGGAAAATCACAGGGGTTCAGATCGGTGGCGAGAATGCATGGGTGATGAAAGGTCATGTATTCTTTAATGAAAAATTCAGTACACAGTTGCTGCCGTATCTTGAAGAAGCTTTTCAGAAAAAAGAACTGTGGGATGAATACTGGGAAAACCTTTATATGGCGCATATGGATGAAATGGAAATGTATATCAGAAAGTATGATGCCGGTATTATTGAAGAGTTTGACAGTATTGATGAATTAAGGGGATTTGATGTAAAGTACAAAGAATGTACGGGCAGCAAAGTACTTCGGGAAATTTCAGAGAAACTGAACTGTCCGGAAGGAAAAATGACGCAGATGAAACCAGTAAAATCCAATGGAGAAGTGATAGGATTTGAGTTTTTTTGTGATGGTAAGAAGTATGAGTATTCTTATACATCAGGATTAAAGACAAGGTAAGTCGGAAAGGAAAGCAAATGGAAACGAAACAGACAAAACAGACAGAGAAAAAGAAGATTGACTGGCTTATTACATTATTGCCATTAGGGCTTATTGTGGTTTTATGTATTTTATTCTTCTTTAAGCCGGAGCAATCCAATCAGGTGCTTAGTCAGATTAGATATGTATTTGGTGATACATTTGGAACTTATTATCTTGTGATTGGATTAGGTGTATTCCTGTTATCTATTTATGTAGCAACATCAAAGTATGGAAATATTGTTTTAGGAGCTCAGACTGAAAAACCAAAATATTCTTTCTTTGCATGGGGCTCCATGATGTTTACAGCAGGACTTGCTGCAGATATCCTGTTTTATTCTTTCTCAGAGTGGGTCATGTATGCGACAGACCCACACATTGCAGAACTTGGAAGTATTCGTGAATGGGCAGGCGTTTTCCCGATTTTCCACTGGAGTTTGATTCCGTGGGGATTCTATCTTGTGCTTGCAGTTGCTTTTGGGTTTATGCTTCATGTACGTAATCGTGAAAGACAGAAATATTCTGAAGCCTGCAGACCAATTTTAGGAAAACATACAGATGGAATGCTGGGAAGAATCATTGACCTGCTTGCAGTATTTGCTCTGATTGCGGGAACAGCAACAACATTTAGTATTGCGACACCTTTGATGGCAAGTATTATTAATGAACTGTTTCATATCGAACTGAGCCGTACAGTTGTAACGATTATAATTATTTTGATTACATGTGTTATTTATACTTATTCTTTGTTACATGGATTTAAAGGAATTAGTTTTCTTGCGAAAGCCTGCGTATACCTGTTCTTCGGATTGCTTTTGTTTGTATTACTTTTTGGAGGAGAAACAAAATTCATTATTGAAAATGGTTTTGCATCTCTTGGAAAAGTGGTTCAAAATTTCTTTGAGCTTTCAACATTTACAGACCCGGAAAGAACAACATCATTCCCACAGAACTATACAATCTACTATTGGGCATACTGGATGGTATGGTGTGTGGCAGCTCCGTTCTTTATCGGAAACATTTCCAGAGGAAGAACAGTTCGTCAGACCATTCTTGGAGGATATGTATTTGGTGTTGGATCAACAATCGTAAGCTTCATTGTTCTTGGAAATTATTCTCTTGGAAAACAGATCAGTGGACAGATGGATTTTATCGCTGCTTATGAGAAAACGGGAGATCTGTATACAATGATCATTGGAGTAATCCGTTCTCTGCCTTGTGCACCGTTTGTACTTGCTCTGGTATTGATTACAATGATTGCATTTTATGCAACTTCATTTGATTCAATTGCACTGACAGCATCATGCTATAGTTATCACAGACTGGGAGAAGATGAGAATCCAAACAGACTGATTCAGTTGATGTGGTGTATCTTGCTGATTCTCCTTCCAATTGCACTTGTGTTCTCAGAAAGTTCAATGAGTAATCTTCAGTCGGTAAGTATTATTGCAGCTTTCCCAATTGGCGCAGTTATTGTGCTGATTGTGCTGAGTTTTATGAAGGATGCAAAGAAATTTATGGAAGAAAATGAAAAACAGAGGAAAAAGTAAGAGGATAAAAGGAGAGATATCAGTGCTTAATGCATTGTTATCTTTCTTTTTATAGTTTTGAAAGTTTCTAAAATGTATTCTTCCATGTAGACAACTCCACTCAAACAGTGTACAATAGGATAGTATATAAGTTTAAGACAACAAAAGAAGGGGTAATTATATGAAAGCAAAGAAATTAGCGGCAGCAGCATTATCACTGTGTCTTACAGTGCCAATGTTCAGCACAATTGTAAGTGCAGCTGATGGTTCTCTGATGTTCTCTGATCCACAGACAAAGGTTGGAGAGGAAGTAAGTGTAGATCTTGTTGTGAGATCTGGAAATTCAGCTGTTGGAGATGCAGATATTACAATGAGTTATGATACTTCTGCACTTCAGTTTGAAAGCGGAGAGGGTGTAACAGCAGACAGTGATGGCAAGCTTACATACTCAGGAAGCGGAGACGGAACAGCGACAGAACTTCGTACTACAATGACGTTTAAAGCATTGAAGATGGGAGATACAACGATCACAGTTGACAGCTCAAAGGCTTATCTGTATTCAGATGAGACACTGACATTAGATCAGGGATCTTCCGCAATTAAGATTGAACAGGCAGATGATGGCTCAACAGAGATTGAGGCAACTGGAAGTGAATCAACTGGTGCAGCTACTGATATTACAGTAAATGTGAATGGAACAGATTATAACTTCTCAGAAGAATTTGCAACATCTGCAATCCCGGTAGGATATAGTGAGACTACAAAGACATTCAATGGTGAAGAACACAAGTTTGTTGCTAATGAGGCTGGTGTTACACTTGGATATTTGGTAGATGCTTCCGGAGAAGGAAAGTTTTTCCTCTACAATGAGGATGATTCAACATTCGTTCCATACACAGAACTGAAGATTTCTGATACAACATCTATTATTCTTTTAGCAGATAATGATGGAGCAAAGCTTCCGGATTCTTATCAGGAAGGCGAACTTACAGTAGCAGACCAGACGTATCCATACTGGGCAAATCCTGAGAATGATCGTTATGATCTTCTGTATGCGGTGAATACAAGAACAGGTGAAAAAGGATTCTATCAGTATGATTCACAGGATGGCACTTATCAGAGTGTAGATGTTCAGACAACAGACAGTACAAAGAAAGACGCAACTGGAATTGTTGGAAAACTGGAGTCACTTGTAAAAGAACATCCAATTGTTCTTCTAGCTGGAGGAGCACTGATCGTAGTTGTATTACTCGTTCTTATGATTATGTTTGCAGTAAAACTTGTGCATAGAAATCAGGAACTTGATGATCTGTATGATGAGTATGATATTCCTTTTGAAGATGAAGAAGATGATGAGCCGGTTGCTGCTAAGAAGTCAGACAGAAAGGCATTTGGACGTAAAAAAGTAAATGATGATTATGACGATGGTTATGATGATGATTATAATGACGATTACGATGCCTTTGATGATGAGTATGCGGATTATGATTTTGATGATGATTACGATGACGAGTATGATGATGACTATGATGCACCGACAGGGAATACAAGAAATTTAGGGAAATCCGCTAAGAAATCAAAAAAAGGAAAAAAATCAGATGATTATGATGTAGATTTCATTGATCTGTAAGTCTAAGAGATGGATGAAAGATACTGATTAGGTAATTGAAAAAATATAGACAGGATTAGAACTGCTTAAGAAGAAAGTTCTGATCCTGTTTTTCTATCGTTCTTTTCAATCTTTATTAATTGATTATACACAGATTTATCACAATGCGGCGTTACTATATAAACATCAAAGAAAAAGAATAAACAAGAGAAGAGGTAATCTTTATGGAGAATCAATATAATTATTATAATTCGGATGGAATGAATGGAAACGGACAGAGCGAAACACCATTTCATGATGATAATGGTGGTCAGAAACATCGAGTACCGCATGGTAAGAAACCGCAAAAGAAAATTCCAAAAGCAGTGGTAGTGACAGGATTTGCACTATTGTTTGGAGTTGTTTCCAGTGGTACATTTCTGGCATCCAATGTTGTCGGAAGTAAAGTGCTTGGATTGACCGGTGTGACGAAGACCAATACTACGGCAACCAAAGCTGTGAGCAACAATGCTTCCTTATCCAAATCATCCAGTGTTGTAACTTCAGATGTTTCAAGTATTGTGGAAAATGTAATGCCATCAATCGTATCAATTACAAATATGAGTGTGCAGCAGGTTCAGGATTTCTTCGGTGGTGTGTCACAGCAACAGAGCGAAAGTGCTGGAACAGGAATCATCATATCCCAGAATGATTCAGAACTTCTGGTCGTTACAAATAATCATGTAGTAGCAGGAAGCGATACATTAACGGTTACTTTTGATGATGGAACAAGCGTTGAGGCGAATATTAAAGGAACAAACTCAGAGTATGATATTGCTGTTGTGGCTGTTCCGCTTGATTCTATTTCGGATGATACAATGAAAGCAATCTCTGTAGCAACACTCGGAGATTCCACACAGTTAAAGGTTGGAGAACCTGCAATTGCAATCGGTAATGCACTTGGCTATGGACAGTCAGTAACAACTGGTGTAATCAGTGCTTTGGATCGTTCTGTTTCTGAAACAAACGAGCAGACGGGTGAGACAACAGAGAGTGATGCCAAACTGATTCAGACAGATGCAGCCATTAATCCTGGAAACAGTGGTGGAGCACTTGTAAATGCAAGTGGCGAAGTAATTGGAATTAACTCATCGAAGCTTGTAGGTGATTCCGTAGAAGGTGTTGGATATGCAATTCCAATTAGTGATGTATCTGATCTGATCCAGGATCTGATGAATCAGGCAACAAAGACAAAGGTTGCAGAGAAAGATCAGGGCGCAATTGGTATCAAAGGAATGAGTGTGCCGGCTGAATACTCCAAACAGCTGAATATGCCGGAAGGTGTCTATGTATCAGAAATCACAAAAGGTGGTGGAGCAGAGGCTGCCGGAATGACAAAAGGAAGTGTTATCACAGCAATTGACGGAACAACCGTATCAAGCATGGATGATCTTCAGGAACAGCTTCAATATTATGCCAAAGGAGATAAGGTGTCACTGACAATTCAGATTCCACAGAGTAATGGAGAGTATGAAGAGAAGACAGTGGAAGTAACTTTAGGTGCAAAATAAAAAACACTTTTAAGAGAATATATTATGCTTAGGGATTGTCACGAGGCAATCCCTTTTGTTGTTGTTCACAATTTTTCTTATCTTCCATACAATAACAAAAAAGATATAAGGATTTATTTTATGGCACCATATTGTTCTAATAGGAATACGAACTGTTATTGTCAGAATGGAAATTATAGGCAACGAACAGGACAGGAAAATGAAAGACAGCTTCATTGCAATATTCCTGTCCCTCCACTTCCGGAGCAGAAGGCGAAAAAATCCTGTTGTGAGTGCGTTGGTGATTACAGCAAAACAGATGTTTTGCAAGAGTTTCCGATCGCGATGGCTTATGTCCCATGGCAGCAGTGGAGAAAACTTCACGATCTCGGTTATGGGTTTCGGTGCGGGACTATTTTTCAGGAGCTTGAAAAACCATTTCGTGGAAAAGGAGGCTGCTGTAAATGAGTTGCAATTGTCATGAAATGAATCGCAGAGAACTATTTGAATATATAAATCAGATAAGTTTTGCGGTGGATGATGTTAAATTATTCTTAGATACGCATCCTGAAAATCAGAAAGCACTTGAATATTTTCAAAAATACAAAGAGAAACGTATCGAAGCACTCAAGGAATATGCAGAGGTATATGGTCCCTTAACTGTAGATACAGTCAGTGAAAACAGTGACTGCTGGAAGTGGATCAATGAACCATGGCCGTGGCAGGAAGGGGGATGCTGATTTATGTGGAATTATGAAAAAAGACTTCAATATCCTGTGAAGATAACCCAGACGAACCCAAAACTGGCGAAAATTATTATTAGTCAGTTTGGTGGACCAGATGGAGAATTGGCTGCATCTATGCGTTATCTTTCACAGCGATATACGATGCCGTATAAAGAGGTAACAGGAATACTGACAGATATTGGCACAGAAGAACTTGCCCATATGGAGATGATCTGTGCGATTGTCTATCAACTAACGAAGAATTTGTCACCGGAAGAAATTGAACGTTCCGGTTTTGCACCGTATTATGTCGATCATACACTGGCATTATGGCCACAGGCAGCCAGCGGAGCTCCATGGACTGCAACGTATTTCCAATCAAAGGGAGATCCGATTACGGATCTTCATGAAGATCTTGCAGCAGAGCAAAAAGCGCGGACTACGTATGATAATATCCTGCGGCTGGTTAAAGATCCTGAAATCTGTGATCCGATCCGTTTCCTGAGAGAAAGAGAGATTGTGCATTATCAGAGATTCGGTGAGAGTTTAAGAATTGTACAGGAACATCTTGACAGTAAGAATTTCTATGCGATCAACCCAGAATTTGAATGAAGATGCAGTGTTTATTGTTTAAAAGGGATTGTCAGACGGCAATCCCCGATTTACGTTTGGTGTATACACTGCTCAAAAATCCCCCTTTACTTTTTCCTATAAATCAGATATAATATACGCGTTGATGGGACGCCATAACAATTAAATATACGATCAATGGGGATACTGTGATGTTATACTCACAGTATTTTTCTGTTTTTTGATGAAAGGGACTTTTTTCCCTGAGTAAAAGAGGCTATAATAAAAGATATTTATTGTCTGTTGTAGGAATACAGTGGATAGTAATTAAAGAAGGAGAATGCATATGTGTGGATTTGCAGGATTTGTCGGAGAAGTTGATGACAGAGAACAGGTACTTGTTAATATGATGAATACAATCGTACACAGAGGACCGGATAGTGCGGGAAAGTATGTGGATGAAGATGCGGCACTTGGATTTCGCCGTCTGAGTATCATAGATCTTTCTTCCGTCGGTGATCAGCCGTTGTATAATGAGGATCGCAGCATGGTTCTTGTGTTTAATGGAGAGATTTATAATTATCAGGACCTGAGAGAAGAATTGAAAGCGGCAGGTCATGAGTTTGTATCGAACACAGATTCAGAGACACTGATTCATGGATACGAAGAGTGGGGTGAGAAGCTGGTAGACCGTCTTCGCGGGATGTATGCTTTTGCAATTTGGGATACAAAGAAGAAAAGATTGTTTGCAGCGAGAGATATTTTCGGAATCAAACCGCTGTATTATGCGAATATGAATGGTACCTTGATGTTTGCTTCTGAAATCAAAGCATTTATGGAGCATCCGAAGTTTGATAAGGTGTTCAATGAAGAGGCACTTGGAAACTATCTTTCTTTCCAGTTTGTTCCTACGAATGAGACATTTTTTAAAGGGGTGTTCTGTGTACAGCCAGGACATTATTTTACATATGAAAATGGAAAAATGAACATAACACGTTATTTTGAACCTCATTTCACAGGAGACTGTAAGAAGCCTTTCAAAGAAGTGGTGGATGATGTAGAACGCGTGATGAAGGATTCCGTTGAGAAGCATAAAATCAGTGATGTAGAGGTTGCTTCTTACCTTTCCAGTGGTGTGGACTCCAGTTATCTGACTTATCTGGGACAGGTAGATCGTACCTTTACAGTCGGTTTTGATGAAGGGAAGTACAGTGAGATCCAGGATGCGAAGGAATTTGCAGCAAGCATTAATATGAAGAACGATGCGAAGGTGATCTCACCGGAAGAATATTGGGACAAGCTTTCAGATATTCAGTATTATATGGATGAGCCGGTTGCAGATCCGGCTGCAATCGCACTTTATTTCCTGAGTGCAGAGGCTTCCAAGAAGGTTAAGGTAGTTCTTTCAGGAGAAGGCTCTGATGAATTGTTTGGAGGATATAATATTTATTGTGAACCTTTGGAACATACTTCTTTTAACAAAATACCGATGCCGGTGCGCCGTTTTTTGGGAACGTTTGCAGAACGCTGCCTGCCGCGTGGCATGAAAGGAAGAGGTTTCCTCATGCGGCATGGAAAGACACTGGAAGAGAGATATTTCGCGAATGCGACGAATATTTTTACAGAGCGTGAGGCAAATCGTATTTTGAAAAAAGGATGTAAACCAGGAATCCAGAAAGTAACAAAACCATTGTATGCACGTGTGAAAGGAAAAGATCCTGTAACAAAGATGCAGTATGTAGATCTTCATCTGTGGTTAGTTCATGATATTCTGATGAAGGGGGACAAGATGGGGATGGCAAATTCTCTTGAAGTCAGAGTTCCGTTCCTTGACAGAGAAGTACTTGAACTTGCAGAGACGCTTCCATTAAAATACAAAGTACGTGCGCCAAAGACGAAGGTTGCATTGCGTGCTGCGGCAGAGCGTCACATCAGAAGTAAGACAGCAGAGAAGAAGAAACTGGGATTCCCAATTCCGATTCGTGTATGGCTGAAGGAAGAGAAGTACTATAATATTGTAAAAGAAATGTTTGAGTCTGATGCAGCGAAGAAGTTCTTTGATACGAAGCTCCTGCTTAAGATGCTTGATGATCATAAGAATGGAAAGAATACGAATGAGAAGACAGATAACAGCCGTAAGATCTGGACAGTTTATATCTTCCTCGTATGGTATGACAGATTCTTTGAGCATGGAAAACCGGTTCATCCGGCGATGAGTGTTCAATAATAAAACGTGTATCTGCTGTTTATTGATTGGGAATGTTAAAAAATAGAACGGATACAGATTTTAGATGGGAGTATGTATGAGAAACTATGAGAGTGATGCTTATAGGAAGTATCGAAGCTCAATGGAGCAGAGACAGAAGGTTGTGAGAACGTCAGGTTCTCCATATTCTCAGCAGACTGCGGTACAGGGGAAACGGCAAACAGTGGAAAGGTCTGCGAGTACAAAACGCAAAAGGACAAGAGAAAAGGGAAAACCTTATTATGATTATGATCTGCTTCTTGTAATTATTTTTCTGATGTGCTTTGGACTTGTAATGCTTTATAGCAGTAGTGCCTACAGTGCACAGAATGATTATAATAATGATATGTTTTTCTTTACAAGGCAGGCAATTATCGGTATTATCGGATTTATTGCAATGTTTATCGTTTCTAAGATTGACTATCATCTATACGGTGCGTATGCAAAAGAATTTTTTTGGTTTTCAATGTTTTTGATGGCATTGGTACAGACACCACTTGGCAAGACAGTAAATGGAGCAAGAAGATGGATCAAGCTTCCGGGTGGGCTGTCGCTGCAGCCGGCAGAGTTTACGAAGATTGCGGTGATTCTATTTATAGCATATGAAATATGCCTCTTGGGGCAAAAGGCGAAGAAATGGGATGGAATTAAGATCCTGCTGTTTTATGGTATTATCGCCTTCCTTGGTGCTTATAAATTAACAGATAACTTAAGTACAGCTGTTATTATTCTTTCAATCACAGTTGTTTTAATTTTTGTTGTACACCCAAAGACAAAACCATTTGTCGCTGGAGTGATTGCAGTAGGAATTATGGGAATCATTGGAATTATTTGTTTAAAATATACACTTGCAGAAAGTGATAACTTTCGTATGCGCCGAATCATTGCATGGCTGAATCCGGAGGCAAATGCAGATACAGACAGCTATCAGTTTTTACAGGGATTATATGCGATCGGTTCGGGCGGTTTTTTTGGAAAGGGACTTGGAAACAGTACACAGAAGCTGCATGCGATCCCGGAGGCACAGAATGATATGATCCTTGCGGTTATCTGTGAAGAACTGGGTGTATTTGGAGCAATTCTTATTTTGTGTCTGTTTGCATTTATGCTATATAGACTGTTATTTATTGCAAGAAATGCACCGGATCTGTATGGCTCTTTGGTTGCAACAGGAATTTTCGCGCATATCGCGCTACAGGTTACTTTAAATATTGCGGTTGTAACTGGATTGATGCCTACTACCGGAGTTACGCTTCCGTTTATCAGTTATGGCGGTACGGCAATTGTGATCTTGTTGGCAGAGATGGGAATTGCGCTTGGAATATCTTCGAAGATCCGGTTGAAATAAATTCTCCCTCTTTTCAACTTATTGAAAGTGTGCTATATTAATATGTAGTATTAAAAACTACATAAAGTAGGATGAAAAAATATGCGATAGAGCATGGGAGGATATAAGTTATGAGTTACAGAGTGATCGTAGATAGTTGCGGAGAACTGACTCCACAGATGAAGGAGAGCGGAATTTTTAAAACAGCTTCTCTGAGTATGGAAGTGGATGGTTTTCACATTCCGGATGACGAGACATTTGATCAGGCTGATTTTTTGAAAAGAGTGGCTGCAAGCGAGGAATGTCCGAAGTCATCCTGTCCGTCTCCGGAGCGTTATATGGAATTATATAAATGTGATGTTGACAGAGTCTATGCAGTTACTTTGTCAGCGGAATTGAGCGGATCTTATAACAGTGCACTTCTCGGAGAGAAACTTTATAAGGAAGAAGGCGGAGAAGAAAAGATCCATGTATTTAACTCTCGTTCAGCATCTGTTGGAGAGACGTTGATCGGACGAAAGATTCAGGAATGTGAAGAAGCCGGAATGGATTTTGAACAGGTAGTTGAAACGGTAGAAGCTTATATTGAAGAACAACATACGTATTTTGTCCTTGAGAATCTTGATACACTTCGTAAGAATGGACGACTGACAGGACTGAAATCTCTGGTAGTCAGCGCATTGAATATCAAGCCTGTTATGGGTTCTACCCCAGAGGGAACAATCTGTCAGTTGGATAAGAGCAGAGGGATGAAGAAAGCTCTGGCAAAGATGGCAGAGCATGTCGCGAAGGACGCTGTAAACCCGGAGGAGAAGATTCTTGCAATTTCACATTGCAACTGTCCGGAACGTGCAGAGGTCGTCAGAAAATTGATTCTGGAGAAAGTACAGGTGAAAGATTCCTTTATTGTAGATACAGCAGGAATTAGTAGTATGTATGCAAATGACGGCGGAATTATTGTTGTGCTTTAAGAGGTGCTGTGATAAAATAATTGCTAAAGACCTAATATGAAGGGAGTATGCAAGAGATGAGTCAGGCGAAAGTGGATCGTTATAAGAAGGAAAAGGCGGATCGAAAGAAGACAATGCGTAAAGAGAAAATTATGCGCAATGTAAAAAGATGTGTGGCAGGAGTAATTGCACTTGCAATTGTTGGCTGGTTCGGATATTCAGCATATGATCTGCATTCTTCCAATCAGGAACGTGCAGTTGCAGAAGTGAATTATGACTCTGTTAAGGATTATCTAAGTACACTTTCAGCAGAATAAAATGAATAGCATTTGATAACGCGAGATATGGCATGTGCCATATCTCTATTTTATATTAGGAAAGTGCTTTCCTAATATATAAAAAACGCTCCGCTAAGGATGCGCAAGGCACATTCTTTGTTCTTCAAGTATTTGCTATTATTTATATTGACAAAGCAAAAAACAACCATTAGAATGATACAGATAATTATTAGGATTAAAATTAGGGAGATACCTATGATGAAAAAAAGAAATATTAACCTTGATATTATTCGAAGTATTGCAGTGTTTTCTGTATTATCTGTGCATTTTTTTCTGAATAATGGATTTTATACGGAAATAATAAAAGGAAAGCGGATGTTTGTCATGTTTACAATGCGGACAGCGTTTATGATATGTGTTCCTCTTTTTGCAATATTAACAGGATATCTTATGAATAAAAAAATCTTGTCGAAAACCTACTACTTAGGATTAGTAAAAACATATGTAACATATTTGCTGGCGAGCATTTTTTGCATTCTATTTTTAAGTTGTTATACATCAGAACATATTGGAATACGGACTTTTATTTTAAGAATTCTTAATTTTTCTGGTGCTGGATATTCATGGTATGTTGAAATGTATATTGGGTTGTTTTTAATCATTCCGTTTTTAAATTTGATTTATAATGGATTAAAAGATAAAAAACAAAAGCAGCTTCTTGTAGCTACAATGCTTTTCTTGACCACCATTCCCTCCTTGCTTAATATATGGGGAATCGATGGCCCGATTAAAGCAATATTCTTTCCAACGGAATCAACAAGGATTCTGCAGATAATTCCAGATTATTGGCAGTTTTTATGGCCGCTTACATATTATTACATCGGATGTTATCTTAAAGAATATGGAGCAAAACTTTCTTCTGGAAAATCACTCTTATTGTTTATGGGTTTTCTGACAATATTTGGCTTTTTTAATTTTGGACGTAATTATAATAATGTCTTTTTCGGAGCTTCATATTATGAATGGTATGGATTTGAGCCGCTGATTCTGTCGGTACTTACGTTTATTTGTATTTTGAATCTTGATACTTCTAAAATAACAGAACGAACTATACTTTATAAATGTTTTAACAAAATTTCAGAGTTGTCATTAGGAATATATTTAGTGTCTTCGGTTTTTGATACGATTATCTATAGTAAACTTAATGCATATATTCCTTCTGTTCCGGAAAGATTAGAATATTATGTACTGGTTGTACCTATTGTTTTTCTTCTTTCATTTATTACATCATATATCTTACATATTATACAAAACACATTGACTAGATATGTTCAAAAAAGATATAGACATATTTCTAATCATTAAAATAATTATTGCTGTTTTAGACAGTGTACCGATGATCGTTAACTTTTAATTATAAGAAGGTTAGCGATCATTTTTTATATATTAGGAAAGTGCTTTCCTAATATATAAAAAACGCTCCGCTAAGGATGCGCACTGCGGCGTACAATGTAGATGTCGCAAGCGACCGCCGCAGGAGCAAGAATGTGCCTTGCACATTCTTTGTTTTGATGTTATTTCAGTAGATAGACCTGAATGAAGTCTGGAAAGAAACAAAAAAGTTAAAAAAGGACTTGAAAAAGGGAGACACGTGGTTTACAATGGAGCTAAGTGGTGAGAAGTGGTAGAATGTGGTGCAATATGGAGAAAGAGTGGAAGCGAAGGGATTACGGTAGTGATACCTTTAGTGGACATGAACATTTCCATAGATTCCAGAGAAAGGGTTTCGGATGTTATTAGGAGAGTTTAACCATAACATAGACGAAAAAGGCAGGCTGATCATCCCGGCAAAGTTAAGGGAAGATCTTGGTGACAGCTTCGTGATCTGTAATGGATTAGAGGGCTGTCTATTTGTCTATTCCCAGGAAGAATGGAATAAATTCGTAGCCGAACTCGAAAGCTTACCACGAATGAATAAGGATGCCAGAATCTTTAAACGCTACTTTTTTGGAAGTGCATCTGAGGGCAGTTTCGACAAGCAGGGGAGAGTTCTTGTCCCACCGTCACTCAGAAAGAATGCACATCTGGAGAAGGAAGTAGTTCTGGTCGGAGTCCAGGATCGTGTTGAGATCTGGGACAAGGCACTCTGGGAAGAGAGAAACCAGATCAGCGAGGAAGATCTGGATGCGATTGCAGAACGTATGGAAGCGATCGGAATTCGCATCTGATGACAACAAAGACCGCCATGCGAGGCAGTCAGAAGGAGGAGTCTATGGCATTCGAGCACGTTTCAGTGCTGTTGCATGAGACAGTAGACGGTTTGAACGTAAAACCGGATGGTATCTATGTAGATGCCACGTTAGGTGGAGGCGGACATGCATATGAAGTCTGTACAAAGCTTGGCGGACAGGGGAGATTAATAGGTATAGACCAGGACGCTGACGCGATTAAAGCGGCAGGAAAACGCCTGGAAGGTTTCGGGGAGAAGGTCACAATAATCCGGAGCAATTATTGTGATATGAAACCGCGGCTTCATGAAATAGGAATTGACAAAGTAGATGGAATCACAGTAGATCTTGGAGTTTCTTCTTATCAGTTAGATACAGCTGAGAGAGGATTTTCATATCGAGTTGACGCACCTCTTGATATGCGTATGGATCAGCGTCAGAAGATGACAGCCAGAGATATTGTCAACGACTATAGTGAATCGGAACTTTATCGTGTGATTCGTGATTATGGCGAGGACAGATTTGCTAAAAATATCGCGAAGCATATTGTTGCAGAACGCGCAAAAGGTCCGATTGAGACAACAGGACAACTGAATGAGATTATCAGTCATGCAATACCAATGAAGATTCAGAAGACGTCAGGACATCCGTCAAAACGTACATTTCAGGCTCTTCGAATTGAATTGAATCATGAACTTGATGTTTTGCGGGATACATTAGATGATATGATCGATCTGTTGAATCCGGGAGGAAGACTTTGTATTATTACATTTCATTCGCTCGAAGACAGGATTGTGAAGAGTTCTTTCCGCAAGAATGAGAATCCATGCATTTGTCCAAGTCATTTTCCGGTTTGTGTATGCGGAAATGTATCCAAAGGGAAAGTGATCACCAGGAAGCCAATCCTTCCGTCAGAAGAGGAGCTGGCGGTAAACAGCAGATCAAAGAGTGCAAAGCTTAGAATCTTTGAACGTGCATGATTTGATATCACAGGGAGTATTTAGAGTATAAACGAAACGTTCCTCCGGGAAGGGGAGAGCCCGGAGGAACAAGAATCCAGAGAAAGGACAGGAAAGCGATGGCGAGAAACACAGGTCGCAGACAGCAGAATAGACCAGCATCAGACTGGAACCACTTCTATGTGTATGGCAGTGCCGTGCGTCAGCCAGAAGCTTTACCGTCTGGAAATGGGACAGTTCGTAAGCCGAAGAAAAAAAGAACAAGCCGCCAGGTGATTAAGAACCGGCATCGTGCGCAAAGGATCAGTCCGGCATATGCGACTTTTCTGATTGTGGCTGCAGTCTGTGCGGTCTTTATTTGTGTTATGTATTTGCGTTTACAGGCAGATGTTTTGAATCGTGCAGATCAGATCACAGCACTGCAGCAAGAACTGACGGATCTGAAGGAATCAAATGATACTGCACATCAGGCAGCAGAAGATTCTGTCAATCTTGAGACTGTTCGTGAGAAGGCGATGAACGAGATGGGAATGGTTTATGAGTCTCAGGGCAAAGTGATTCATTATCAAAGCCCGACAAGTGACTATGTAAAACAGTATGATAACATCCCGGAAGATGGCGTTTTAGCGCAATCCAAGGATGTGAAAAATAAGGAATAATGGAAGATGGCAGGAAGAAAAAGAAGGAAGAACAGATTTCAATTTCTGACTAAAAAATTCCCGGTAAGAATGCAGAAAAAGCTGGTACTGCTGTTTATGGCAGTTATACTGGCTTTTCTTGTTCTTGTAGGAAGAATTACATACATTAATGTTACGAAGGGAAGCAAGTATACAAAGCTTGTACTGAATCAGAAAATTTATGACAGTAAGACAATTCCATATAAACGTGGAGACATCCTGGACAGAAACGGTACGAAGATAGCGACAAGTGAACGGGTTTATAATGTGATTCTTGATGTGGTTGTAATGACAGACAAAGAAGAATATATAGATCCTACAATTAAAGTATTGAATAAATGTTTCGGGATCAGTGAAAAGACAGTACGGGAGATTGTAGAAGAAAAACCTAACAGCAGATATGTTATATTGAAAAAAGGAATCGATTACGAGACGGCCCAGAAATATAATGAGATCAAGAATGATACTAAAAATTATCCAAATGTAAAGGGAATCTGGCTGGAGGATGATTATAACAGGACATACCCGTATAATACGCTGGCAAGTGATGTGATTGGTTTTACTTATTCCGGAAATATAGGAGCAATTGGAATCGAGAGTGCTTACAATGATGTTATGACGGGGACGGATGGCAGAGAGTATGGTTATCTGGATGAAGATGATACAGTCGAACAGAATGTAAAAGCAGCAAAGAATGGGAATAATGTTGTTACAACGATTGACATTACCTTGCAGAGTATTGTGGAAAAATACATTCAACAGTTCAATGAAGAGCATGCAGGAGAAGAAGGAAGTGGAGTGACCGGGAGCAAGAATACAGCGGTTATGATCATGAATCCGAATACCGGAGAGATTCTGGCTGAGGCATCTTATCCTAATTTTGACTTGAATAATCCAAGAGATCTGTCCAGTATTTATTCCGAAGAAAAATGGAATGCGATGGAAGAGAAGGATCGATTGAATATATTGAGTAGTATCTGGAGAAACTTCTGTGTCAGTGATGCATTTGAGCCGGGATCTACGATGAAGCCGTTCACTGTTGCAGCCGGATTGGAGACAGGAACTCTTACCGGAGAAGAATCTTATTATTGTGGTGGCTATCTTCATGTGGGAGATAATGATATCGGATGTCATCTTCGTTCTGGACATGGAATGGAAAGTACGATGGATGCAATTGCCAATTCCTGTAACGTAGCATTGATGGAAATGGCGGAAAAAATCGGAATTGATAATTTTATCAGGTATCAGCATATCTTCGGATTTGGAGAATATACGGGGATTGACCTTCCAGCAGAAGCATCAACAGCAAGTCTTCTGTATACAGCTGATACGATGACACCGGTTGATCTTGCAACGAATGCTTTTGGGCAGAACTTTAATGTAACAATGACCCAGCTGGCAGTAGCGTTCAGTTCTCTGATCAACGGTGGGTATTATTATGAACCGCATGTTGTAAAGCAGATTCAGGATGAGAATGGAAATGTGATTGAAACAAAGAATCCCGTATTGCTCCGTAAGACAGTTTCGACAGAAACATCTGAATTAGTAAAAACATATTTACAGGCGGTGATGCAGTATGGTACAGGTAAGAGAGCCCAGGTGGAAGGATATGATATTGGAGCGAAGACTGGTACGGCGCAGAAACTTCCACGTAAAGATGGAAAATATCTTCTTTCTTATATCGGATATGCTCCACAGGAGAATCCGGAAGTTGTTATCTATGTGGTAATTGATGAAGCAAATGTAGATGCACAGGATAATAGCTCATTGGTGCTTGAACTTGCAAAGAATATCATGTCAGAAGCATTTCCGTATCTTGGTATCACAACGATAGAGGAGACAGGTGAAAGCCAGACACAGCAGAGTGGTCAGAGCTTTGAAGATACAGAGTATTCTGATTATGATCAGGACTATACAGATGATTACAGTAATAAAGACGGCTCGTATGTTGACGAAAATTATAAGCCGGATCTGGACAGCTGGGCAACCTCATCCAATACAGATTAAGTGTTATATCAGATAGGTGAACAGGAATAACTCCGAAAAAGACATAATACATTGTAGAAATGTCTTTCTCGGAGTTGTTTTTTGTGAAAAATAAAACATATAACCGAAAAAAAACAATGGTTGTTTTTTCCTGTGCAGTTCTTTTGATTTCAGCTCTTTTCGGAAGACTGGTTTATCTGATGATTTTTGATGCTGCACATTATCAGAAGCTGGCGAAAGATCTTCATGAGCGAGAAAGAAAAATCAAAGCGGCAAGAGGAGAGATTGTTGACAGAAATGGAGTTGTTCTGGCAACGAACAGGACGGTATGCACAATTTCCGTGATCCATAATCAGATAAAAGATCCGGAGCAGGTGATCGCAGCTCTCTGTCAGGAACTTGGGGAAGAGGAAGAAAACATCCGGAAAAAAGTAGAAAAAGTGTCTTCAATGGAAAAAATTAAAACGAATGTTGAAAAAGAAACAGGGGACAGAATCCGCAATCTGGATCTTGCAGGAGTAAAAGTAGATGAGGATTTTAAGAGATATTATCCTTATGATACGCTTGCATCCAGAGTTCTTGGATTTACAGGTGGGGACAACCAGGGAATCATTGGACTTGAAGTAAAATATGAAGAGGTATTAAAAGGAACCAATGGAACCATTCTTACAGTAACAGATGCCAGAGGGGTCGAACTTGAGCAGATAGCAGAAGACAGGGTTGAACCTGTGGCGGGGAACACGCTTCAGATCAGTCTGGATCACAATATTCAGATGTACTGTGAACAGGCAGCAAAAAAGGTTCAGGAGGAAAAACAGGCAGACAGTGTGTCTATTATACTTATGGATCCACAGAATGGAGAGATATTTGCAATGGTAAATACACCGGAATTTAATCTGAATACTCCGTTTGAATTGAATGATCTGGAAGAAAGCTCAGGACTGACAGAGGAGCAGATTCAGGAGCACTTAAATCAGATGTGGCGAAATCCCTGCATTAATGATACCTATGAGCCCGGATCAACGTTTAAAATTATTACAGCATCAGCATGCCTTGAAGAAGGTGTCGTTTCTTTGTCGGATACATTTTCCTGTCCGGGATACCGAATTGTAGAAGACAGAAAAATCCGGTGTCATAAGGTTGGCGGACATGGACAGGAAACGTTTGTCCAGGGGATACAGAATTCCTGTAATCCGGTATTTATTGATATTGGCCTTCGGCTTGGAGCAGAGAAATTTTATGCTTATTTTAAGCAGTTTGGATTATTGGGCCTGACGAATATTGATCTTCCGGGTGAAGCGGGGACGATCATGCATAAAGTAGAAGATATTGGTCTTGTGGAATTGGCAACGATTTCATTTGGACAGTCATTTCAGGTGACACCGGTTCAAATGGCAACAACAGTAAGTTCACTGGTCAATGGGGGATACCGGGTGACACCGCACTTCGGAGTGGCGGTTCTTGAAAAAGACGGGACAGAGATAGAAAAGCTGAAATACAAAAAGAAGAATGGCATTGTATCCGAAAAAACATCAGAGACAATGAGAATGCTTCTGAAGAGTGTGGTAGAAGAAGGATCTGGAAAAAATGGATACATTGAAGGATATTCAATCGGAGGCAAGACTGCAACATCACAGACCCTTCCAAGAAGCGCAAACAAGTATATTTCATCATTTATCGGGTTTGCACCGGCGGAAGATCCGCAGGTTCTTGGAATCGTAGTGATCCGTAACCCGCAGGGGATTTATTATGGAGGAACGATTGCAGCTCCGGTTATGCGCAGCATCTATGACAATGTGCTTCCGTATCTCGGGATTGAAAAAAACTGACCAATGGAGTATACTGTAAAGTGCATTTTGAGAATCTGATGACAGAAAAGTACATAAGAAGGATTCTCTGTGCAAAACAAAAGAAATGAAGAGGTGTATATATGAACAGTCATGTAGTGATTCCGGTATTGATTGCATTTGTTATAAGCCTTGTGCTTGGACCGGTGGTCATTCCTTTCCTGAGAAGGTTAAAGATGGGCCAGACGGAGCGTGTGGAGGGTGTACAGTCTCATTTGAAGAAGGCAGGAACACCGACAATGGGAGGTATTATCATTCTGGCAGCTGTCGTGATTACGTCCCTGTTTTATGTGAAAGATTATCCAAAGATCATCCCGGTACTTTTCCTTACAGTAGGATTCGGACTGATCGGATTTCTGGATGATTATCTTAAAGTTGTCATGAAACGTTCAGACGGACTTTTCCCAATGCAGAAGATGGCACTCCAGATTGTTGTAACAGCAATTTTTGCGTTTTATATCGTAAAAGTAGCGAAGATTCCGCTTACAATGATCGTTCCATTCTCCGGTGGTTATGAATTGAATCTTGGATGGTTTGCGGTTCCGCTGTTGTTCTTTGCGGTGATCGGTACAGTTAATGGAACAAATTTTACGGATGGACTGGATGGTCTTGCATCAAGCGTAACTGTTTTGGTGGCAACCTTTTTCACAGTTGTAGCAATTGGAACGAAGAGTGGGATTGAGCCGATCACCTGTGCTGTTGTCGGTGCATTAATGGGATTCCTTCTTTTTAACGTGTATCCGGCCAGTGTGTTCATGGGAGATACAGGTTCTCTTGCACTGGGTGGTTTTGTTGCAGGAACAGCGTATATGATGCAGATGCCATTGTATATCATTATTGTCGGATTTATTTATCTTGTAGAAGTTATTTCAGTTATTCTGCAGGTAACATATTTCAAAAAGACAGGAGGAAAGCGTCTCTTTAAGATGGCACCGATCCATCACCATTTCGAGCTTTGCGGATGGTCAGAGACACGGGTAGTGGCAGTATTTTCTATTGTGACGGCAATTCTTTGCCTGATCGCTCTTATGGGGGTATAGAAGAATGATTGTAAAAGATAAAAATGTATTAGTGTTTGGTTCTGGAATCAGCGGAGAGGCAGCATGTGCGCTCCTTTTGAAAGAAGAGGCGAAGGTTGTATTGTATGATGGTAACGATAAGCTGAATCCGGAAGAGATCCGTGCAAAGATTGAAGGCGGAGACAGTGGGTCACTGGAAATCGTACTTGGAACACTTGAGGGAGACAGAAAAGAAGCATTTCTTGATAAGCTTTCTCTTGTTGTAATGAGTCCGGGCGTTCCTACAGATCTTCCAATCGTAAATGAGATGCGCGAGAAGGGACTTCCAATCTGGGGAGAGATTGAGCTTGCGTATGTCTTTGGAAAAGGTGATGTTCTTGCAATTACAGGAACGAATGGTAAGACAACGACTACTTCTCTGCTTGGAGAGATTATGAAAAACTATGCACAGAGCAGCTTTGTGGTAGGAAATATCGGTAATCCATATACGAGTATTGCACTCCAGACAAGAGAGGATTCCGTAATTGTAGCTGAGATGAGCAGCTTTCAGTTAGAAACAATTCAGACATTCCGTCCGAGAGTCAGTGCAATCCTGAATATTACTCCGGATCATCTGAACCGTCATCATACGATGGAAGCATACATAGAGGCAAAGGAGAATATTGCGAAGAATCAGACAGAGAAAGATACTTGTGTTCTGAATTACGAAGATGATGTGACAAGGGCATTTGGAGAAAATGTAAAGTCAAAGGTTCTATATTTCAGCAGTCAGCGTATATTGGAAGAAGGAATCTATCTGGAAAACGGTCAGATCATTCTTGCGATGAATGGAGAGAAGACACCGGTATGCCATATAGATGAATTGAATATTCTTGGAACGCACAATCATGAGAATGCGATGGCAGCAGCCGGAATGGCAGCAGCATATGGAGTTCCGGTAGATGTGATCCGCAAAACGCTGAAAGAGTTCCAGGGGGTTGAACATCGTATTGAATATGTGGCAGAGAAGAATGGGGTTGTATATTATAATGATTCCAAGGGTACAAACCCGGATGCTGCTATTAAGGGGATTCAGGCGATGAATCGTCCGACAGTTCTGATCGGTGGAGGTTATGATAAGGATTCTGCTTATGATGAATGGATCGATTCCTTTGATGGAAAAGTAAAGAAATTAGTACTTCTTGGCGCGACACGCGACAAGATCGCAGAGACAGCCAGGGCACATGGATTTGAAGATATTGTGATGGCGGATACATTTGAGGAAGCATTTGCAAAATGTGTAGAGAATGCACAGCCGGGAGATGCAGTACTTCTTTCCCCTGCATGCGCAAGCTGGGGAATGTTTAAGAATTATGAAGAACGTGGAGATAAGTTTAAAGAGCTTGTGAATGATCTGTAAGGAGTGAGCTGTATTGAAACGTCCTGCAAAAAGGCACACGTATGATGATACACTGCTTGTAACGGTGCTGATTCTCGTACTGGTTGGTCTGATCCTTCTGACCAGTACAAGTGCATATAATGGCAGGGTGAAGTTTCATGATTCTTATTATTATCTGAAGAAGCAGGGACTGGCTACAGTTCTTGGAATGGCAGGGATGCTATGGATCGCAGGAATTGATTATCACAGATGGATTCCACTTGTTGTGCCGGGATATCTGGTTGCAATCGGTTTATCCATTGCTGTCATGGCGTTCGGAAAAGAATATAACGGATCCAAAAGATGGCTGTCTTTGGGTCCGTTTTCTTTTCAGCCATCAGAGTTTGCTAAAGTAGCGGTGATCTTGTTTCTGGCCTGGCTGATCGACCGGAATGTGAAGAAAATATCAAAGCTTCGGACAATGTCCGGTATGATGCTTTCAATCCTGCCGATTGTCGGTCTGGTAGGAGCAAGCAATCTGAGCACAGCGATCATTATCCTTGGAATTGCGGTTACATTGATCTTTGTTGCAAGTCCCAGATATGCGCAGTTTATATGGATGGCTGTATCAGGAGTTGGATTTTTGGGAATTTTCCTTGCATTGGAAAGCTATCGGCTGGAGCGGCTTGCAATCTGGCGCAATCCGGAGAAGTATGAAAAAGGATATCAGACATTACAAGGACTTTATGCAATCGGAAGCGGAGGACTGTTTGGGCGTGGACTGGGAAACAGTGTGCAAAAACTGGGATTCCTGCCGGAAGCACAGAATGATATGATTTTTTCTATTGTCTGTGAAGAAACAGGGCTTGTTGGTGCCGGGATTATCATTGTACTGTTTCTGATTCTGATCTGGAGATTTTTTGTGATCGCAACACACGCACCGGATCTTTTTGGTGCGTTAATTGCAGTGGGAGCCATGGCACATATGATGATTCAGGTAATATTGAATATTGCAGTCGTTACAAACTCCATACCGAATACAGGAATCACACTTCCGTTTATCAGTTATGGTGGAACGTCAGTTGTTTTTCTGCTTTTGGAAATGGGACTTGTCCTGAGCATATCCCGTTTGATACAATAGAGTTGCCCGTATTTCATACAGATGGGATCCGGGTATGGAAAACATGAACAGAGGAAGGAATCTGATCAATGAAAAAAAAGAAGAAAAAGAAGAGAGGGATGTTCCGGTTTATTGTAGTATTACTGTTGCTCGCAGTATTTGTTCTACTGTTTCAGACGCGCAGTATAAAAGTGAAGGGAAATGAATACTACGGAGAGAATTCGATCATCAGCTGGCTTAAGAAAGATAAACTCTCTGTGAATACAGTGTATTTGTTCTGGAAATATAATTATACAGACGCAGAAGTTCCGTCAGTTGTGGAAGGAATGCAGCTGACATTTGAAAATCCATGGACGCTTGTTGTACAGGTGAAAGAAAAGGAAAAATCCGGTTATGTTTCTTTCAATGATACAAATTTATATTTTGACCGGAAGGGAACAGCACTTTTTGAAAGCAAGAAAACTTTTACAGGGGTGCCTTATGTGGAAGGACTTTCTTTTGATACATCGAAAGTAGAGATTGGGAAAAAGATTCCGGTGGAAGACGACAGTGCATTTACCCTGATCGCAGAGGCTTCAAAGTATCTGGTGAAATATTCACTTACACCGGATAAACTCGTATATGAGAATGAACAGAGTGTTGTATTATATTTTGGAACAGTAGAAGTTTTACTTGGGAATAAAGAATATGAGCTCAGGATTGCACAGATCAAACCGATCCTTGAGAAGCTGAAGGAACAGTATCCGGATCAGGCGGGGGTACTTCATCTTGAGAATTATGAAGCAGATTCAGCATCAATTAACTTTACACCTCAGTCTTGAAGCTGAATTGTTGGAAAAAAACCAAAAATAAGAAAAAATCTATTGATTATTTACGGAAAAGACTTTATTATATACTTATTGAATTGTATCGTTCAATTAAAATAAGGGATGTATATAAGAGTTAATAAGACGACAAAGGAGGAACTACTCTTGTTAGAAATTAAAACCAACGAATCTGAAGCGGCTGCAAGAATTATTGTTGTCGGAGTCGGCGGAGGCGGTAACAATGCCGTGAACCGAATGATCGACGAACAGATTGCAGGCGTAGAATTCATAGCTGTGAATACAGATAAACAGGCATTACAGCTGTGTAAAGCACCGACACTTATGCAGATCGGTGAAAAACTGACAAAAGGACTTGGTGCTGGTGCACAGCCTGAGATGGGAGAGAAGGCAGCAGAAGAAAGCGCTGAGGAGATCCAGGCTGCATTAAAAGGTGCAGACATGGTATTTGTTACCTGCGGTATGGGAGGCGGAACTGGAACAGGTGCTGCTCCGGTTATCGCAAGAATCGCGAAAGAGCAGGGCGCTCTGACAGTAGGAGTTGTCACAAAGCCTTTCCGTTTTGAATCCAAGACAAGAATGCAGAATGCGATCAATGGTATTGATAAATTGAAGGAGAACGTTGATACGATCATCGTTATCCCGAATGACAAACTGCTTGAAGTTGTAGACAGACGTACTACTATGCCGGAAGCTTTGAAGAAGGCTGACGAGGTTCTTCAGCAGGGTATTCAGGGTATCACAGACCTGATTAATGTACCATCTCTGATCAACCTTGACTTTGCTGATATCCAGACAGTTATGAAGGATAAAGGCATTGCACATATCGGTATTGGTGCAGGACGCGGAGATGACAAGGCACTTGAAGCAGTTAAGCAGGCTGTTGCAAGTCCACTGCTTGAGACAACTATCACAGGTGCATCTAATGTTATTGTTAATGTATCTGGAGACATTACACTTATGGATGCTTCTGATGCAGCTGATTATGTACAGGAACTTGCAGGAGAAAGCGCAAGTATCATCTTTGGTGCTATGTATGATGATACGAAGTCTGATGAATGTACAATCACAGTTATTGCTACAGGCTTACATAATGTAGGCGGAAGTGCATCCAAGCTGAAAGCAAGACTGGAAGGACAGCAGAAGACAAGTTCTATTCTTCCGAATGGTGCAGAAAGTCATGTAAGACCATCTTATGACTATACAGCACAGAGAACAGCTCAGACATCAGCAGCCAGACCGCAGGGTGGCACAATGCCAACACTGCAGCCAAGATCAACAACTGGCGGGGTAAGAGAGCAGTCTATTAAGATTCCGGATTTCTTTAAGAAATAATCGAATTGAATAAAATGATGAAACGGTCTGAAGTATCAGGCCGTTTTTCTTTTATGTCGAAGGATGTCAGAAATTCTTCTATTTTCTTTTTATTTTACTGTCAGTATCTGACAAAATTTCCAAAGAGTAAATTCTATAATTTGATATGGTATCGAGGATAACTCGAAATGAAAAGGAAGGTGGAATATGCACTATGAGTTGTACATAGATCTTTTTTTTCTGGAAAATTTCATGATGGATAGCCTGTTGCTTTTCGTGACAGAACGGATTTTGGGCGGAAAATATAGTTTTAAAAGAGTTCTGTCAGGAGCATTCCTTGGAAGTGCGTTGACTTGTCTGATGGTGGTTGTATCCGTTCCCGCCTGGGTGAAAGATATAGCCTTTTATCTTGTGATTCCGTTTTGTATGCTTTGGGTGAAAAATGGGAAACAATGTATGCTCCAGATACTCAAAGGAATGGGATTGCTTTACCTTTTTGGGATGTTCCTGGGAGGTGTGTTGATGATGTTTCGTCCTTATCTACATTATATCAGTCTGTTTTATGGGATTGCGGTGCTTAGCTCACAGGGGATTCTGATGACCTGGAAGTTCTTGAAAGTTCTTAAGATGGAGCAGGAACGGTGCTGTGAAGTGATTTTGTTTACAGAAGCAGACAGTTATAGAGTTCATGCATTAAGGGATACGGGAAATTGCCTGACAGATCCACTTAGTGGTGAAGGGGTACATGTGCTGGATTGCGGTTTTTATCATCAGATGATGAAGGAACCGATGGAATTCCGGTATATTCCATACCGGAGTGTTCATGGCAGTGGTGTTATGAAAATTTTCCGGATCAGGAAAATGTGTGTGGAAATAAAGGAAAAGCAATGGATACAATCTCCGTTGATCGGTGTGAGTGAATCACCGATCAGTGAGGAGGAAGGTTATCAGCTGATATTGAATTGTAAGGTGCAGATGCTGTGAATAGAAAAACTGTGCCGCAATAGAAGATGTAAGAAAGAAACTGGGAGGAATTTACATGATGGTTAAAGTGGCTGTGCCGGAGAAGTTTAAATTAAGGATTGTACCGAATGCCAGAGCGGTGCTGTTTGGTGGTCAACAGGAGATTCATTACATAGGAGGAAGTGAAGTGCTTCCACCGCCGTTAGAGAATGAAAAAGAGTGTGAAGTAGTAAGATGGCTTGGTACAGAGCGCGATGAGAAGGCAAGAAAGATTCTGATCGAACATAATCTGCGTCTGGTTGTTTATATTGCGAAGAAATTTGATAATACAGGAGTCGGTGTAGAAGATTTGATTTCTATTGGCACCATCGGTCTGATCAAAGCAATCAATACATTTAATCCATCTAAAAAAATCAAGCTGGCAACATATGCTTCGCGTTGTATTGAGAATGAGATTTTAATGTATCTGAGACGAAACAATAAGACGAGGATGGAGGTTTCTATTGATGAGCCTTTAAATGTAGACTGGGATGGAAATGAACTGCTTCTGTCAGATATTCTTGGAACAGAGGAGGATACGATTTACCGGGATCTCGAGAATGAAGCGGAAAGAAAGATTCTGTTTCGTGCCCTGAATAAATTGTCGGGAAGAGAAAAACTAATCGTTCGTATGAGATTTGGGCTGGATCATCCGGAGGGAAAAGAAATGACGCAGAAGGAGGTCGCGGATCAACTTGGAATCTCTCAGTCTTATATATCAAGACTGGAAAAGAAAATCATGCACAGACTCCGGATGGAAATGGTCCGGTATGAATAACAGTTACAAAAATTTAATAAAAAGAAAGATGTATATTTTCCTGTATAGTGTTAAAATAAAAGAAAAAGTATCTGAAATGGAAAAGAACAGATACAGGACAGAAAGGGTTGAGAATGTATGAAATTAACATTTGTAGGTGCAGCCCATGAGGTTACGGGAAGCTGTCATTTTCTGCAGGTAGCAGGAAAGAATATTTTGGTTGACTGCGGTATGGAACAGGGACCGGATCTGTATGAGAATCCGGGACTTCCGATCAGCGCAACAGAAGTAGACTATGTATTGCTCACACATGCACATATTGATCATTCCGGTATGCTGCCAAAGCTTGCAAAGGACGGGTTTAAAGGGCAGATCTTCACGACCTATGCGACAGCAGATCTGTGTAATATCATGCTTCGTGACAGTGCACATATCCAGGAATTTGAAGCAGAGTGGAGAAACCGAAAAGGCAGGAGAGCAGGAAAGCCGGAATATGAACCGGTTTATGAGATGCAGGATGCACTTAATGCGATTGAATTGCTTGTGCCTTGTCAGTATGGGGAACGCATTACAATCTGTGAGGGGGTCCAGATCCGGTTTACAGATGTAGGACATCTGCTTGGATCAGCAAGTATTGAAGTCTGGGCAACAGAAGATGGAGTGACAAAGAAGATTGTATTTTCCGGAGATATTGGAAATCTGGATCAGCCGATCATTAAAGACCCGGCTTATACAGAGAGCGCAGACTATATTGTGATGGAGTCTACGTATGGTAACCGGCTGCATACGCAGGAAAAACCGGATTATCTGGGAGATTTTACAAGAATCCTGAAAGAGACATTTGATAAAGGTGGAAATGTTGTTATTCCTTCCTTTGCGGTGGGCAGAACGCAGGAACTTCTCTATTTTATACGTGAGATCAAAGAAAAGGAATTATTAAAAGAATATCAGAATTTCGAAGTATATCTGGATAGTCCGCTTGCAATTGAGGCAACGAAGATATTTACAAAAAATATGAGAGAGTGTTTTGATGAGGATGCACTTGCACTTGTTAATGCAGGGATTAATCCACTTATATTTGACGGACTTAAGACTGCAACAACAAGTGATGATTCTAAGATGATCAATTTTATCGAGAAACCAAAGGTGATCATCTCAGCTTCCGGAATGTGCGATGCTGGTCGTATCCGTCACCATCTGAAGCACAATTTGTGGAGAGAAGAGTGTACGATTCTTTTTGTTGGATATCAGGCAATGGGCACTTTAGGACGCAGACTGATCGAGGGCGAAAAGAATGTGAAGCTGTTCGGTGAGCCGATTGAAGTCAAGGCAAGAATTGAGAGTCTTCATGGAATCAGTGGTCATGCAGATATGAATGGGCTTTTAAAATGGCTTGGAGCGTTTGAGGAAGCACCACAGCGTGTTTTTGTTGTACATGGTGAAGACACTGTTACCGAGGAGTTCGCAAAGACGGTGGAAGAAAAGTTTGGGTATCAGGCTTATGCACCGTTTCCATGCAGTGAGGCAGATCTCCTGACAAATGAGATCTTAAGCGAAGGTGTGAAGATTCCGGTGAAAGCGAAAAAACCGGCACAGCGCAGAGCAGATGCAGCATTTGAACGCCTTGTTGCGGCAGGAAAGCGTTTACTTGATATTATTTACAAGAACGAAGGCCTCGCAAATAAAGACAAAGCAAAATTCGAGTCGCAGATTAATAATTTGTCGGATAAATGGGATATTTGATTGTCAAGGACTAAAACTTTATAAAATTTAGAGATTCATGGAATATCTTATTCAAAGAGTGAGAATGATTCTAAGTAGAAAAAAACTTAGGAGGTTTCTCACAATGGTTGTGAATAAGGTAGAACTGTGTGGAGTGAATACGTCAAAGCTCCCACTTCTCAGGGAAAAGGAGAAGGAGGAGCTTTTTCGAAGGATTCGTCAGGGGGACAAGTTGGCGCGGGAAGAATACATCAAAGGAAATCTTCGGCTGGTGCTTAGTGTGATGAAACGGTTTGACAGCAGTAATGAAAATGCAGATGATTTGTTTCAGATTGGATGTGTGGGACTTGTAAAGGCTGTAGATAACTTTGATCCGGACCGTCAGGTGAAGTTTTCTACCTACGCGGTTCCTATGATCATAGGAGAAATCCGCCGGTATCTGCGAGACAACAGTTCCCTTCGCGTGAGCCGTTCATTGCGTGATATAGCTTATAAAGTGATTTATACAAGGGAAGGGTATATCCGAAAAAATATGAAAGAACCTACCATTCAGGAAATTGCAGAAGAGATTGGACTTTCAAAAGAAGAAGTAGTTTATGCACTGGATGCAGTACAGACACCAATGAGCCTTCAGGAACCGGTGTATAATGATGGTGGGGATGCACTGTATGTGATGGACCAGGTCAGCGATAAGAAGAACAGAGAAGAAAACTGGGTGGAGGAGCTGTCTTTAGAGGCTGCGATGGAACGGCTGAATGAAAGGGAGAGACTGCTGATCCACTTACGATTTTTCGAAGGAAAGACGCAGATGGAAGTTTCGGAACAAATTGGAATTTCGCAGGCACAGGTGAGCCGTTTAGAGAAAAATGCTTTGAAAACAATGAGACAATATCTTCTTGGAAAATAGAGAGAAAGTATTGAAATTTTTATGACTTCATACTATGATAAGTGGGAAGAAAATGTTACGGAAAGTAACAGAAAAGAGCAGAGATGGTTATGAAGGAAAGTAACCGTTGGAAAAGTATGGAGGCAGCTATGATAAAGGCTTGTATTTTTGATCTGGATGGAACGTTGACAAACACATTGGATTCACTGGAATATTCAGTCAATGAGACTATGAAAGAAATCGGAATGCCACAGATCACAAAGGAACAGTGCCGGCAGTTCGTTGGAGATGGGGCGAAGGTTCTGCTTGAACGGACATTAAAGGCAGGTGGGGATACACAGCTGTGTCATCTTGAAGAGGCAGTGGAAGCATATGCCAGGATATTTGATGCAAATTGTATGTATAAGGTTGCTCCGTACGAAGGAATCCCACAGCTGTTGCAGCAGTTGAAAGAGAAAGGAATCAGACTTGCGGTTTTATCAAACAAGCCTGACAGACAGGCTGTACATGTTGTTGAAGAAGTATTTGGAAAAGAACTTTTTGACCATGTGCAGGGGCAGAAGGATGGAGTTCCTAAGAAACCGGATCCGACAGCTGCGTTGATGATTGCCAGATCATTTGGGGTTTTGCCGGAAGAGGCAGCATACATCGGAGATTCAGAAGTGGATCTTGCAACAGGGCATGCGGCAAAGATGCAGACGATTCTTGTATCCTGGGGGTTCCGTGGAAGAAAAGCTCTTTTAGAGGACGGAGCTGAATGTGTTGTTGATTCAGCAGATGAGATACGAAAGATTGTTAAGAAACAGGAGGAGAAAAGTAATGGGAGAGTACAATGAAGAGTGTCTGAAGACTTTTTTGGAGAAGCAGGAGCAGCTTTTTGATGAGCCGGTAGCAGAGACCCTTGAGGCAGCAGAAGCTTTTCTGGAGGACTGTATGGCAGTTATTGTAGAATCTCTGGATGAAGTAAGAGAATACTTTGAAGAGAATGGCATGGATGTAGACGGAATGTCAGAGGAAGAATTAGAAGAGGCATCTGAAGTGTTTGCGCTGCCGGATGGTACTTATCTGATCGTAGAAGGATAAGCAGGATAAGAACAGAAAAGACAGAAAAAAGCCGCAGGTATGATGGACTGTGGCTTTTTTACTGCACAAATCCGGAAAGCTGTATTTTGAGTGAGTTACGAAGGAATATTGTTTTCAATAATGCAGCATTGCGGATCGGGGGCTGGAGACTGCTCTTTGGGATGGAACATAAGGATCAGAAGAAGGATCAGAAGAATGCCAAGAACAGCAAAAATAACAGTATAGACGATTTCTTTCATATGAAGGACAATGATCTTTGTTTTTGATTTCATAAGTACCCTCCTTTTTATACAATTTATGTATTTGCAGAGCAAATATGCATGACAAATATTCAGATATGCGGTAAAATAAAGGTTACAAATGCAGAATGTATTCGGGAAAGGAAGAGGAAGATGTATATTATAGCAGGACTGGGAAATCCGACGAAAGAATACGAAGGAACAAGACATAATGTCGGGTTTGATGTTATAGACCGGCTTTCTGAGAGATATAATATAGATGTAACTACGGAGAAACATCGTGCTTTGATCGGAAAGGGCATGATCGCAGGGCAGAAAGTGATTTTAGTCAAGCCACAGACATATATGAATCTTAGTGGTGAGAGCATCCGGAGCGTGATTGATTATTATAAAGTAGATCCGGAGACAGAACTGCTCGTGATTTATGATGATATCAGTCTGGGAGTGGGACAACTGAGAATCCGCGCAAAAGGAAGCGCAGGTGGGCATAATGGAATAAAAAATATTATTGCACATCTTGGGGGACAGGTTTTTCCGAGAATAAAAGTAGGAGTTGGAGAAAAACCACCGAAGTATGATCTTGCAGATTATGTTTTAGGACATTTTTCTAAGGCGGAACAGGAACTGATGAGCGAAGGTTATGATAATGCGGTAAAAGCGGTAGAACTGATCGTAAGTGACCAGATGAGCGAAGCGATGAATGAATATAATCGTAAAAAGAAGGACGAGTAGAGATGCAGGCTTTTTTAGAACCATTAAAAGAACTGGCTGATTATCAGGAGATTGTCAGTTCGAGAAGAAAGAAAACGGGTTTCCTGCAAATTGCAGGATGTGTGAATTCACAGAAGATACATCTTGCGAAAGCACTGAGCGATGGCTTTGAGTACAGAGTCATCGTTTTTTCCAGTGAAGAAAAAGCAAAGCAGGCTTATGAAGAATGGCGTGTACTGGAGGAAAATGTATGGTTTTATCCGGCAAGAGATCTTTTGTTTTATCATGCAGATATTAAGGGTGCATTTCTGACAGGAAGACGTATGGAAGTATTGCGCGCAGTTGCAGAAAAGAAAGAACAGGAAGCAGTTACCATAGTTACAACAATGGATGCATTTCTGGACGGGCTTCCATCGAAAGAAGAACTGTGTGGGAACAGGATCAGGATCCGTGCGGAGGAGACACTGGATTTTCAGAAGTTACAGGAAGACCTTTCAATATTAGGATATGCAAGGGAAAGCCAGATTGAAAGTCCGGGACAGTTTGCGGTCAGAGGTGGGATTCTGGATGTATTTCCGCTGACAGAGGAGAGTCCGGTCCGGATTGAATTGTGGGGAGATGAAGTTGATTCTATTAGAAGATTTGATGTGGAAAGTCAGAGATCGACAGAGAATCTACAGGAAATAGAAATCTATCCGGCAACTGAGAACTGGAAACAGATGGAAACAGACAGCTTTTTATCATATTTTCCTATAGAGGAAACAATATTGTTTTTAGATGAACCGATACGTCTTCAAGAATCTGCCGAGATTGTAGAAAAAGAGTATTTTCACAGTCTGGAGAGCAGAGAAGAAGCCGGTATGGAGGCAGATGAGATTCCAATCCGTGTGGAACAGACAGATCATATAATTGGAAAGATGAACAAGTATTATGGAATTGCATTTACCATGTTGGAATCAAAATGTGGGATGTTTAAAGTAAGGTCTGTCTACAGTCTGCAAGTTAAAACTGTGAATCCGTATAATAACAGTTTTGAACTTCTCACACGGGATTTGAAGAAACTGAAAAGAACAGGGTATCGCGTGATCCTTGTTTCGGGTTCGAGAACAAGAGCAAAACGTCTGGCGGAAGATCTCAGGGATTATGACCTGAGCAGTTTTTACAGTGAAGAGATGGAACGACAGGTGAATCCGGGAGAGATTATGGTAACCTGTGGTTACATTGCAGAGGGCTATGAATACCCGATGTTAAAGTTTACGGTTATCTCAGAATCAGATATTTTTGGTAAGAAAAAGAAAAAAAAGAAAAGAAAATCTTATGAAGGAAAAAAGATCCAGGAATTTGCTGAACTTAAACCGGGAGATTATGTGGTACATGAGAATCATGGACTTGGAATTTATCAGGGGATTGAGAAGATCGAAGTAGATGCTGTCACTCGTGATTATATGAAGATTTCCTATGCAGACGGAGGAATTCTCTATATTCTGGCAACACAGCTGGATCTGATCCAGAAATATGCCGGAGCAGACGCAAAGCCGCCAAAATTGAACAAGCTTGGAACACCGCAGTGGAAAAAGACAAAAGGACAGGTAAAAAAAGCAGTTCAGTTAATCGCAAAAGACCTTGTGAAGCTCTATGCAACACGCCAGCAGACGGATGGTTATGTATATGGACCGGATACTGTCTGGCAGAGAGAGTTTGAGGAAATGTTTCCGTTTGAAGAAACCGAAGATCAGCTTCGTGCAATTGAAGATACAAAGAAGGATATGGAAAGCACGAAGATCATGGATCGGCTGATTTGCGGAGATGTAGGGTACGGTAAAACAGAAATTGCGATAAGAGCAGCTTTTAAGGCAGTGCAGGAAGGCAAACAGGTTGTTTATCTTGTTCCTACAACGATTCTTGCACAGCAGCACTACAATACATTTATCCAAAGGTTCAAAGATTTTCCTGTGCGTGTTGATCTGATGAGCCGTTTTCGGACACAGGCGCAGCAGAAAAAAACAGTGGAGGATTTGAAAAAAGGTCTGGTTGATATTGTGATCGGAACACACAGAGTGCTTTCAAAGGATGTGGGGTATAAAGATTTAGGGCTTCTGATCATAGATGAAGAACAGCGTTTTGGTGTTACACATAAGGAAAAAATCAAAAAATTGAGAGAAAATATAGATGTGTTGACGCTGACAGCAACACCGATCCCAAGAACACTTCATATGAGTCTGATTGGAATCCGAGATATGAGTGTGCTTGAGGAAGCACCAATGGATCGTATGCCAATACAGACGTATGTAATGGAATATAATGATGAGATGGTTCGTGAGGCAATGGAGCGTGAGCTTGCCAGAGACGGACAGGTCTATTATGTCTATAACAGAGTGGAAAGCATTGCAGATGTGGCACTTCATGTGCAGAAGCTGGTGCCGGATGCAAGGGTGGCTTATGCGCATGGACAGATGAGTGAACATCAGTTGGAAGATATTATGTATGATTTTATCAATAGTGATATTGATGTACTTGTATCGACAACGATTATTGAAACAGGACTGGATATCGCAAATGCGAATACGATGATCATACAGGATGCAGACAGGTTTGGATTATCACAGCTGTATCAGCTGCGTGGAAGAGTTGGACGGTCCAATCGAATGGCATATGCGTTTCTGTTGTATCAAAGAGACAAGATGCTTAAAGAAGTTGCAGAGAAGAGACTGGCTGCGATCCGTGAATTTACAGATCTCGGATCGGGATTCAAGATTGCGATGCGTGACCTTGAGATCCGTGGTGCAGGGAATCTTCTCGGGGAGTCACAAAGCGGCCATATGGCAGCGGTAGGATATGATCTGTATTGTAAGATGCTTAATGAGGCTGTCAGTCGGTTGAAAGGCGAAAAAGAAGAGGCTGACTATACTACAACGATTGATCTTAATATAGATGCATTTATACCGGAATCTTATATTAAAAACGAGTATCAGAAACTGGATATTTATAAGAGGATTGCAGCAATTGAGACAGAGGAAGAGATGGATGATATGACAGAAGAGCTGATCGATCGTTTTGGAGATATTCCGAAAAAGGTACAGCAGCTTCTTCATATCGCAGCGCTTAAGAGTCTTGCACATTCCGCATATATTACAGCGATCGAACAAAAGGGAAAGGATTATAAATTTGTCTTATATGAAAAAGCAAATCTGGATCCGGCAAAAATCCCGGCACTTTTAAAGAAATATGGAAATAATATGACATTCAAAGCAGAAGCAGTCCCGTATTTCCTTTATCAAAAGAAAGGAAGAAGCGGAAAAGAGAAAGGGGAAAATGTTCTGCAAATGCTAAGAGAAATTGTAGAGAGCATTCGTGAACTTCGATTAGATCAGGGAAGTTGAGGAGATTCTGTGTTTGGGGTTGTGATAGAACAAAAAACACGATATAATGAGCGGTAGTATGGCTGCGTAAGTGAATACGTAAAAAGAGGAGGATTTACCAGATGGCACGTTTGGCAAAAAGGCTGGCAGTGCTTGCAGTGGCAGGAACATTGGCAGCAACATCTTTAACGGGATGTGGAACAATAAATACAGATGAGACAGTTGCAACAGTCGGTGATGAGAAGATTACACTTGGGGTTGCGAATTTTTATGCAAGATTGCAGCAGGCCCAGTATGAGACCTATTATGCGAGTATGATGGGAACAACAGCAGAAGAGATGTGGGCAAAGGAAGCATCAGATGATCAGACATATGAGGAGCAGACAAAGAAGAGTATTCTTGAGAATCTGGAGAATATGTATCTTGTTTCACAGCATGCATCTGATTATGATGTTGCACTGACAGAGGAAGAGCAGCAGGCGATTAAAGACGCAGCAGCAAAATTCGGTGAAGATAATTCGGATGATGTGAAGAAAGTGGTATCAGGAGATGAGGAGGAAGTTGTTAAAGTCCTTGAACTGATGACGATTTCGAATAAGATGGAAACAGCGATGGAAACTGGTGTGGATGAGAATGTATCGGATGAAGATGCAGCACAGAAGAGTATGCAATATCTTTTGTTTTCTTATACAACAACAGACGATTCAGGAGAATCCAAGACATTATCAGATGATGAGAAAGAAGCTTTAAAGACAACTGCAAAGGCATTTGATGATCGTTTAAAGGGTGGAGAAGATATGGAGACTGTTGCATCAGCAGCAGGACTTACAGCCCAGACAGCTACATTCGACTCTGAAAGCACAAGTCCGGATAAGGATCTGATCGCAGCAGCGGATGCGTTGACGAATGAAGGCGACGTCACAGATATTATCGAGACAGAGAATGGAATTTATATTGCAAAGCTTACAAGTCTTTTGGACAGAGAGGCGACAGACAGTAAAAAGGAAAGTATTGTAAGCGAGAGAAAACAGGAACAGTATGATTCACTTCTGGAGCAGTGGAAAAAGGATACAAAAATCAAAGAAGAGGAAAAAGTATGGAAGAAGATCAGTTTTGAAAAACAGGGCGTGACAATTAAAACGTCAGATACAACAGATACTTCAGACAGTCAGAACTAAAAAACAGGGACAAAAACGTTGTGAAAATCAACAAGTTTTTGTCCCTGTTTTTTATATATTAGGAATGTAATGGGCAGATTAAAATCCACGCTTTTATGAAAATTTAAATATATTCCAGTTTTTCGAAATAATGCATCAGAATATCGGCACAGTTTTCAACACCGAGTTCGGAAGTGTCAAGGATCATGTGATAATCATTCACATCCCCCCAGGTCTTGCCGGTGTGTTCATAATAATAAGCAGCACGCTCTTCATCTGTATGCTCTACCTTTTCTTTTGCGGCATCATGATCAAGATGTTCTTTTTTCATGATTCTCTGAATGCGGTCCTCTTTGGCGGCACTCACGTAGATATTTAACACATTCATCCGGTCCTTCAGAATATCTGAGGCACATCGTCCGAGGATAATGCAAGGTTTTTCCGCCAGTTTCCGGATTGCTTCAGCTTCACTTTCGTATTTGTGATCAGAAAGCTCTTCTTCTATATAGGCCTTGTCATAGACCGGAATATCAAGCCGTTTCGAAAGCTCTTCAGCAATAATGCTGGCTCCGGTACCGAAACGACGGCTCATAGTAATTACTAATTTCATAATGAAGTCCTCCTTTGTAGAAATAACATTCAGATAAAGTTAATTATAACACGTTCTGTTCGTTTTGTCTCGGTTTTACTTACTTGTATCCAATGATAAAATTTTATCAGTAAAAATGTATCCAAAATTCGCAGAAATTCAAGAAGGAAAAACATGTAAAAAATGGATGTAAAACTTTATTCAATCCCCCATTGCAAGAACGTATAAACTAATGATATAATTTATAGTAGCGTTTTTAGTAGTTGCTAAAACCGACTTATGGATGATTAAGAATTTGAGTAGGTGACGGATTTGAAGAATAAGATCAAACGTTTTGCAAAGGGGGATTTTCACATCCCGCAGCCGGAAATTATTTTCCCTGAGACCCACATTACGATGCGTGTCGGAGAAGGAGAGAAATATGAGGGAAGCTTTTCTCTGCAGAATGAAGGAGAAGGGACAATACGCGGACTTGTCTATCCTTCTTCTTATCGTGTACAGTGTGCAGAGCAGGGCTTTGATGGGAATCCGGTAAATATCTATTATACATATGACGGAAGAGGACTTGTGCCGGGACATGTTGAACACGGAAAGTTTACGATTGTATGCAATGGCGGTGAATATGATATTGCGTTTACTGCAATTATCGAGAAGCCGTTCGTTATGACCCGGTATGGAAAAGTCCAGAGTCTGGAAGACTTTAAGAAGCTTACATATCGTGATGCGGCTGAGGCAGTGAAGCTGTTCCGGTCCAGAGACTTTTTTGAGATTCTTAAGTATGAAGACACGAGGATCAAGGCACTTTATAATAACATGCGTAAATGGGAACTGGATCAGCATGCCCTTGAGGAATTTCTGGTAGGCTGCAAGCAGAAAGAGAAGATTTTTCTTACATTGGAAGAAGAGCGCCGTGCTTTTATCTCTCTTGCAGAAGACAGGAAAGAAACTTTTACTGTGAAGAAAAATACATGGGGATATCTGGAGATCGATGTAAGAACAGAAGGCGATTTCCTTTCTGTTGATCACAGACATCTGACAACAGATGAATTTATAGGGAATGCCTATCGGCTGGAATATGGGATTTCCCTGGATAAGCTTCACAGAGGAAGCAACTTCGGAAGGATTATTCTGGAAACCCCATATGAGACACTGAGTTATGAAGTCGTAGTGGAAAAGGACATCTGCAGAGATGAGGAACACCGTGCAAATGAAAAAGAGTTTAATGGAATCCTGAAAGATTATCTGAAATATGAAGGTGGCAAGATGTCACTGGAAGATTGGACAGAGGCTTCTGTTAAGAAGATTTCACATCTTCGCGAGGTGGATGAACGTAATGAGTTTTACCTTCTTGCCCAGGCACATATCTGCATTTTGGGTAATCGGATGGATGAGGCAAAATGGCTTTTGGAGTCTTATAATTACAATCGTTTTGCAATCGGCAAGGATGTTGAATTGAGTTCCTATTACCTTTATCTGACGACAAAGCTGAGTAACGATTCAGTTGGGCAGAGAAGAGTGGCAGAAGAACTTTCACGTTCCTTTATGAAGCATCCGGACAGCTGGCGGATTCTTTGTATGCTGATTGAGGTTGATTCGGAATATAAAATTTACAGTGAAAGACTGAATGTACTTGAGAAACAGTTTGTGGAATACAAGTCTCATAGTTTGTGGTTTTATCTTCAGGCATTCCGCTGTTTTAAAGAGAAGAGTTCGACGCTTAAGAAACTCGGACAGTTTGAAGTGCAGGTTCTGCTTTTTGGTGTGAAGTATAAACTGATGACGAAGGAACTTGCATTGTATACAGCGAATCTGGCAAGTCAGATGAAGAATTTTGATAAACATCTGTATGATGTACTTGTGAAGTGTTATGAGATGTATGATGAAGCAATGATACTGACGTCCATCTGTACATTGCTTATAAAAGGAAGCAGAACCGAATCTGTTTATTTCCACTGGTATGAGAAAGCAGTAGAAGCAGAATTGAAAATTGCACAGCTCTATGAGTATTATATGGCGGCAGCGAGACCGGAAGAGTTCCATAAGCAGCTTCCACGCTCTGTATATTTGTATTTTATGCATGGAAATTCTCTGGATTATAAGAAATGTGCATTTTTGTATGCAAACCTGATCACTTATGAAGATGAGACAAGTGAGATTTATGCACATTACAGAGATGAGATGGAAGAATTCACATGGAATCAGCTGGAGAAGAGAAATATAGATGAAGATCTGCGGATCATCTATAAACGATTTCTTGTAGAGACAGATATGAGTCAGGACAGGATCCGTGCTCTTTATGATGTGTGTCATGCTTATTGGATCACAACAAAGGTACCGAACATGAAATTTGTTCATGTGATTGCAGCAGATGGAACCATTACACAGAAGGCAGCTTATACTGAGAATGGTGCCAGAGTATTTCTGTATGCAAAGACCGACCGTATTGTCTGGGAAGCAAAAGACGGAAGACATTATACGGATTCGATTCCATATGAGAGCAAAAGACTGTTTTATGAACTGAGATATATGGATATCTGCAGAAAGTATGCAAATAGTCTGAACAGAAGTAAAGCGCTTGAGGAAGAGGAAGAGCTGACTCTGGAAATCGTAAAAGAAAAAGGATTGGAGAATTTCCCGGAGGACGAGATCCAGGTACTGTGCAGTAAGACAATTCGTGAGACGAATTATGAGAATGATGATTTCCTGACTTATGTTTGTTATGACTTATTTAAGAAAAAACAGTATGACAAAGTGATTCTTACTTATTTGGCAAACTTCTACTGTGGAGCAACACAGGAGATGAAGGAGCTGTGGAAAGTCGCCAGAGAGTATGAAGTCCATACGCATAAACTGGCAGAACGGATCATTACACAGATGCTCTTTTCTGAGGAATTATTCCAGGAGACAAAAGTATTTGAAGCTTATTATGATGAAGGTGCATACTTCCGGCTCCAGCAGGCTTATCTGGCATATGTTTCCAGAGAATATGTGGTAGAAGCACGTAAGATTGAGAAATCTGTAATTGATATTATCTGCAGGGAAGCTGAGAAGGGTGAAACAACAATCGATATTTGTATGATCGCCGTTTTGAAATACTATTCCGATCAGGAGTATGAAACAAGTCTCAGGAAGACGCTGAAAAAGTTCATGCAGGAGCTTTGCGGCAGACAGATTTATTTTCCGTTTTTCCTTAAATATGACAAGGAGTGGCTGATTGAATTCCAACTGTGGGACAAAACGCTTGTTGAATATAAAGGACAGAAAGACAGTCGTGTCATGCTATATTATCAGTTACAGAAAGGTGAAAATGGAGTCTCGGATTACGCAACAGAGCTTCTGACACCGATGTACGAGAATTTGTATGTGAAGAAATTCGTGTTGTTCTCTAATGAACGTCTGATTTATTATTTTAAAGAAACAATTGACGGAAATTCTTACAGAAGTGAGAAAGAGGTCTGCGAGCACACGGTAGAAAAGGGTGAGCCGGGAAGATACGGAAGACTCAATGATATTATTCTGGAAGAAGATCCGGAAGAACGAGAGAAGAAGATGAAGCAGTATGCACTGGAAGATGCAGTTGCATCACATATGTTCATACAATATTAAGGAGGAAATCTTTTCATGGGACAGGGAAGTATAATTGGATATGAGATAAATGAAAAGACATGCCAGATCAGTTTTTATAATGACAAAGAGATGGAACCTCAGACCCTGGAAGTTGACTCAGATAATTTCCAGATTCCTTTGATTATTGGAAAACTAAGAGATACATGGGCATATGGAAAAGAGGCGAAACGTCTTGCAACGCTGAAAGAAGGATTTACAGTTGCCCGTCTGCTCTCAAGAAGTCTTGCGGATGAAAAAATTGAATTTGGAGATGAGACATATGACGCAGTCTGGCTGCTTTCGCAGTTTATCCAGATGTCTCTGCAGTCATTTCCAAAAATTGACGGAATTGTGTTCAGTGTACCGGTTCTTACAGAAGAACTGGCTCAGATGCTCCGCAGAATCGCAGTCCGGATGAATATTGATAAAAGACATATCTTTATTCAGGACTATAAGGAAAGTTTTTGTAATTATCTTTTTTACCAGCCGAAAGAGCTCTGGCAGTATGATGCAGCACTGTTCTGCTGTGACCGGAATGAGATCAAAGCCTATATGCTGCGCAGACTGAAGCCGGGACTTGGCGGTGGAAAGACTACATTTGTCACAGTAGATGAAGTTGCGAATGCACACATGAAGGAACTGGCGCTGGTTTATCCGGTTTTAAACGAGGATAAGGCAAAAGAGGCGGATGCGATGTTCTGTAAATTTATACAGAGTGTGTTTGATAAGAGAATTGTGTCTTCCGTCTTTCTGACAGGAGAAGGGTTTGAGAACAACTGGTATCCGAAGTCATTGAGAGTGCTTTGTAATGGAAGAAGAGCATTTATCGGAAATAATCTGTATAGTAAAGGAGCATGCTACACTGCATACAGAAAGCTATACATGCATATTGAAAATCCGGTTTATCTTTCAGATGACAAGCTGACAGATCAGATTACAGTTAACATGCGTGTAGATGGCCAGGAGATGTGGTATCCGTTAGTTTCCTGGGGAGCGCACTGGTACGAGTCTAATAATCAGTGGGAAGTGATTCTGGAAGAGGGAGAAGAGATAGAATTTCACATTGAATCACTGGTTCAGGGAACACTTAAGACAGAGAAGATTTCTTTGGATAAGCTTCCGAAAAGAGCAGAGTATTCCACACGACTTCAGATAGAAACCATGTTTCTGGATGAAAAAACCTGCAAGATTACAGTACGGGATGTCGGATTCGGAGATTTCTTCCTCCCAACAGATTTCCGGGAGGAAAAGGTGATACATTTAGGAGGTAACGATGGGAAATTTAATTCTTTGTCATGACAGACACGCGGCACATCCTTATGAGATTTCCAGGATCCACTGCAGGATCTTTACGATAGAAGAATTGTGTTACTATCTGTGTAATAATTTATATCTGATTGATTATACAATCATGAATGAACCGCTTTGCAGCTGGATTGAGGAAGAAATCGGAATGAAAGAACTTGCAGACCAGCTTCGTGATGTGATGCGCATGAGGGGATCGGTTGAGAAGTTTGTACTTACGATTCTGAAAGATTCAAAGATCTACAAAGAGTCTGAGATGATCCGTATACAGAATGTATTGGAACATTTGAAAAATCAGAAAGATGTGGAGAGAAAGAAGTATAAAGGAGATAATCTTCTTGAAAGCGGTGAGATTGAAGAAGCGATCATTGTTTATCAGGAGATTCTGAATCAGGAAAAAGATGAAAGCGTAGATGAAAAATTCTATGGAAAGATCTATGCATGTCTGGGGGCAGCATATGGCCGTCTGTTTCTTTATCAAGAAGCAGCTAAAATGTATGACAGAGCCTATCAGATCTGCGAAGATAAGGAATTGTTAAAGCCATATCTGTATGCGTCTTATAAGTATATGTCGCTGGAAGAATTTCACATTCTGCTTACAAAGCACAGCGAATATCAGGAAGTGAATGCGCAGATGAGAAGCGAGATGGACGAAGTGAAGCAAAATCTTCAGATTGAGCCAGATGCAGTTCTTTTAGAAAAATGGAAGAGAAAACATAGAAGAAATCATACATAATACAGACTTTTTATGCAGCTGTTCACAGAATCTATGAGCAGCTGCATTGTTCTGTACCTTTTGGTTACTGTTCACTCCCGTGTCAATCACTCCGCTGATTGACACGGAGGATGCGTGTTTTGACTTGAATGCATCTCGCCCCATCGCCAAAGGCGATTTAAAATGGCAAGATGCGTTGCTGGTCGCACATCGTGTGAACAGTAACACCTTTTGGGTTTGACATATAACATATGCTATGGTAGAATACAACAGTAACTTTACCGTAGTACAGTGACTCATTGGTAGAGAATAAAAGCCAAACTCGATGATGGAGGGTATTATTATGAAAAGAAAAGTATTAAGTGTGTTATTGTGTGCAGGACTTGCAGTTTCTATGTTAGCAGGATGCGGATCAGGAGCTTCTGATACAAAGAGCGATGAGAAGAAATCAGAATCAACAGAAAGTGACCTTGACTATGTGAAAGATAAAGGAACGCTTGTAGTCGGTGTTACTGACTTTGAACCGATGGATTATAAAGATGATAATGGTGAGTGGGTCGGATTTGATGCAGATATGGCGAAAGCATTTGCAGAGAGCATCGGAGTAAAAGCGGAGTTCGTGGAGATTGACTGGGATAATAAAGTGCTTGAGCTTGATGGAAAGTCAATCGACTGTGTATGGAATGGTATGACACTGACAGATGAAGTGGAAAGCTCCATGGAATGCACAGATGCTTATATGAACAATGCACAGGTTGTAGTTGTGCCGGCTGACAAAGCAGATAAATATCAGGATGAGGATAGTGTAAAAGATTTAACTTTTGCAGTAGAAGCAGGAAGTGCTGGAGAAGAGCAGGTAAACAGAATCGGTGCTCAGTATACAGCCGTTTCATCACAGGCAGATGCACTGATGGAAGTTGCTTCAGGAAATTCAGATGCAGCTGCAATTGACGCTTTGATGGCAGCAGCTATGATCGGAGAAGGAACAGGTTATGCAGATCTTACTTATACAATAAGTCTGAACAATGAGGAGTATGGTGTTGGATTCCGTAAAGGATCTGATCTTGCAGCAGCTCTGAATGATTACTTTAAAAAGAGTATGGAAGATGGATCAATGAAGAAATGTGCTGAGACTTATAAAGTACAGGCTGCATTGATTGAAAAATAAATTTAGGATGGAGCTTTAATAAAATGGAACTTATAATGGAACAATTTCCAATCGTTATCCACTCGCTGAATGTGGGATTTTTACAGACACTGAAGCTGTTTTTTGCAACGCTTCTTGGGGCTATTCCGTTAGGACTGGTTATTGCATTTGGATCAATGTCACATTTTAAACCGTTGAGTTATATTACGAATATCGTTGTTTGGATCGTACGTGGTACACCGCTTATGATCCAGATGCTGATCATTTACTATTTCCCGGGACTGGTCCTGGGAAACCCAATCTGGGGTGGAGGAGAAAGTGGAAGATTTCTTGCAGCTTCGGTTGCATTTATCTTTAACTATGCATGTTATTTTTCTGTAATCTACCGCGGAGGAATCCAGGGTATCCCACAGGGACAGACGGAGGCAGGACTTGTCCTTGGTATGACAAAGCATCAGATCTTCTTTAAGATTAAGCTGCTTCAGATGGTGAAGAGAATTGTTCCACCGATGTCAAATGAGATCATTACGCTTGTAAAAGATACTTCTCTTGCACGTATCATCGCACTGCAGGAGATTATCTGGGCAGGTCAGGCATTCCTGAAAGGTTCCCAGGGAATCTCAGGTGCGATCTGGCCGATGTTCTTTACAGCCTTTTATTATCTGATCTTCAATGGTATTCTGACAGTCCTTCTTGGAAAGCTTGAGAAGAAACTGGAATATTTTAATTAAATGGGGAGGAAGAGATAAATGGCAATACTTGAAGTAGAACATATTAATAAAACATTTGGACGGACAGAAGTATTGAAAGATATCAGCTTTTCATTGGAGCGTGGACAGGTACTTTCATTGATTGGTTCCTCGGGAAGTGGAAAGACGACACTTCTGCGCTGTCTGAATTTTCTGGAGACACCGGATAAGGGTGTGATCCGTGTAAATGATGAATTATTGTTTGATGCCACAAATCCTGTAACAAAACAGGAGAGTGAGATCCGTAAGAAGAGACTGCATTTTGGACTTGTGTTCCAGTCTTTTAACCTGTTTCCACAGTATACAGCACTTGGAAATGTAATGCTTGCAAAGGAACTTCTTGCAAAAAGCCAGCCGGATTATAAGGCACGCAAGAAGGAGATTCACGCAGAGATTGAAGCAGAAGCAAAGCGCCTCTTAGATCAGATGGGACTTTCAGAGCGTATGAATAACTATCCGCATCAGCTTTCCGGAGGACAGTGTCAGCGTGTGGCAATTGCCCGTGCACTTGCACTTAGTCCGGATATTCTGTGCTTTGACGAGCCGACTTCAGCGCTGGATCCGGAGCTTACAGGTGAAGTGCTGAAGGTAATCAAAGGACTTGCGGATCAGAATACTACGATGATCATCGTAACGCATGAGATGGCATTTGCAAGAGATGTATCGGACAAAGTTCTGTTTATGGATGACGGTAAGATACTTGAGCAGGGAACACCTGAGGAAGTGTTTGAGAATCCAAAAGAAGAGCGTACCCGTCAATTTTTGTCTCGTTATACGAATGGATAGTGATTTTGTAAATACTGACAAAAAACGAAGGCGGTAATAAGATACGAAGAATAAAAACGACGAATATATTAGAAATGCTAATATATCAAGCGCGAATAAAATAATGAGCAGGAAGAAATACAAGGCGGAGGGAATGTTGATTTTCACTCTGCCTTATATTATAATCGGTTTTGTATGATACAGAAATCATGATAAAAACTAGCAGGAACTAGGTAAGGAGCATAAACTGACATGAGTGAATTTGAAAAAGCAGTGACGGGACTTGGGGAAGAATGCGGTGTTTTTGGTGCTTATGATGTGGATGGACAGGATGTGGCTGCATCAGTCTATTATGGCTTGTTTGCTCTGCAGCATAGAGGTCAGGAGAGCTGCGGTATTGCAGTGACAGACACTTATGGGAAGAGAAACGTTCTTTCAAAGAAAGGACTTGGCCATGTAGATGACGTGTTTAACGAAGAGGGACTTTCAGAATTGAAAGGAAATCTTGGAGTAGGACATGTGAGATATTCAACAGCAGGTGGAACACGTGTAGAGAATGCAATGCCACTTGTTATAAACTATGTAAAGGGAACACTTGCGATTGCACATAACGGAAATTTAGTAAATGCGATCGAGCTGAGAGAAGAACTCAGCCAGACAGGTGCTATTTTCCAGACAACAATAGACTCAGAAGTAATCGCATATCTTATTGCAAGAGAACGTCTTCATACACCGACAGCAGAAGAAGCTGTAAAGTGTGCAATGCAGAAGATCAAGGGTGCGTACGCACTTGTTGTGAGCAGCCCGAGAAAAATGATTGGCGCAAGAGATCCATTCGGACTCAAGCCACTGTGCATCGGAAAACGTGACAATACATATTTCCTTGCCTCTGAGAGCTGTGCGATCGCAGCTGTAGATGGTGAGTTTGTAAGAGATGTTCTTCCGGGAGAGATCGTAACAATTACAAGAAAACATGGAATTCAGTCAGATACGAGTATGGTGATCGATCCGGAAAAACAGGCAAGATGTATTTTTGAGTATATTTATTTTGCAAGAACAGACAGTACGATCGATGGTGTAGGCGTATACCATTCCAGAATTCTGGCAGGAAAAGCACTTGCGGAATCTTATCCGGTAGACGCTGATCTTGTTGTAGGAGTTCCAGATTCCGGTCTGGTAGCAGCGAAGGGATATTCTGAGCAGTCAGGAATTCCTTATGGAATGGCATTCCACAAGAACAGTTATGTGGGAAGAACATTTATCAAACCAAAACAGAGTGAACGTGTTTCCAGTGTAAAGATCAAACTGAATGTGATTCCGGAAGTTGTAAAGGGGAAACGAATCGTAATGGTAGATGATTCCATCGTGCGTGGAACGACTTGTGCAAATATCATTAAGATGCTGAAAAAAGCCGGAGCAAAAGAGGTACATGTACGTATCAGTTCTCCGCCGTTCTTACATCCATGTTTCTTCGGAACGGATGTGCCGTCAAATGAGCAGCTGATCGCACATACTCACACACAGGAAGAGATCCGTCAGTTGATCGGTGCGGATTCTCTTGGATATATGGAGATTGAGAAGCTGAAAGACATGGTTGGAGATCTTAAATATTGTGATGCCTGCTTTACAGGAAATTATCCGATGGAAGTTCCGGAAGAGGATATCAGCCAGGCATTTGAACAAAATTGATTTTGAAGATTCAGTTTATGTGTTATAATAGATGAAGTTATTCGATAAATAGATGAGAAACAAGGAGAAAAGAATTATGAGTAATGATCGTTATGTAAGCCCGCTTTCAGAGCGTTATGCAAGCCGCGAGATGCAGTATATCTTCTCACCGGACAAGAAGTTCAGAACATGGAGAAGACTTTGGATCGCACTGGCAGAGACTGAGAAGGAGCTTGGACTCAACATCACAGATGAGCAGATCGAAGAGATGAAGAGCCATGCAGATGACATTAATTTTGAGGTGGCTAAGGAACGTGAGAAGGTTGTACGTCATGATGTTATGTCTCATGTTTATGCATATGGTGTTCAGTGCCCGAAAGCAAAAGGAATCATCCATCTTGGAGCTACATCCTGTTATGTAGGAGATAATACAGATATTATCATTATGGCAGAAGCACTGAAACTGGTTCGTACAAAGCTTGTGAATGTAATTGCAGAGCTTGCGAAGTTTGCAGAGGAGCAGAAAAACCAGCCGACACTTGCTTTCACACATTTCCAGCCGGCACAACCGACAACTGTTGGAAAGAGAGCAACTCTCTGGATGCAGGAATTTGAGATGGATCTTGAGGATCTGGAATATGTACTTGGAAGCCTGAAGCTGCTTGGATCTAAAGGAACAACAGGAACACAGGCAAGTTTCCTTGAGCTGTTTGACGGAGATCAGGAGACAATTGATAAGATCGATCCAATGATCGCTGAAAAGATGGGATTCAAGGCATGCTATCCGGTATCCGGACAGACTTATTCCAGAAAGGTAGATACAAGAGTACTGAATGTACTGGCAGGAATTGCTGCAAGTGCTCATAAGTTCTCTAATGATATTCGTCTGCTTCAGCATTTGAAAGAAATTGAAGAACCATTTGAGAAGACACAGATCGGATCTTCTGCAATGGCTTATAAGAGAAACCCGATGAGAAGTGAGAGAATTGCTTCCCTTTCAAGATATGTGATGATCGATGCACTGAATCCGGCAATCACATCTGCAACACAGTGGTTTGAGAGAACACTTGATGATTCCGCTAACAAACGTCTGAGCGTTCCGGAAGGATTCCTTGCAATCGACGGAATTCTTGACCTTTGCCTGAATGTTGTAGACGGACTGGTTGTATACCCGAAAGTAATTGAGAAGCGTCTGATGTCCGAACTTCCATTTATGGCAACAGAGAATATCATGATGGATGCTGTTAAGGCCGGTGGAGACCGTCAGGAGTTACACGAAAGAATCCGTGAGCTTTCTATGGAAGCAGGAAGAAATGTAAAAGAGAAGGGACTTGACAATAACCTTCTTGAACTGATCGCAGCAGATCCGGCATTCAACCTGACTTTAGAGGATCTTCAGAAGACAATGAAACCGGAGAAATATGTTGGACGTGCAAGTGAGCAGGTTGATGCTTATCTTAAGAACGTGATCCGTCCACTGCTTGAAAAGAATAAAGAAATCCTTGGCGTGAAGGCTGAAATTAACGTATAGAATCCTTGGAATCTATCAGGATAAAGCAGAAAAATCAAAGGGATGTTGCATTTGGTTGCAACATCCTTTTTCCTTTGATAAACTAAAAATATTTCGTGTATTAAAATGTGGGGAAAGAGAAAGGAATAAGAGAATATGGATATAGGATTGAATTGGAGTGAATGGTATCAGGAAGAAGTACGAAAACCATATGTCAGAACAGGAGTGACTTTATTAAGTGGTGCGCTGATTCTGATATCTGCACAGGAAATCGTTTCATTATACTCAGAAAAGAATCTGCTTCCTGAAATAGCAGTCTGCGCGACAACAGAAGATATCAATGTGTCAGGAAATGATCTGCCGGAAAAAGTAACAATAACAAAACAGATAAAAGAACCGGAAAAAATGGATGAGCATTCTTACTTATCGGCAGAAGCTATTCAGGCAGATGTTATCCAGGCAGCGGCTGTTCCGGAAGAAATTTTAGTGGAAGAACCTGTAGTAGAAGAAATTGCGGTAAAAGAACCTATGGCAGAAGAGATTGTGGCAGAAGAACCGGATGTTAAAAGAGATGGAACTACAATTATTGCAAGCGAGCCAATAATTACAAATCCTGATTCAATGGAAAATGTAAAAAATGAAAATGAGAATGAAGAAGAGCCAATAGCAGTGGGAAATACAGATACCGGATATCTTATTAATGCGGAAGGTATGATCTGTGGACTTTCAGGCAGTAAAGAAGTGATAAAGGATGGAGTACTGCGCTTTCCGGAAAAAGGATGTTCGGGAATTGCAGCAGGAGCACTGGCAGCTTTGGGTTCTCAGGTAGAAGAGATTGAAATTCCGGCAAATATAACAGCGATTCAGCCGGGAGCGTTTGCGGGGCTGAGTAACTTGGGATGGATAGAAGCAGATGGGGAGAATCCAGCCTATGTTACGATAGATGGTGTACTTTACACGGCAGATGGTACGGTTCTTCTTGCGTTTCCGGCAGCGTGGACAGGAACCTTTCAGGTGCCGGAAAGTGTGAAAAGTTTTGCGGAAGGTGCGTTTGATGGAACAAATCTGGAATGTATTGATGCAAGATCCTGTACACTTGAACAGACAGGAAGTATTCCTGAAACGGCGAAACTTTTGGAGTAAAAGAAAAACATTGATTTTGTTTGTTGAAGAATCTGAGGACTTGCGCTATAATATGACGAGATATGAACAATAACAAACAGGAATTGGAGAAGATAGAATGAGTAAGAAAGTAAGAACAAGATTTGCACCAAGCCCGACAGGAAGAATGCATGTGGGTAACTTAAGAACAGCACTTTACGCGTATCTGATCGCAAAGCATGAAGGCGGAGATTTCCTCCTTCGTGTAGAGGATACAGATCAGGAACGTTTTGTGGAAGGTGCACTTGACATTATTTACAGAACAATGGAAAAAACAGGTCTTATTCATGATGAAGGACCGGATAAAGATGCCGGATACGGACCGTATGTACAGAGTGAGCGTAATGCATCAGGACTTTATCTTAAGTATGCAAAGCAGCTTGTAGAGCAGGGAGACGCTTATTACTGTTTCTGCGACAAAGAGCGTCTGGAGTCTTTAAAGACACAGGTTTCTGAAGGTGGAGTAGAAATTTCTGTTTATGATAAGCACTGCTTAAGCCTGAGCAAGGAAGAAGTAGAGGCGAATCTGGCAGCAGGTAAGCCATGGGTTATCCGTCTGAATGTACCGAATGAAGGTGAGACAACATTCCATGATGAGATCTACGGAGATATCACAGTTCCGAATGCAGAGCTTGACGATATGATCCTGATCAAATCTGATGGATTCCCGACCTATAATTTTGCAAACGTAATCGACGATCATCTGATGGAGATTTCACATGTTGTTCGTGGAAATGAGTACTTATCTTCAGCACCGAAGTATAACCGTCTTTATGAGGCGTTTGGCTGGGAGGTACCGGTTTATGTACACTGTCCACTGATTACAGATGAGAATCATAAGAAACTGAGCAAGAGATGTGGACATTCTTCTTATGAAGACCTGATCGATCAGGGATATGTTTCAGAGGCAGTTGTGAATTATGTAGCACTGCTCGGATGGTGCCCGACAGACAACAGAGAGATTTTCTCACTGGAAGAGCTTGTTGAGGCATTTGATTATCATCATATGAGTAAATCTCCGGCTGTGTTTGATACAGTGAAATTAAAATGGATGAACGGAGAATATCTCAAGGCAATGGATTTTGATAAGTTCTATGCACTTGCAGAGCCATACCTGAAAGAGGCAGTAACAAAGGACTATGATCTGAAGAAGATTGCAGCACTCGTGAAGACAAGAATTGAGATCCTTCCGGAGATCAAAGAGCAGGTTGATTTCTTTGAAGAACTTCCGGATTATGATATCGTGCTTTATACACATAAGAAGATGAAGACAGATGCGGAGAAGTCACTCGCACTTCTGAATGAGGTGCTTCCGGTTCTCGAGGCGCAGGATGACTTTAGCAATGATGCATTGTTTGAGACATTGAAAGGATTTGCAACAGAAAAAGGATACAAAGTAGGTTATGTAATGTGGCCGCTTCGTACAGCAGTTTCCGGAAAGCAGAACACTCCGGGAGGAGCAACAGAACTGATGGAAGTACTTGGAAAAGATGAATCTCTTAGAAGAATCCGTCTTGGAATCGAGAAACTTCAGTAAGGACAGCGAAAAGAGGTAGAATGGGATTTAATGAAGCACAGACGCAGGCGATCCAGCACACAGACGGCCCATGTCTTGTACTGGCAGGCCCGGGATCGGGAAAGACGCTTACGATTGTAAACAGAGTAAAATACCTTATAGAGAAACAGAAAGTAAGACCAGAAGAAATTCTGGTCGTTACTTTTACAAGATTTGCAGCGGCGGAGATGAAATCCCGCCTCTGTTTGGTTATGGGCAAAAGAGATCTTCCGGTTACAGTGGGTACATTTCATGGAATCTATTATGGGATTCTGAAATGGGCTTACCGGATGAATCAGGAAAATATTCTTTCAGAGACAGAAAAATATCAGATTTTACGTGGCGTGATCAACAAAGAAAGAATGGAGATCTTTGATGAAGAAGATTTTATTCAGGATATTGCGGCAGAGATTGGAAAAGTGAAGAATAATCGGATTCCGCTGGAAGAATTTGTATCAGAAAAATGTAGTGCAGATGCTTTTCGCAATATTTACCGTAATTATGAACAGCATAGAAAAGAACTGAAAAAGATTGATTTTGATGATATGCTGGTACTTTGTTATGAGTTGTTCCGGTCAAGACCAGATGTACTTGCACAGTGGCAGAAGAAATTCAGATACGTTTTGATTGATGAATTTCAGGACATTAACCGCATTCAGTATGATGTGATCCGTATGCTGGCCCAGCCGGAAAATAACTTGTTCGTAGTGGGGGATGACGATCAGGCAATTTACGGATTTCGTGGAGCTGATTCAGAATTGATGCTTGGATTTGGAAAGGATTTCCCTGATGCAAAACAAATCCTGCTTGGAATGAATTATCGTTCGACAGCAAATATCGTACAGAATTCTTTGAAACTGATTGAAAATAATGTGGAGAGATACAGTAAAAAACTGGAAGCAAACCGTGAAGGCGGTTCCTGCCTTCATATTCAGGAAGTGAAAGATCCGGTGGAAGAGGCAGAATATGTTCTTGAAGAGATACAGAAATGTAAGGAGAATGGCATAAAAGAAGAGGAGATTGCGATTCTGTTCCGGGTTCATACAGATGCGAGAGCAGTGGTAGAAGCAATGGTGGAGCGGAAAATCCCGTTTCAGATGAAAGAACATCTTCCAAATATATATGAACACTTTATCGCAAAGGACATCATGGCATATTTCCGACTGGCAACAGGAGCCCGGAACAGACAGGATTTTTTACAGGTAATGAACCGGCCAAAGAGATATCTTGGAAGAGACAGTGTAGCAGGAACGAAGGTTTCTTTTGAAGACATGCGGAAGTTCTATTGTGATAAAGACTGGATGATCGACCGGATCGATCAGTTTGAATGGGATGTTAAGATGCTTATGAAGATGGCTCCGTATGCGGCAATCCAGTATATCAGAAAAAGGATTGGTTATGATGATTTTCTGAAAGAGTATGCATTTACACATCAGATAAACAGATCTGATCTGAATGAAGTACTGGCAGAGATTGAAGAGGCGGCGAAAGCATTTACAAGTGTTGAAGAATGGTTTACGCATGTAGAAGAATATACGGAGACACTCAGAGCAAAGGAAAAGGAAAGAAACCGACCGCGTCCGGGAGTCCGGCTGATGACGATACATGCTTCCAAAGGATTGGAATTCAAGCAGGTATTCCTGATTGAAGCGAATGAGGGAAGAATCCCGTATCAGAAGGCAAAGACAGACAAGGAGATCGAAGAAGAGAGAAGATTATTCTATGTGGCAATGACAAGGGCAAAAGATTTTTTGAAGATCTGTTATGTGAAAATAAAAAACGGGAAAGAAGTTACTCCCTCCCGTTTTGTAGATGAACTATTGAAAAGCTGACCGGATGTCAGCCACTTTGCTGACATCCTTAAAACCTAGTCCTCCAGGTCATCTAATGCATCAAGATCGATGTCGCCGAAATCCTGCGTATCCAGCCATTCGTTGAATATAGCGGAAACACGGTCGAACTCTTCATCTTCTTCGATGTTCTCAAGTCCAGGTTCTTCCTCTTCTCCGTTATCAATGAAACGATACAGATAGATCTGACCGTCTGTGTTGTCACCGTTCTCATCAAGTGGAAGAAGTGCGATATACTCCTTTTCATCTGCTTCAAAAATATTGAGAACAGCGCATTCAAGTTCCTCGTTATTCTCCAGTGTCAGAGTGACTGTGAGGGATTCGTTTTCGTTCATAATCTTCTCCTTTAAATCTGTAGTGTATTTCATTTCCGTTCTGATCAGCCAGGTGATCAATACGGGAATGACCAGCTATCTTGATGGTAACAAAAAGGGAAGAAAAAAGCAAGATAAGATTGACTTTCGGTTTAAACAAGGTAGAATAAAAGTGTTACTGATAGAAGTGAAAGGATAATAGACAATATGAAGAAAAAATGGATACTGTGTACAGTGGCAGTTTTGTGTATAGCGGCAGCACTGCTTGGGTGTGGCAAGAAAAATGTCGGAACACCGGAAGATAATGCAGTGGTAGAAGAGGATGATAAGAAAAATGACAATACAGAGGAAGGTGGCAGACTGTTTGGATTTAGCGGCATCGATATGTCGAATCCTTTTTATGACACATTGAAAAATTCCGTCCAGACAGCACTGGAGGCTCAAGGTGACCGTCTGATGGTTCGTGATCCGGCATCGAATGCAGATTTGCAGAATGAGCAGATTCAGGAGTTGATCAACGAAGGAGTACAGGCAGTATTTCTTTGTCCGGTGGACTGGGAGAAGATCACTCCTGCACTTGAAGCCTTAAAAGAAGCAGATATTCCGGTGATCAATCTTGATACAGAAGTAAAAGAGACAAGCCTTGTATCTGCATTTGTAGGGTCAGATAATGAGAATGCGGGATATGTGTGCGGACAGGATCTTCTGGTCCAGAAACCAGATGGCGGTAAAATTGTGATTGTAGAAAGTCCTGGGGTAAACTCAGTGAATGAAAGAATTACCGGATTCGAAGAGGCTGTAACAAACAGTGGATTTGAAGTGATAAAGAGAATTGAGGCATTGGGAGACAGCAGCAATGTAAAGGATGAGATGACGCAGGTTCTGAGTGAAAACAGTGAGATTGATGCTGTTATGTGCGGAAGTGATCCGATGGCAGAACAGGTGATGGCAGCGATCACAGAAGCGCAGCGAACGAATATCTGTGTATATAGTGTGGATGGTTCTCCGGCGACAAAGACAGCACTGGTGAATGGCACAGGCGGAATGACCGGAATTGGAGCGCAGTCCCCAATCAATATGGGAAAGACAGCAGTAAAGGTAGCGACAGCATTACTGGCAGGCAAGGATTATGAGAAAGAAAATTATGAGGAAACTTTCTTTATAAATCGTGATAATGTTGAAATGTACGGAACAGATGGATGGCAGTAATTTATTGATTGCTCAAGAAAGGGGTTAACTATGAGGAAGATAAAGGGGAGTCCGCAGCCATTTGGAGTGGATATCAAAGGCAAAAATATAAACTTTGCAGTTCAGGTAGCAAAAGGGAAGAACTGTGAACTTCTACTGTATAAGAGAGGAAAAGAAGTTCCGGAATATCAGTTTGACATGCCAGAGGAAGAAGGCGTTGGAGAGGTACGTTTCTTAGCTGTTGAAGGACTGAAAGCAGATCGGTATGAATACAATTTTCTGATCGATGGGAAAGTATGTGTGGATCCATATGTAAAAGAGCTTGCGGGAAAAGAGAAGTTTGGTGTAGAACGGAAACTTCAGGAACATCAGATCCGTGGAAAAATTGTTTCAATGGAGGAATATGACTGGCAGGAAGATCAGCGTTTACATCTTCCATGGGAAGATGTAGTGGCTTATGGTTTACATGTGCGTGGATTTACCAGACATTCTTCTTCAAAAGTGGTGCATAAAGGAACATTCCAGGGAGTTGTTGAAAAACTGGATTATTTAAAAGAACTTGGAGTCAACCAGATCCAGTGTATGCCAGTCTATGAATTTGAAGAGTGCGGAAAAACAAAAGTGAATTACTGGGGATATGGTAAAGGCTTTTATTTTGCACCTAAAAAAGCATATGCATCCGGGAAAAGCGCAGTTCGTGAGTTGAAAGATATGGTGCGTGCATGCCATAGCCAGGGCATAGAAGTTGTACTGGAGATGCCATTTGTCCCGGGAATATCAGCAAATTATGTAACGGAATGTCTGCGTTTTTATATGCTGGAGTACCATGTGGACGGATTTGTCCTGAATCCTTATAACGTGCCGTGGGAGCAGCTGATGGAAGATCCATTTTTAAAAGATATCAAGCTGATGCAGAAAGATGATGGTTTTCAGAATGTGATGCGCCGTTTCTTAAAAGGTGACGAGAATATGGTCAATGATGTCATATGGGCATTGAAAAATCGTTCATCGGAAAATGGGAAATGTAATTATATTACAACGCAGACAGGGTTCACATTATGGGATTTAGTGTCTTATGATTGCAAACATAACGAAGAAAACGGTGAGAAGAATCTGGATGGGCCAGATTATAATTACAGTTGGAACTGTGGGGCTGAAGGACCGAGCAGAAAACGTGCAGTTGTCAATCTTAGAAAAAATCAGGTGAAGAATGCATTAGAACTTCTGTTGACGGCTCAGGGAACTCCATGCCTTCTTGCAGGAGATGAATTCTGTAATTCGCAGAGAGGAAATAACAATGCATATTGTCAGGATAACGAGACAGGATGGGTGAACTGGACACAGCTGAAGAAAGATGACTGGCTGTTTCAGTATATAAAGAAACTGATCGAGCTGAGAAAAGAACACCGTTGTTTTCATCAGAGTACAGCACTATCCGGAATGGATACCACGAGATGTGGCATACCGGACGTATCTTATCATGGAGAAAATGCATGGCAGGTAAAAGCAGAAGTTTCCAGCCGTCAGTTAGGTGTCCTGTATTCAGGAACGAAAGAAGGGGAGACTCCTTGCTTTACAGCGTATAATATGCATTGGCTGCCGCATCACTTTGCAATACCATCGATCGGAAAGAATGTGGAATGGTATCTTGTTATGACTACAAAAGATGGTGTGCTTTGTGAAGCGAAAAAGCTGGAAAATCAGAAAGATGTATTACTGGAAGAACGCAGTGTGGCAATTCTGGTTGGACGTAGGACAGAGGAAAAGAAGAGTCGTCCGGAAAAGAAACCGATTCATACAGCTAAGATGCAGAACGTAAATAAAATAGAAAAACGGCAAAGAGCAGAAGAACTTCGTAAAGAAGAACAGCCGGTCAGAGAGGAAAAAGTATGAAGGCATTTGCACATTTTTGTACCATAACAAAACACAAAAAACTGGTTTTAAAAGAGTGCTTTCGTGTTGGTTTGTACAAACAGGGACTGCTCCATGATATGTCAAAATACAGTTGGACAGAATTCCGTGTGGGATGCAGATACTATCAGGGGACAAGAAGTCCTAATAATGCTGAACGGGAAGAAAAGGGGTATTCTTCCGCATGGCTTCACCACAAAGGCAGAAACAAACATCATTATGAATATTGGATTGATTATAGTCTGGAGGGACCGAACCTTCTGGCGGGAATGAAGATGCCGGTAAGATATGTAGTAGAGATGTTTCTTGACCGCATTGCAGCAAGTAAAGTGTATCTTGGGGATGCATATACCTCTGATGCACCACTTGCTTATTATGAGAACGGACGTGCAGATGAGCTGATGCATAAAGATACAAGAGAATTATTAGAAAAACTGCTTCATATGCTTGCGGAGGAAGGCGAGGAAACTACTTACAGATATATCCGGAGAGAAGTATTAAAAAGATAAGAAGAGGGAGTGCAGGCAGCAGTGAGACTATATATTGTGCGTCATGGAGAGACGGATTGGAACAAGAAAAAACTGGTACAGGGACGAAAGGATATTCCTTTAAATGAATACGGACGTCATCTTGCCCGGGAAACTTCTTATGGGATGAGACAATACCAGATCGATCTGGCTTATACCAGCCCCTTGCGGCGTGCAAAAGAAACAGCAGAGATTCTTCTTGAAGGACGCAATATTCCGCTTTATGAAGACCAGAGAATCCAGGAAATTTCTTTTGGGTCTTACGAGGGAATGTCTTGCATAGATAAGACGAAAGAAGAGAATCTTGCATTTCAGAAATTCTTTCGGGATACGGGAAATTATATTCCGCCGGAAGATGCGGAAAGTGTACAACAGCTTTATGAAAGAACAGGAGAGTTTTTGAAGAGTCTGGCAGAGAATGAGAAGCTGAAGGATAAGAATCTTCTGATTTCTACACATGGTGCTGCGATGACAGCAATGCTGAACAGGATGAGAGGCAGTCTTTCCGTAGAACATTTCTGGAAAAATGAAGTACCGCCAAACTGCTCCGTTACGATTGCGGAACTTGAAGGCAGTGGATTTAAAATTATCCGGGAAGGAATTATCTTTTATAAAGAAGAGGTGAAACACTGGAAAGCAGTGTAGTATAAAAGGCAGAATGTGAGTGCTGTGGTACTTGCATTCTGCCTTTCCTTATGCTATTCTTTAGTTGTCTGGCCGGCAGATCCTTAAGCCGGTACTGATTCACATGAACTTCAATTCTTCTGTTTCAGGAAGAGGATTCCATGGTATATCGTATTATTGCAACAAAATTAAGGGGAAGAATTATTGTTGACATTTTGGAAGAAGTATAATAAAATCTATTCATAGGCGAACAACTGTTCGAAAAAGAGAGAATAGGTTTTATACACTAAGAGAGATAGAGAAGGAGAAAATTATGGCAGGCAAAGAGAGCGTTACAAAGCTGGCGAATAACGAAGAGAAGAAGAAAGCACTGGATGCAGCGATCGCAAAGCTGGAGAAAGATTTTGGTAAGGGTGCAGTGATGCGGCTGGGAGAATCAGGGGCGCATGTAGCTGTAGAGACAGTTCCTACCGGATGTCTGAGCCTTGATCTGGCACTTGGACTTGGTGGTGTGCCAAAGGGACGTGTGATCGAGGTTTATGGTCCTGAATCAAGTGGTAAGACAACGGTTGCACTTCATATGATTTCTGAGGTTCAGAAGAGAGGTGGAATTGCCGGATTTATCGATGCAGAGCATGCACTGGATCCTGTCTATGCCAAGAATATCGGAGTAGATATTGATGAACTCTATATTTCACAGCCTGACAGTGGAGATCAGGCTCTTGAGATTGCAGAGACAATGGTACGCTCCGGGGCGATTGATATTATTGTCATTGACTCTGTAGCTGCACTCGTTCCAAAGCAGGAGATTGAGGGAGATATGGGAGACAGTCATGTCGGCCTGCAGGCAAGATTGATGTCACAGGCGCTGCGAAAACTGACACCGGTTATCAGCAAGTCAAACTGTATTGTGATCTTTATCAACCAGCTGCGTGAGAAAGTTGGAGTTATGTTTGGAAATCCGGAGACAACGACCGGAGGACGTGCACTGAAATTCTATGCATCTGTGCGTATGGATGTCAGAAGAATCGAGACTTTAAAGCAGAGCGGAGAGATGGTAGGAAACCGTACAAGAATCCGTATTGTGAAGAATAAGATCGCTCCGCCGTTCAAAGAAGCGGAATTTGATATTATGTTTGGAAAAGGTATTTCCCGTGCGGGAGATATTCTTGATCTCGCAACCAATATTGATCTTGTGAAGAAGAGCGGTGCGTGGTATGCATATGAGGGAGAGAAGATCGGTCAGGGAAGAGAGAATGCAAAGGCATATCTGGAATCACATCCGGAAGTAATGGAGACACTGGATCAGAAGGTAAGAGCACATTATGCATTATCCGGATCAGAAGAGGCAGCAGAGAACGAGCAGCCAGATGCCGGGAAGAAGACAGGGGCATCAAGCGATCTGAAGCTGGATCCGGCTTCTAAAGTGGCTGATGAGGCAGAAAAGAAAGAATGATTGTTACTGGGATAGAGGAGCAGACAAAGACGAAGTTCAAAGTATATCTGGATGGAACATTTGCATTTGTGCTTTATAAAGGTGAGTTAAAGCGTTTTGGTATAAAGCAGGGAGAAAATCTTGCACAGGAAGATTATGAAAAGATTCAGAATGAGGTACTGTTGAAACGCGCAAAGAAGAGAGCAATGCATTTGCTGGAGGATATGGATCGTACAGAGTCTGCGTTAAGAGAAAAACTGAAGGCGGGACTGTATCCGGAGAGTGCGATCAGCGGAGCAATCGAATATGTGAGATCTTTTGGATATCTGAATGATGCAAGATATGCGGAAAATTTTATTATGAGCCGCAAAGACAGTAAAAGCAAACGGGAAATCAAGGCACTGCTGTCTCAGAAGGGAGTTTCTGATGATTTGATCTGTCTGGCTTTTGAGCAGTGCTATAGTGAAGAGTCTGAGGAAGAGGCAATCCGAAGAATACTGCGAAAAAAGAAGGTTGACCCGGAAAGAATGGAAGAGCAGGAATATCAAAAGATATTAGGATATCTTGCGCGAAAAGGATTTCGTTATGAGGTAATCCGTCATGTGATACAAAATAAAAATTACAATGCTTGACATTGTTGTTGAAACAGTATAAAATTTAAGTGTTGTATTTGAGTAATATGTACAATGAAAATCGAATAAGGAGGTGCTCCTGTGCAGATAAGTCTAGGTTTATTTATAGGCGTTGCCGTGGCCCTCGCGTTGATAGTCGGAATCATTACTCACTTTGTTACAGTTTCCAATCTGAGAAAGAATGCGGAAAGCAAGATTGGGAATGCAGAAGCAAAAGCAAGAGAAATCATTGATGATGCTGTAAAGACTGCAGAGACGACGAAGAAGGAATCTCTTTTGGAAGTAAAGGAAGAGTCCATCAGGACGAAGAATGAACTTGAGAAAGAGACGAAAGAAAGAAGAGCGGAGTTACAGCGTTATGAGAAACGTGTACTCGCGAAGGAAGAATCGGTCGACAAACGGTCAGATGTACTGGAACATCGTGAGAACAAACTGACAGCGAAGGAAGAACATCTTCGCCAGCGTGAAGCCAAAGTAGAAGAACTTAGCCAGAAACGTGTGCAGGAACTGGAACGAATCTCAGGACTTACCTCCGAACAGGCAAAAGAATATCTGTTAAAAACTGTTGAAGATGATGTCAAGCATGACACAGCCAAGATGGTCAGAGAACTGGAAACTCAGGCAAAGGAAGAGGCTGACAAGAAAGCAAAAGAGTATGTTGTGAATGCAATTCAGAGATGTGCAGCAGATCATGTTGCAGAGACTACAATTTCTGTGGTTCAGCTTCCAAGTGATGAGATGAAAGGAAGAATTATCGGTAGAGAAGGAAGAAATATCAGAACACTGGAAACATTAACCGGTGTGGAACTGATCATTGATGATACTCCGGAAGCGGTTGTATTATCAGGATTCGACCCAATCCGCCGAGAAGTTGCAAGAATTGCACTTGAGCGTCTGATCGTGGATGGACGTATTCATCCGGCAAGAATTGAGGAGATGGTTGAAAAAGCTCAGAAAGAAGTGGATACAATGATTCGCGAGGAAGGAGAAGCTGCAGCTCTTGATGTTGGAGTTACAGGAATTCATCCGGAGTTGATCCGTCTTCTTGGACGTATGAAGTTCAGAACAAGCTATGGACAGAATGCATTGAAGCATTCAATTGAAGTAGCACAGTTATCAGGTCTCATTGCAGGAGAAATCGGACTGGATGTCAGACTTGCAAAACGTGCAGGACTTCTTCATGATATTGGTAAATCAATTGATCATGACGTAGAAGGATCACATATTCAGATTGGTTCAGATCTTTGTAGAAAGTACAAAGAATCACCAACAATTATTAATGCTGTGGAGGCACATCATGGAGATGTGGAGCCACAGAGTCTGATTGCTTGTGTTGTTCAGGCAGCGGATACAATTTCAGCTGCAAGACCGGGAGCAAGAAGAGAAACCATCGAGACATATACAAACAGATTGAAACAGTTAGAAGATATTACCAACCAGTTTAAAGGTGTAGATAAGTCTTTTGCCATTCAGGCAGGTAGAGAGATTCGTGTTATGGTAGTTCCGGAGCAGGTATCTGACGATGATATGGTGCTTTTAGCAAGGGATATTGCAAAACAGATTGAGTTTGAGTTAGAATATCCTGGACAGATCAAAGTAAATGTTATTCGTGAGTCACGAGCAACAGATTACGCAAAATAAGAGAATCATAACAGAAGATGAAAGTTGGCCCTTGTCGAAAGACAGGGGCTTTTAGTTTACTGAGAAAGCGATTACCGGTAGGGGTAAAAGGCTTTGCTATAGAATGCATACTGTAATGTAAGGTAAAAGAAGGGAGAACAAGATGGGCGAGAAGATTAAAAGAATTAACAGAGAGTTGAAATTTAAAGGAAAGATTCTTGATTTTTATCAGGACACGATAGAAGTGGACGGGGATCATACCGTAGTGTGGGATTTTATAGGTCATAAAGGAGCAGCGGCGGTAGTTCCAGTTACAGCAGATGGGAAGATTTTGATGGTGAGACAGTACAGGAATGCGCTGGATCGATATACATTGGAGATTCCGGCAGGAGCGCTTGATGAAGTGGGAGAACCTGGTATAGAGTGTGCTTCCCGTGAATTAGAGGAAGAGACAGGGTATCGCAGCGAGAATCTGGAGTGGCTGATCACCTTACGGACAACAGTAGCATTTTGTAACGAACGAATTGAAGTTTATGTGGCACATGATCTGATACCGTCAAAACAGCATTTAGATGAAGATGAATTTATTGAACTTGGTGCTTATACAATAGAAGAATTGAAGGAGAAGATTTTTTCAGGTGAGATTGAAGATGCGAAGACGGTTTCTTCTTTGATGGCTTATGCTGTAAAGTATGGAAAATAGTTGAATACCGATAAGAAGTAGTATTGCTGCCGCATGAGAAAAACCAGACACTCATATAATGGTGTGGAAGATTGAGGATAAAAATAGATCCGCAGAACATTTTTATAGGGTGGGAGGAATACTGGTGAGAGCATTTCGTACAGGACATTACTTTCTGGCTCTGTTTTTTACAGGCTTTTTGACGGGAATCTTGGTCGTCAATTATATATGGGGAGAACAACTGAGTCTGATCGGAACTTTTACAGAAGTTTATCTTATGAGATTAAAGAATGAGACGATCTCTTTTCAACAGTACATTTGGTATTTGATACAGGTGCGGGGAATCTTTTGCCTGATTCTGTTTTTGATGATGGGAATCCGGATCAGGAAAATTGCGGCAGCGTTTTTTCTTCTGTGGACTGGAATGTCAGGAGGAATTTTACTGTCAGAGGCAGTAGCGGAATTAGGAATGAAGGGAAGTATTCTTTGTGTGGCAGGACTATTTCCACAGTTCCTTTTTTATGTTCCGGCAGTTCTTGCGCTTTTGCGCTTTTGTTGGAATTACCCGCAGAATCAGTGGAACAGACAAAAAACGTTCTTTGTATGCAGTTTGTTTTTAGTTGGGATTTTTTCAGAATCCTGTCTTAATCCGTGGCTGATTCAACAGATTGTAAATATTCTTTTTTGATTTCGCGGGAAAGTGTGAGTGATGCGACAAGGCAGACAGCTAATTGACTGATGAAAAGCCCCCAAAGGTATCCTGTGATTCCGTAGTGTGGGATTCCGAAATATACACTAAGAATACGGATAGATAATCCAAGAAGATTGATCATCAGCGTCAGGGTCGTAAGCCCCAGTCCATTGATCGCACTGAGAAGAGCAGAACTTGTGTACAAAAAAGGACAGATCCAGGCAAGCGTTACGATGAAATTACCGGCTAAAGTACTGTGAAACAGGAAATTTCCGAGAAAAGATCCAGTAAGAAGAAAGAAGACAGAACACAGAAGACCAAGGGAGAAGCACCCTCCGGCAGCCTTTTTTATAAGGAGAAGTGTCTCTTTTGAAGAGTTTTCAGCCTGCTTTTGTGCGACCGCCGGAATTAAAAGCAGGCTGATTGAGTTTGTAAGTGCACAAGGGAAAAGGATACATGGTAGTGCCATCCCGGTCAGTACTCCATAAATACTGAGAGCTTCAGAAGCATTGTGAGATGCAAGCTCAAGGCAGACAGGGATTGAGGCTGCTTCGATTCCCTGTAAGAATGTAATTGCTGTGCGATTAACTGTCAATGGAACAGAGAGACGCAGCAATTCAGAACAAGATTTTGAAATAGAAAGAATATATGGAGAACCGGTATCAAAATTTCTCTTCTTCAGAGAAAAAAGCGAGTAGCCTGCCGCTGCGAGTTCTCCGAAAATGATACCTGATACAGCCAGCCGGATCTCAGGGCGAATTCCCTTTCGTACAAAAATGAAGTATAAAATGAAAACGGAAGAAATCCGAAGGGATTGTTCGATTAATTGTGAAATGGCCGGAACAGAGGTGTTTTGCAGACCATAATAATAACCACAGATACAACTATGGACAGAAGCTGCCGGAAGTGCAAGAACGATCAGATATAATAGTGTTGCACATCGTGGGTCTCCAAGGAAACGGTTTGCAAGAAAAACGGAATTTTTCTGTACCAGAAAGGTACAGAGCAGAGAAATCAGAACAGAAAGAATCAGACCTGTCTGGAAAATCAACTTTCCGTCCTGCGTCCGTCCAAGGGAGCGAAAGCGGGAGACACTCCTGGAAATGGCAGTTTCAAGACCTGAAGTACTCAAAGACAGACAGAGTGCATAGAAAGGGAAAATTAACTGATACAGTCCAACCTGTTCTTCTCCAAAAGTATGGCTTAAGAAAATACGGAAAAAGAATCCGAGAACGCGGCTTGCAAGACCGGCAGATGTGAGAATCAGTGTTCCTTTAATCAAAGAATGTTTTTTTCTAAACATAATACCCTCATGTCAAAATGATTGCTGGCCGCACGCAGTGCGAACAGTAACCAAAAATGAACTTATTTTTAAACAACATATTCAAGAAACATCCTTGACAGAACGTAAGACTGGTGATATCCTACAAAAGGAAACCCTAGTATAATACTAGGAAAAGAAAAAGAAGGTGAAGATGTGAAACTGTCAACAAAGGGGAAATATGGATTGCGTGCCTTGATCGATCTGGCCCAATATAGTGAAGATTCTCCAGTTTCCATCACAAGCATTGCAAGACGTCAGGATATTTCAGAACGATATCTGGAACAATTGATGTCAAAGCTGAAGAAAGCAGGACTTGTCAAGAGTATCCGAGGTGCAAACGGTGGATATGTCTTAGCGAAGGAGGCAAAAGATATTTCTGTAGGAGATGTGCTTCGTGCACTGGAAGGAAATCTTGAGCCGGTAGAATGCGCTGGACTTGATCCGGAAGGAGAATGCAAAGGTGCGGACAGCTGTGTGACAAAGTATGTGTGGAAACGAATTAATGATAGTATTAACCGGACGGTAGATGAGATCTGGCTGAATCAGCTGGTGACAGAAAGTAAATGTCTTGGACATGCGGACAATCATCTGGATTATACAAAGTGTAAAAACTGAAAAGGATCATCGTCCACAATTATTTGTGAACGGTAAGAAAACAAAGCAGATAAAATAAAAGTGAGGTAACAGATAATGGGAAAATTAATTTATCTTGATAATGCAGCAACAACAAAGACAGCACCGGAAGTTGTAGATGCGATGCTCCCATATTTTACAGAGCATTTTGGTAACCCATCCAGTGTCTATGGTTTTGCGGCTGCGAATAAAGAAGTGATCACAAAACAGAGAGAGATCATAGCAAAAGCACTTGGTGCGAAGACAGAGGAGATTTATTTCACAGCAGGTGGCTCTGAATCAGATAACTGGGCACTGAAAGCTACAGCTGAAGCTTATGAATCAAAGGGAAAACATATCATTACAACAAAGATTGAACATCATGCAATCCTTCATACAGGAGAATATCTCCAGAAGAGAGGCTATGAAGTAACTTATCTGGATGTAGATGAGAATGGTATTGTCAGTCCGGAAGCTGTTGAAGCAGCAATCCGTCCGGATACAATTCTGGTCAGCGTAATGTTTGCAAACAATGAGATCGGAAGCATCCAGCCAATCAAAGAAATCGGAGAGATTGCACATAAACATGGCGTGCTTTTCCATACAGATGCTGTTCAGGCATTTGGCCAGGTACCGATCAATGTAGATGAGATGAATATTGATATGCTCAGTTCCAGCGGACATAAACTGAACGGACCAAAAGGAATCGGATTCCTTTATATCAGAAAAGGAGTGAAGATCCGTTCATTCGTTCACGGCGGAGCCCAGGAGAGAAAACGTCGCGCAGGTACAGAGAATGTTCCGGGTATTGTAGGATATGGAAAAGCGGTAGAACTTGCGATGGCTTCCATGGATCAGAGAATAAAACATGAGACAGAGCTTCGTGATTATGCGATTGCAAGAATTGAAAAAGAAATCCCGTATTGCAGACTGAATGGAGACCGCGTGAAACGTGTTCCAAACAATATTAACTTCAGTTTTCAGTTTGTAGAAGGCGAATCCCTTCTGATCATGCTGGACATGAAGGGAATCTGTGCATCCAGTGGTTCAGCCTGTACATCAGGTTCTCTGGATCCATCCCATGTTCTTCTGGCAATTGGATTGCCGCATGAGATTGCACACGGTTCACTTCGTATGTCACTTGGTGCTGATACAACAAAAGAAGATATCGATTATACAATTGACCAGTTGAAAGAGATTGTTGCGCATCTGCGCAGTATGTCTCCGCTCTACGAAGATTTTATGAAAAAACAGCAGAAGAATGCATAAGTCAGAATGATTTAAAAGAAAAATACAGAATGATTTTTGGATAAAAAGATATATTAAATGGAGGAATTACATTATGTATACAGAAAAGGTAATGGATCATTTTCAGCATCCAAGAAATGTAGGAGAAATCGAGAACGCAAGCGGTGTTGGAACAGTAGGAAATGCAAAATGTGGAGATATCATGAGAATCTATCTTGACATTGATGAGAATCAGATCATCCGTGATGTGAAGTTCAAGACATTCGGATGTGGAGCAGCTGTTGCAACATCCAGTATGGCAACAGAGATGGTAAAAGGAAAGAGTATCCAGGAAGCAATGGAAGTAACAAATAAAGCAGTTATGGAAGCTCTTGACGGACTTCCGCCGGTAAAGGTTCACTGTTCACTCCTTGCAGAGGAAGCAATTCATGCAGCGCTCTGGGATTATGCAGAGAAGCATGATATTAAGATTGAAGGACTTAAGAAACCGAAGTCAGACATTCATGAAGGCGAAGAAGCAGAGGAAGAGGAATATTAATGAGCAAAGGCAAAGTTGTTGTTGGAATGTCCGGGGGAGTAGACTCCTCCGTGGCAGCCTGGCTTTTGAAAGAACAAGGCTATGATGTGATCGGTGTGACAATGCAGATCTGGCAGGACGAGGAAAATGAAGTTCAAGAAGAAAACGGCGGCTGTTGTGGGCTCAGTGCGGTAGACGATGCAAGACGTGTTGCATCGTCTATTGGTATTCCGTATTATGTGATGAATTTCAAGCAGGAATTTCAGAAAAATGTAATTGATTACTTTACAAAAGAATACCTGAACGGAAGGACCCCGAATCCATGCATTGCCTGTAACCGTTATGTGAAATGGGAAGCACTTCTGCAGAGAAGCCTTTCTATCGGAGCAGACTTTATCGCTACCGGACATTATGCAAGAATCGATAAACTTCCAAATGGAAGATATGCGATCAGAAGATCTGCGACGCTTGCGAAAGATCAGACTTATGCACTTTATAACCTGACACAGGAGCAGCTGGCACATACACTGATGCCGGTTGGAAATTATTCAAAGGACAAGATCCGTGAGATGGCAGAAGAAATCGGACTGCAGGTTGCTAACAAGCCGGACAGTCAGGACATCTGTTTTGTTCCGGATGGAGATTATGCAACCTTTATTGAAGAAAATGCAGATGCTCCGATCCATCAAGGGAATTTTGTGACACCGGACGGAAAGATCCTCGGAAAACACAAAGGAATTATTCATTATACGGTAGGGCAGCGTAAAGGGCTTGGTCTTGCGCTGGGATATCCGGCATTTGTACTTGAGATTCGTCCGGAGACAGATGAAGTTGTAATTGGAACATACGAAGAATCTTTAACGCATACACTGCGTGCAAATGAATTGAATTTCATGAGCGTAGAAGATATCACAGAACCTGTCCGGGTGTTTGCAAAGATCCGTTACAACCATAAAGGAGCCTGGTGCACAGTGGAAAAGACAGGGGAAGATGAGATCACCTGTACATTTGATGAACCAATCCGTGCAGTGACACCGGGACAGGCAGTTGTTCTCTATGATGGTGAGTATGTATTAGGAGGCGGCACAATATTATGATAACATGTGATGCGCATATGCACACAAGATTTTCAGAAGACAGTGATGCATCTGTACATTCCATGCTTGATGCAGCAGTGAATAAAGGAATGCAGGCAGTCTGCATCACGGATCATCTTGATAAAGATTTTCCGGAAACACCGGATTTTTCGGCGGGTGCATTTATGTTTGACCTGGATGAATATTTCAGGAGACTGACGCAATTAAAAACAGAATATCAGAAGAAACTGGAAGTCCGGATCGGTGTAGAAATCGGACTTCAGCCACATCTGGGAGAATATTATAAAGAACTGACAGAAAAATATCCGTTTGATTTTGTGATCGGTTCAGTACATCTTATCCATGGACAGGATCCGTACTATCGCGGATTTTTCGAAGGTCGGAGTGATGAAGAGGCTTATCGTGAGGCATTTCAGGTGACAATTGAAAATCTGAAAAAAATAGATTCCTTCGACAGTCTGGGGCATCTGGATTATGTTGTCCGTTATGGCATACATCAGGCAGAAGCATATTCTTACAGAAAATATGCAGAAGAGATCGATGAGATACTAAAACATCTGATCAGTCATGGTAAAGGACTTGAGATGAACATGGCAGGAATGAAATATGGACTTGGATTTCCAAATCCACATCCGGATGTTATCAGAAGATATAAGGAGCTTGGTGGTGAAATTGTCACAATAGGAGCAGATGCACACAGACCGGAACATGTAGCTTTTGACTATGAACAGGCGGGAGAGATACTTACAGGCTGCGGTTTTAGTTATTATGCAGAATTTAAGGGGCGGAAACCGGTATTTAGGAGAATTGTTCCATAAAATTAGAATTATATGGATTTAAGGCTTGAATTTTTGTTCTTGTTTTAGTACAATGAATCTAGTTGATGAATATTTAACAATTATCGCTTTGTTAAATTCATCGCCATGGCTGGAGATACAGTCATAAATTTTTTAAACTTTTTAGGAGGAATTAATCATGGCAGTAAAAGTAGCGATTAATGGTTTTGGACGTATCGGACGTCTTGCTTTCAGACAGATGTTCGGAGCAGAAGGATATGAGGTAGTAGCAATCAACGACCTTACATCTCCTAAGATGCTTGCTCACTTATTAAAATATGACTCAACTCAGGGAACATACGCTCTTGCAGACACAGTAGAAGCAGGAGAGGATTCCATCACAGTTGACGGAAAAGAGATCAAGATCTACGCAAAAGCTAACGCAGCTGAGCTTCCTTGGGGAGAGATCGGTGTTGACGTTGTTCTGGAGTGTACAGGATTCTACACATCCAAAGCAAAAGCTCAGGCTCACATCGATGCAGGTGCTAAGAAAGTAGTTATTTCTGCTCCAGCTGGAAATGACCTTCCGACAATCGTTTACAATGTAAACCACGAAGAACTTACAAAAGAGGACAACATCATCTCAGCAGCTTCTTGTACAACAAACTGCCTGGCTCCGATGGCAAAAGCTCTTAATGACCTTGCAGCAATCAAGTCCGGTATCATGTGTACAATCCATGCTTACACAGGAGATCAGATGACACTTGATGGACCGCAGAGAAAAGGTGATCTTAGAAGATCTCGTGCAGCTGCAGTTAACATCGTACCAAACAGCACAGGTGCTGCTAAAGCAATCGGTCTTGTTATCCCAGAACTGAACGGAAAACTTATCGGATCTGCTCAGCGTGTTCCTACACCAACAGGTTCTACAACAATCCTTACAGCAGTAGTTGAGGGAGAAGTTACTGTAGATCAGATCAACGCAGCTATGAAAGCAGCTTCCAACGAGTCCTTCGGATACAACACAGACGAGATCGTATCCAGCGACATCGTAGGAATGAGATTTGGATCACTGTTTGATGCAACTCAGACAATGGCTCTTCCAGTTGGTGATGGTACAACAGAGGTTCAGGTTGTTTCATGGTATGACAACGAGAACTCTTACACAAGCCAGATGGTAAGAACAATCAAACACTTCGGAACACTTCTTGAGGCTTAATTTTATATTAAATACTCAGAATTAATCTGAATTATTGACTCACAATGGGGTCCGGTCTTATTGTAGGACCGGACCCTTTTTAGCGTAATTGCGAAAAAGACAAGATACAGGAGGCTATGAAAAATGGCAGCACTTAATAAAAAATCCGTAGATGATATCAATGTAAAAGGACAGAGAGTTCTTGTAAGATGTGACTTCAACGTACCGCTTCAGGACGGAAAGATCACAGATGAGAACCGTATCGTGGCAGCTCTTCCTACAATCAAGAAGCTGATTGCTGACGGTGGAAAAGTAATCCTTTGCTCCCACCTTGGAAAACCGAAGGGAGAGCCAAAACCGGAGCTTTCACTTGCACCGGTAGCAGTAAGACTTTCTGAACTCCTTGGACAGGAAGTTAAATTTGCAGCTGATCCGGAAGTTGTCGGACCAAACGCAAAAGCAGCTGTTGAAGCTATGAAAGACGGAGATGTTATTCTTCTTGAGAACACACGTTACAGAGCAGAAGAGACAAAGAACGGTGAAGCATTCAGCAAAGACCTTGCTTCTCTTTGTGATGTATTCGTAAACGATGCATTCGGAACAGCTCATAGAGCACACTGCTCTAACGTAGGTGTTACACAGTTTGTTGACACAGCAGTTGTTGGATACCTTATGCAGAAAGAAATCGATTTCCTTGGAAACGCAGTAGAGAATCCGGAGAGACCATTCGTTGCAATCCTTGGAGGATCTAAAGTATCCAGCAAGATTTCTGTAATCAACAACCTTCTTGACAAAGTTGATACACTGATCATCGGTGGTGGAATGTGCTATACATTTACAAAAGCTCAGGGCGGAAGCGTAGGAAATTCTCTTCTTGAGGAAGATTACTTACAGTACGCACTTGATATGGTTAAGAAAGCAGAGGAGAAAGGTGTAAAACTTCTTCTTCCGGTTGATGCAGTAGCAGCAGATGCTTTCTCTAACGATGCAAATACACAGGTAGTAGCTCAGAACGAGATCCCAGAAGGATGGATGGGACTTGATATCGGACCGAAGACAGCTGAGATGTTTGCAGACGCTGTTAAATCTGCGAAGACAGTTGTATGGAACGGACCAATGGGATGCTTTGAGATGCCAAAATTTGCTGATGGAACAAAGGCAGTAGCAGAAGCACTTGCTAACACAGATGCTGTAACAATCATCGGTGGTGGAGATTCCGCAGCAGCTGTTAACCAGCTCGGATATGGTGAAAAGATGACACACATCTCTACAGGTGGTGGAGCTTCTCTTGAATTCCTTGAAGGAAAAGAACTTCCGGGTGTAGCAGCAGCTAACGATAAATAATTTATTTCTAAAGGAGAAAAGAACAATGGCAAGAAAGAAAATTATTGCAGGAAACTGGAAAATGAACAAAACTCCAAGCGAGGCAGTAGCACTTGTAGAAGAGTTAAAACCACTCGTAGCTAACGAAGAAGTAGACGTAGTATTCTGTGTACCGGCTATCGATATCGTACCAGTTGTAGAGGCTGCAAAAGGAACAAACATCCAGGTTGGAGCTGAGAACATGTACTTTGAGGAGAGCGGAGCTTACACAGGCGAGATTTCCCCGAACATGCTTGTAGATGCAGGTGTTAAATATGTTGTTCTCGGACATTCAGAGAGAAGAGATTACTTCGGTGAGACAAATGAAGATGTTAACAAGAAAGTCCTTAAAGCATTTGAGCACGGTATTACACCAATCATGTGCTGTGGAGAGACTCTTGAGCAGAGAGAGCAGGGCGTAACAATGGACTTCATCCGTCAGCAGGTTAAGGTTGGATTCCAGGGTGTTACAGCAGATCAGGCTAAGACAGCAGTTATCGCTTACGAGCCAATCTGGGCAATCGGAACAGGAAAGACAGCTACAACAGAGCAGGCTGAAGAAGTTTGTGCAGGAATCCGTGCTTGCATCGCTGAAGTATATGATGAAGCTACAGCAGAAGCAATCCGTATCCAGTACGGCGGATCTGTAAATGCAGCTACAGCTCCAGAGCTTTTCGCACAGGCTAACATCGATGGAGGTCTTGTAGGTGGAGCTTCCCTTAAGGCTGACTTCGGAAAGATCGTAAACTACAAATAATAAGATCCAAGGCTGTTTCATTATAACAGATAATTAAGAAAGGTCATCTGGTCAGAAAGATATTTATATTGCCGGGCACAGGTAGTGCAGACAGTAGCAATATAGATAGCAATTCTGACAAGATGACCTTTTTTCTTGACTTTGAAAATCATTTGAGTGTATCATAGAGGAGATTGATAAAACCAAGTAACAGTTTGATGAAGAAAATAAAGCAACTAAGAGAAGGGAATATAAAAGATAGGAGATTAAGAAGCTATGGTAGGAATTATCGGAGCAATGGAAGAAGAAGTCAGCAAGCTGATCGAGGATATGAAAGAATGTGAGGTGCAGGAAAAAGCATCCATGAAATTTTATAAAGGCCAGCTTTATGGAAAAGAAGCAGTTGTTGTACAGAGCGGGATCGGTAAAGTGAATGCAGGAATCTGTACACAGATCCTTACAGACTTTTATCAGGTGGATCAGCTGATAAATACAGGTGTAGCCGGTTCTTTGGATGCAGAGATCAATATCGGAGATGTTGTTGTATCTACAGATGCTATCGAACACGATATGGATGTCAGCGCACTGGGAGATCCGGTAGGACAGGTGCCGCGTATGGATGTATTTGCATTTCCGGCAGATAAAGAACTTGTGAGAAAAGCAGTGGAAGCAAATAAAAAGGCGAATTCAGACATTCGTACATTTACAGGAAGAGTTGCAAGCGGAGATCAGTTTATTTCTGAAAAAGAAGTGAAAGAACGTATTGTTAATAATTTCGGTGCGAAATGTGCTGAGATGGAAGGAGCAGCAATTGCTCACGGAGCATATCTGAATAACGTTCCATGTGTGATTATCCGTGCAATCTCAGATAAAGCAGATGGAAGTGCGCAGGTGGATTATCCTACATTTGAGAAACAGGCAATTGTTCATGGCGTAAAGCTGATGAAAGAATTGATTCCAACATTATAAGATTTCTGATGTAGTGATTTTTACATGAATTCAGGTGAAAATCTGCTTATTTTCGGATATATTTGACCTGAGCTCTGACTTGCAAAATTGTGTTAAAACTAGTACAATAAAGCGTAGAGTTAAAAAATAGACAATCTTAATGCAAAGGAGATATTGAGATGAGCAAAAAACCAACCGTATTGATGATTTTAGATGGATATGGATTAAGAGATAAGACAGAGGGTAACGCAGTAGCACTTGCGAATACTTCTGTTATGGATAAACTGATGGCAGAGTATCCATTTGTAAAAGGAAATGCCAGCGGACTTTCTGTTGGTCTTCCGGATGGACAGATGGGTAACTCAGAAGTAGGACATATGAACATGGGTGCCGGACGCATCATTTACCAGGAACTTACAAAGATCACAAAGTCTATCGAAGACGGAGATTTCTTTGAGAACAAAGCTCTTCTCGCAGCTTGTGAGAATGTAAAGAAGAATGATTCTGCACTTCACCTGATGGGACTTGTATCTGACGGAGGAGTTCATAGCCACATTACTCATATTTATGGAATTCTTGAGCTTGCAAAGAGACAGGGAATCGAGAAAGTATATGTACACTGCTTCCTTGACGGTCGTGACACACCACCGGCATCAGGAAAAGAATATGTAGAACAGCTTGAAGCAAAGATGAAAGAGATTGGTGTAGGTGAAGTTGCATCTGTATCAGGACGTTACTATGCAATGGACCGTGATAATCGCTGGGATCGTGTGGAGAAAGCTTACAAGGCGTTAGTTGCAGGCGAAGGCAATACAGCAGAATCCGCAACAGCTGGAATCCAGGCTTCTTACGATGAAGATGTAACAGATGAGTTTGTAGTACCTTTTGTTGTAACAAAAGACGGTGCTGCAACAGCTACAGTCAAAGAAAATGATTCCGTTGTATTCTTCAACTTCCGTCCTGACAGAGCAAGAGAGCTCACAAGAACATTCTGTGATGACAGCTTTGACGGATTTGACAGAGGAGACAGAGTGAAGACTACATTTGTATGCTTCACAGAGTATGATGCTACAATCGAGAATAAGATAGTTGCATTCGTAAAAGAATCCATTACTAATACATTTGGACAGTTCCTTGCAGATAACGGACTGAAGCAGGCTCGTATCGCAGAGACAGAGAAATATGCTCACGTAACATTCTTCTTCAATGGTGGAGTAGAAGAGCCGAATGAGGGAGAGGACAGAATCCTTGTGAAATCTCCTAAGGTTGCTACTTATGACCTGAAACCGGAGATGAGCGCTTACGAAGTATGCGACAAGCTCGTTGGAGCAATCAAGTCCGAGAACTATGATGTGATCGTAATCAACTTCGCAAACCCTGACATGGTAGGACATACAGGTGTTCAGGAAGCTGCAATCAAGGCTGTAGAAGCAGTTGACGAGTGCGTAGGAAAGGCAGTAGAGGCTCTGAAAGAAGTTGACGGACAGATGTTTATCTGTGCTGATCACGGAAATGCAGAGCAGCTGATCGACGAGGAGACAGGAGAGCCATTCACAGCTCATACAACAAATCCGGTACCGTTTATCCTTGTAAATGCTGATCCGGCTTACAAATTAAGAGAAGGCGGATGCCTGGCAGACATCGCTCCGACACTGATCGAGCTGATGGGAATGCAGCAGCCGGCTGAGATGACAGGAAAATCTCTGTTAGTGAAATAATTCATAGGTGTTGAATTTGGATTCAGATAACTTGAATGATTATTTCAAGAGAAATGAATCCAGAAGAAAATTGCGTGAATTAAGATAGAAGTGAAAAGGGAAAGCTATTGACTGCGATAACAACAATGCTTGTTTTAGTTTATCGTAATTGATAGCTTTCCTTTTCCCTATAGATTACTGTTCAAAGTAGTTGTGCACAGCAATGTCTATGGTTCAGAGAAGAAAGGAAAAGTCATGCGTGAAAGATTGACAAAAAATGATGTAGAAAAGATCCAGGCCGAGATTGAGCATCGGAAACTTGTAGAACGAAAAGAACTGATCGAAGCAGTAAAAGAGGCAAGATCTCACGGAGATTTAAGTGAGAACTTTGAATACCATGCAGCAAAGAAAGCAAAGAATCAGAATGAAAGCCGCATCCGTTATCTGGAGAGAATACTCAAGACAGCAGAGATTGTGGAAGATCATTCCGAAGCAGATGAGATTGGTCTGAATAACACTGTAGAGCTTTATTGTGAAGACGATGATGGGATAGAGACATACCGTATTGTAACTTCAGTAAGAGGAAGCTCCTTAAACGGACTGGTCAGCATAGAATCTCCGATTGGAAAAGCTTTGCTTGGACATAAAGAAGGCGAGAGAGTTTACATAAAAGTAAATGATAATTTCGGTTATTATGTGGTAATCCGTAAAGTGATTAAAACAGAAAGTGAAGAGGAGGATCAGATTCGAAGCTTTTAACGGAATGAGGAAAGGGGAAAAGTAAATGAAAATAACAACTGTACTGTTTGACCTGGATGGAACACTCACAGATTCAGGTCCCGGAATTATGAATTCTGTAAAATATGCACTGGAAAAAGCAGGAGAGCCGGTACCAAAGACAGATGAACTGCGTAAATTTATCGGGCCTCCGCTGAAAGGTCAGTTTATGGAACAATGTGGAATTGATGAAGAAAAAGCAGCAGAGATGGTTACTCTTTATCGAGAATATTTCACAGTGACAGGCATTTTTGAAAACAGTGTGTATGACGGCGTAGAAGACATGCTCAAGGCACTGAAACAAGCGGGAATCAAGATTGCAATGGCAACATCCAAGCCGGAAAAATTTGCGAAAATCATCGCAGATCACTTTGGACTGGCTCAATATTTTGATGTGATCGGCGGAGCTTGTATGGACGAGACACGTACAGAAAAACAGGATGTAATACGATATGTGCTGGAACAATGCGAAGAAAAAGAGCGAGACAGGATCGTAATGGTCGGAGACCGTTCTTATGACATACTTGGAGGCCATGCAGAAGGACTGAAAGTGATCGGTGTTCTGTACGGATACGGAGACTTGAAAGAACTTTCACAGGCAGGTGCAGATGCTCTGGCAACAACACCACAGGAAGTGGCCGAACTGGTGTTGGCAACATTATAAATACATAAAGCAAACAGATTTAACATTTGACGGATTTATTTTACATAGATTTAGCATTGGAAGAAAATGAGACTTTACAAATACCCTCTATACTAAGAATTGTCAAAAGGAAAAACACTTAGACATTTTTAGTAGAAAGAGGGTAATTTTTATGTATGGAAAACTTTGGAGTTTTGTAAATCATTATATAGATGCAGATCATGCACTTGCAGTATATCTGCCAATTTTAATTGTAGGATGGACAATCATCGGAACACTGTTTGGATTAGGAGTATGTTCTGCAATCAGAATAGATCTGATACAGAGCCTGGCAGATATCATCTGTGCAGGAGGATACGCAGGAATTTTCCTGGGACTTTTCGGGGGAATCTTCTACTTATATCGTAAATAAAATTTAGCGTCGAGATTCTTTTTCGAGTATCGGACGAAATCAGATAGCGCTTATAAAGTTTATTCCTAATAGACAGACATGGAGGGATTGCTTCAGGCTCCGGGTTCTGTATACAGGAAAGACTAAGAAAAACGAAAGATTACTAAAAACAAAGCAATGCTCGGCAAACTCGCTGCCGCTTCAGACAGCTGCCTCGCATTGCTTTAACGTAACCTTCCGTTTTTTAAGTCTTTCCAAGCACACAGAACAGTCACCTGGATCAATCCCTCCATGTCTGTCTATCGGTAGACTTTTTCGTCGCTATCTGATTTCTACTTTCTCGAAGGAAGAACTCTACTTGAGACGAAAACGCACCGGACATTCTATAGAATGATATATATCTCTCAAACGTGTTAGTATTTAATAAAATTTAGCGTAGAAAACTATTTTTTTCAATAAGCAGAAAACAGAAAATATGAACTTCGAGAAGTTTCATGTTAGAAGAATGGTACAGGAATGAAGACGAATGTGGAGCATGCTTGCTCATACTTGAAAAGCAATAGATTGCGTTAAAGAAAGGATTGACAGCTGTCTGAGCGGCAGCGAGTTTGTCAATCCTTTCTTTGCTTTTAGCAGTCTGTTGTTTTTCCTAGTATGAACAGTATGCGTAACCCTGAGTCGGCGTTCCTGTACCATTCTTCTAACAAGCGACTCTCTAAAATAATATTTTCAGTTTTCGTCCGCACTAAAAAATAATCCCTACGTTAAAGCTTTATTTTTCAAGATTCTTAAATGCCGTCGACAGCATCAATTTAATTCGATTCAACTGATTTACCTCACTTGCGCCTGGATCAAAATCGATTGCCACGATGTTGGATTCTGGGTGTCTGCGGCGGAGCTCTTTGATAACTCCCTTACCTACAACATGGTTTGGCAGGCAGGCGAATGGCTGGGTGCAGACGATATTTCCGGCACCGCTGTGAATGAGTTCAAGCATCTCACCTGTTAAGAACCATCCCTCACCGGTCTGGTTTCCGAGAGATACGATCTCAGAAGCCATCTTTGCAAGATCTTCAATGTGAGCCGGCGGATCAAAGTGTTTACTTTCTGTAAATGCTTTGGAAGCAGGGGCACGGAACCATTCCAGTGCTTTGATTCCAAGATTTCCGGCTGTTGCTTTGGACTTCTTCATTCCCAGATGGGAAACTTTGAAGTTCTGGTTGTAGAAGCAGTAGAGCAGGAAGTCAAGAAGATCCGGAACGACTGCCTCGGCGCCTTCGCTTTCCAGAAGCTCTGCCAGATGATTGTTGGCAGCAGGGAGGAATTTAACGAGGATTTCTCCAACGATCCCAACACGCGGTTTCTTGATATCAAGTGTCTCGATATTATCAAAATCACTGATGATATCTTTACAAAGCTTCTTAAATCTCTTACGGGACGGATATCCCTCGGACACAAACTTCTTAACAACTTCAACCCATTTACGGTGAATCTTATCTGTAGTTCCCGGTACGGCCTCATAAGGACGCATGCGGTAAACGCATTTCATAAAGATATCTCCGAATACTGCTGCGTAGATTCCGCGGAGAACCAGTGCAGGAGAAAGCTTGAATCCAGGGTTATCTTCCAGTCCACTTAAGTTAAGTGATATAACCGGAATATGCTCCATGCCGGCTTTCTTAAGTGCACGACGGATAAATCCAATATAGTTCGAAGCACGGCAACCACCACCGGTCTGTGTAATGATAACAGCTGTATGGTTCAAGTCATATTTTCCGGATAACAGTGCATCCATGATCTGACCGACAACGATCAGAGAAGGGTAGCAGGCGTCATTGTTTACATATTTTAATCCCATATCGACAGCCTGTTTGTTATCATTAGGAAGAACATCAATGTTGTACCCGGCAGCGCGGAAAGCAGGCTCAAGCAGTTCAAAATGAACAGGAGACATCTGCGGACAGAGAATTGTATAATCTTTACGCATCTCTTTTGTAAATGTAACCTTTTCGATAGAAGCCGGACGAATGGTACGTTTTTCCTGCTTCTTTTCACGTACGCGGATTGCAGCGAGAAGAGAACGCACACGGATTCTTGCGGCTCCAAGGTTATTTACTTCATCGATCTTCAAAGTTGTGTAGATCTTATCTGAATTTGTAAGGATCTCAGCAACCTGATCTGTTGTAACAGCATCCAGTCCACATCCGAAAGAGTTAAGCTGGATCAGGTCAAGATTCTCAGTTGTCTTTACATAGTTTGCAGCAGCGTACAGTCTGGAGTGGTACATCCACTGGTCCATGACGTTCAGAGGATGCTCTGCCGGATTCAAATGAGAGACAGAGTCTTCCGTAAGTACAGCAATGTTATAGGATGTAATGAGCTCAGGCAGACCATGATTTACTTCCGGGTCAATATGGTATGGACGACCGGCAAGTACGATACCGCGGTTTCCTGTTTCATTTAAGAAACGGATCGTCTCTTCGCCTTTATTTCGCATATCCTGACGGCAGGCAGCAAGTTCATTCCATGCATCGTGAACTGCAGATTTAATCTCATTTTCAGAAAGAGAGAACGTCTTACTTAATTCTTCTACAAGACGATAAGAAATCGTCTCTTCACTTTCCAGATTTAAGAATGGATGGATGAAATCAACTTCTCCGTTGACGATCGGATCCATATTATTCTTAATATTTTCCGGATAGGAAGTAACGATCGGGCAGTTGTAGTGGTTGTCAGAATCAGCAAATTCTTTCCGTTCATATGGAATTGACGGATAGAAAATGTGTTTCACTCCCTGGTTGATCAGCCACTGTACATGTCCGTGCGCCAGTTTTGCCGGATAACACTCAGATTCACTTGGAATAGATTCAATACCAAGTTCGTAAATCTTCCTTGTAGAAGCAGGTGACAGAACAACACGGAATCCAAGTTTTGTAAAGAATGTGAACCAGAACGGATAGTTCTCGTACATATTCAGTACACGAGGAATACCGATCGCTCCGTGCTTTGCCTCTTCTTCAGAAAGTGGTTCATAATCAAAATAACGATGCATTTTGTATTCGAACAAGTTCGGCATCTGATTTTTAGATTTTTCTTTTCCAAGTCCGCGTTCACAGCGATTTCCTGTGATGAACTTACGTCCGCCGCTGAAATGATTGATCGTCAGACGGCAGGTGTTGGTACATCCACGACATTTTGTCATTGTTGTGGAGTATTCAAGAGAGCGGATCTCATCAATGGAAAGCATGGTTGTGCCTTCGCAGTCAACGTAACGTTCTCTGGCAATCAGGGCTGCACCGAAAGCTCCCATGATTCCGGCAATATCCGGGCGGATTGCTTCACAGTTTGCGATTTTCTCAAAACTTCTCAACACAGCGTTGTTATAGAAAGTACCTCCCTGGACAACGATATGATTTCCAAGTTCGGATGCGTCAGATACTTTGATTACCTTAAACAGGGCGTTCTTGATAACAGAATAAGCAAGTCCGGCTGAAATATCAGCAACAGATGCGCCTTCTTTCTGTGCCTGTTTTACTTTAGAGTTCATAAATACAGTACAGCGTGTTCCAAGATCAATCGGGTTCTGTGCATAAAGTGCTTCGTGAGCAAAATCTTCTACAGAATAATTCAGAGATTTTGCAAATGTCTCAATGAAAGAACCACATCCGGAAGAGCATGCTTCATTCAGCTGAACACTGTCGACAGTCTGGTTTTTAATTTTGATACATTTCATATCCTGACCACCGATGTCGAGGATACAGTCTACATCCGGTTCAAAGAAGGATGCAGCATAATAATGAGAAACCGTCTCAACTTCCCCTTCGTCAAGCATCAGAGCAGCTTTGATCAGAGATTCACCGTATCCTGTAGAACAGGAATGTACGATCTCTACACCTTCCGGCAGCTGATCGTAAATATCTTTGATCGCTGTGATCGTTGTACCAAGCGGATCCCCATCGTTGTTGTGATAGAAAGAGTAAAGAAGTGTTCCGTCTTCACCGACAAGAGCCGCTTTTGTAGTTGTTGAACCTGCATCAATTCCGAGGAATGCTTTTCCTTTGTATGAGGCAAGATCCTTTACCGGTACCTGATGCTTTGCGTGACGGGAAATGAATTCCTCATAATCTGCAGTTGTCGCAAACAGTGGATCCAGACGTTCCACTTCAAAATCCATCTGAATCCTATTTTCCAGACGATTCTGCATATCACGAAGTTCCATCGGAGTGTCTTTCTTAGAGTTCAGTGCAGAACCGATCGCAGCAAACAGATGCGAGTGGTTCGGTGCAATGATATGTTCATCATCCAGTTTCAGTGTGCGGATGAAGGCTTCTCTTAACTCAGAAAGGAAATGAAGCGGACCTCCTAAAAATGCTACATGTCCACGGATCGGTTTTCCACAGGCAAGACCACTGATGGTCTGGTTTACGACTGCCTGGAAAATAGATGCGGCAAGGTCTTCCTTAGCGGCACCATCATTGATCAGTGGCTGGATATCTGTTTTGGCAAATACACCGCAGCGTGCAGCAATCGAGTATAATGCTTTGTAATTCTTTGCATATTCGTTCAGTCCGGAAGCATCTGTCTGAAGGAGAGAAGCCATCTGGTCGATGAAAGAACCTGTACCACCGGCACAGACACCATTCATACGCTGCTCCACATTTCCACCTTCAAAATAAATGATCTTCGCATCTTCTCCACCAAGCTCAATGGCAACATCTGTCTGTGGAGCATAATCCTGCAGTGCTGTAGAGACAGCGATTACCTCCTGGACAAATGGAACTCCGAGGTGTTTGGCAAGTGTCAGACCGCCGCTTCCTGTGATGACAGGAGAGACCTGAACCGGCCCAAGCTTATAAAGCGCACGGCCAAGCAGATCGGAAAGAGTCTCCTGAATATTAGCGAAATGGCGTTCATAATCTGAGAAGAGGACTTCATTTTCATCATTAAGAATTGCAATTTTTACTGTCGTGGAACCAATGTCGATTCCTAAAGTATGTAGATTTTTTGCGTTCATAATTAATATCCCCAATCTTTTGTAATTCAGTTAATTTGTTAAATTTATATGAGTTACTACTTATTAAATGCGTTTGTTGGTTCGCAATAAATAACATTATACGACAAGATTCTTAAAAAGACAATGGTCATTGTAGTGTAGTAAGTCGGAAGAAATGGGCTGTAATATGGCAAAATGTCTAAGTGGAAATGGAAAGAAAATATCATATTCTTGTTAAAAGTGTATTAACATAAAAACAATCGTTTGACAAAACAAGTCTTCCCTTGTACAATTACTGCTATACGAAGATGCGAGTGCTGTCTGCACATAGTGTAGACGGTAACATAAAATGAAAATAGAAGGAGAATACAAGTTGAACTGGCTTGATAAATTAGAAAAAAAATTAGGTCGTTTTGCGATACCGAATCTTACGGTGTATCTGCTGGCCGGTTATGTGATCGGTTTTGCTATTTATTATTTGGCACCGGGACTTTTAGGCTGGCTTACACTGGAACCGGCATATATATTAAGGGGACAGGTGTGGAGAATTATTTCCTGGGTACTGATTCCACCGACAGGAAGTCTGGTTTCTTTACTGTTTCTTGTATTATTGTACTATTCTCTTGGTTCTGCACTTGAGAGAACCTGGGGAACATTCCGTTACAATGTATACATTTTTTCGGGAATACTTTTTACAGTGATCGCAGTATTCATACTGTACGGTGTGTTTTATCTTATCTATGGAATTGAACTCCCGTTATCAAGTATCGGGTTGATCAGCACAAACTATATTACAATGTCTATCTTTCTGGCATTTGCTTCCATCTATCCGGATATGGAAGTTTTACTCTATTTTATCTTACCGATTAAGATGAAATGGATGGCTTTCGTATATGCAGCAATGGCACTGTATTATTTCTTTACAGGAAGTCTTGCAACGAAAGTTGCGATTGCGGCATCCTTATTGAACTTCGTTATCTTTTTCCTGTCCAGCAGGAATATGAAGCGTTTCAGTCCGAAAGAACAGGCGAGAAAAGCAAAGTTTAAACAGCAGACGAGACCACATATGACTTATGCGAATGGGGCAAGGCACCGCTGTGCAGTCTGTGGCCGTACAGAGCTTGATGATCCGACTCTGGAGTTCCGTTTCTGTTCAAAATGTAATGGGAATTATGAGTATTGCCAGGATCATTTATTTACACATGAACATGTAAAGTAGAAAGTGGGAAGTGCGTCAGGCATCTTTCACACAGTTTACCGGAGATGAGGTATGGCAGTGCATTGTATCAGATTCAGGTTGCAGCCCAAAGGAGATATGGTGTAGCTTCGCTCCAGGTGTATAGGAACTTTATGGTTATATTTTTTAAAGGAGAGATTGACTTAGTATGAAAAAAACAAAAGTAGTATGTACGATGGGACCAAACACAAATGATAGAGAACTGATGAGAAAGCTCATCCAGAATGGCATGGATGTAGCTCGTTTCAACTTCTCACATGGTGATCACGAAGAGCAGAAAGGGCGTATGGATATGCTCAAAGAGCTTCGTGAGGAAGAACATGCAACAACAGCAATTCTTCTGGATACAAAGGGACCGGAGATCCGTACAGGTATTCTGAAAGACGGAAAGAAGATTAAGCTTGAAACAGGGAACACCTTTACACTTACTACAGAAGATATCGTTGGAGATGAGAATAAAGTATCTATTACATATAAGGGACTTGCAGAAGATGTAAGTGAAGGAAAGGTTATTCTGATCGATGACGGTCTGATCGGACTGAAAGTAATCGGAAAAACAGACAAAGAAATTCATTGTGAGATCATCAACGGTGGTGAGCTCGGAGAGAAAAAGGGCGTTAATGTACCGGGAGTACCGGTAAGACTTCCGGCGATCACTGAGAAAGATAAAGAAGATATTAAATTCGGAGCAGAGCAGGGAATCGATTTTATCGCTGCATCTTTCGTAAGAAATGCAGAGTGTATCCTTGAGATCAAGGCATACCTGAAATCTCTTGGAGCTCCATACATCCCGATCATCGCAAAGATTGAGAATGAAGAAGGAATCAGCAATATCGATGAGATCATCCGTGCAGCAGATGGTATCATGGTTGCCCGTGGAGACCTCGGAGTTGAGATCCCGGCAGAGGAACTTCCATATCTTCAGAAGATGATGATCCAGAAATGTAACGATCAGTTCAAGACAGTTATCACAGCAACACAGATGCTTGATTCTATGATGCGTAATCCACGTCCGACAAGAGCCGAGGTGACAGACGTTGCGAACGCTGTATATGACGGAACAGATGCTGTAATGCTTTCAGGAGAGACAGCACAGGGTAAATACCCACTCGAAGCACTTCAGATGATGGTTCATATTATCGAGCAGACAGAGAAACACCTTGATTATGATAGCATGCTTGAGAAAGAGCACGGTCATTTAAGAGGTGGAGTATCCAGTGCGATCGGATATTCATCCGTACTGGCAGCAGCGAACCTGAATGCAAAATGTATCATTACACCATCCGTATCAGGAGCAACTTCAAGAGTTGTATCCAACTTAAGACCAAGACAGGAGATCCTTGGTGTAACTCCGAACGAGAGAACACTGAGAAGAATGTCTATCTACTGGGGCGTAAGACCGCTGAAGTCTCTTGAAGTTGATACAACAGAAGATATCTGTGAGAATGCAATCGAACTGGCACAGGTAAAACAGTATGTTGAGCCGGGAGATGTTGTAGTTATCACAGCTGGAATTCCATCAACAAATGTAAGCAAAGAGAGAAGCTTTACAAGTAATATGATGAGAATTGCAACAGTAGATTAAATTAGAGAAAACTTTTAATAAGAGCCAGAACAGTTACCGTGCGTGGTGCCTGTTCTGGCTCTTATTAACATACTCGATTGATTGAGGGGAAAATTGGAAACTGTTGTTAGTCGAAACGTTACAAATACACGAATGAGAGATTTTTATGATATTTATATTTTACAAAAGTTGTATGGAGAACAACTCCAAAAACAAGTTTTATGGACTGTACTTGTGGCTACAGCCCCAAAAGGGGAACATTAGACCTGATAGAAGCTGAGGATATAAGAGAAATATTTGATGAAATTGAATCAAGTCCGGTTATGGAAAACATATCAAAAAAATTATTCTTATGCTGCTGATATTTCATGGCATACAATTATGAAGTCAATCTGTGCATTATATGGAAGTATATTGGAGAATATGTATGACGCATAAAAAACTGATATGTAATTTGCGTTAGCATTTTAAGTTGCCTAAATTCGAAAGTTAGGAAAATCTTAATAATTTCTCAGGCAATCCATTGTGAATTTAGATGTTGTATTTGCTATACTTAATTGGATATATGAGCAAAGGAGTTGAAAATATGTCTGAAAAGATATTGATTATAGATGACGAGCAAGATATAGCGGATCTGTTGGAGGTCTACTTGAAAAACGAAAATTACGTCGTTTATAAATTTTACTGCGCAACGGATGCCATGTCGTGTATTGAAAGCGGCGACATTGATCTTGCCATTCTGGATATTATGCTCCCGGATATGAACGGCTTTTCACTTTGCCAGCTTATCCGAAAGAAATACACTTATCCAATCATAATGCTAACGGCTAAAATTGAGGAAACGGATAAAATAACGGGGCTGACATTGGGAGCGGACGATTATGTGACAAAACCTTTTCGCCCACTTGAAGTAGTTGCCAGAGTGAAAGCGCAGTTAAGACGTTACAAGAAATATTCGCCCGGTATCATCACAGAGAAAGTTCCATCGGAACTTTCCTATAACAAATTGTGCGTGAATGTTCAGACCCATGAATGTCTGTTAGACGGTGAGCCTGTTTCTCTGACGCCGACAGAATTTTCTATCCTCCAGGTCCTTTTGGAAAGTGCCGGGAATGTTGTAAGTATTGAGGAACTGTTTCATGCGGTTTGGAAAGATGATGCTTTGTAACCATTTTATTCTTAATTTATCTGGCACTCTTGGTTTGGATCATACTTTTCAAACTACAATTTTCAATCAGTGA